>CALFJE010000146.1 GCA_937877545.1 uncultured Selenomonadales bacterium | reverse complement strand
ATGCTCGGCGATTTTTGAAACCGTCTAGCTGCGCCTTTGCTAATCTGCCTCGTTGCCGAGATATTCCTTGGGCACGTCGTGCTTCAGGAAAACGGTTGCCAACGGCGCAAGCGTGACGCTTGACTCAACGGTCGCGCTATGCTCGGCGATTTTTGAAACCGTCTAGCTGCGCCTTTGCTAATCTGCCTCGTTGCCGAGATATTCCTTGGGCACGTCATGCTTAAGGAATATCGTAGCCAACGGCGGGATTGTCAAGGTTATGGAATGGTTGCGATTGTGATAGGGAACCTCCTCGGTCAGGAGACTGCCCGCGTTTGTTATGCCGTTGCCGCCAAATTCCTCCGCGTCCGAATTGAACACTTCGATATACGCGCCTTTGTCGGGCACGCCGATTCGATAATCCTCGCGTACGTTCGGCGTAAAGTTGCAAATCGCTATCAGATAGTCGTCGCTGTCCTCCGCCTTGCGTATGAACGACACCACGCTGTTATCGTTGTCGTTGCAGTCAATCCAGCGGAAGCCGTTCCAATCGAAGTCCACTTGCCAAAGAGCTTTGTTATCCAGATAAAACTTGTTCAACGCCCGCGAATACGCCTGCATTTGCTTATGCTTTTCGTATTGCTCCACCAGGTGCCAATCGAGGCTGTCGTTTTCGTTCCACTCTATGAACTGCCCGAATTCGCCGCCCATGAACAGGAGCTTTTTGCCGGGGTGCGCCATCCAGTAGCCGAAGAAGCCTCTCAAGCCCGCAAACTTTTGCCAATAATCGCCGGGCATTTTGTCAATCAGCGACCGCTTGCCGTGAACAACTTCGTCGTGGCTCAGCGGCAGGATAAAGTTTTCCGCGAACGCGTACATAAACGAGAAAGTAACTTTGTCGTGATTCCACTTGCGATAAATCGGGTCGAGGCTCACGTAGTCTAGCATGTCGTTCATCCAACCCATATTCCACTTGTAGTTAAAGCCCATGCCGCCCATATAAACGGGTTTGGAGATGAGCGGCCACGAGGTCGATTCTTCCGCCATCATCAGGGCTTGCGGGTTGTATTTAAAGACCGTTTCATTGAGCTTTTTGAGGAAGTCGACAGCCTCCAAGTTGCCGGTGTCGCCGTAGCGATTTGGAGTCCACTCGCCGTCCTCGCGCCCAAAGTTAAGATACAACATATTTGCCACGCCGTCAATCCTTAATCCGTCGATATGAAACTCGTCGAACCAAAACAGCGCGTTGGAAATGAGGAAGCTTTGAACCTCCGTGCGCCCGTAATCGAAATTGACGGTGCCCCAGCCGCGATTTTCGGAGCGTTGCGTGTTATCCGACTCGTAAAGATTAACGCCGTCGAATTCGCGCAAGCCGTGAGTATCCTTGCAGAAATGCCCCGGTACCCAATCCATTATGACGCCGATATTATTTTGGTGCGCCGTCTCCACGAGGTAGCGGAAATCGTTCGGCTCGCCGTAGCGGCTGGTGACTGCGTAGTAGCCCGTGGTCTGATAGCCCCACGAGTTGTCCAGCGGGTGTTCGGTGAGCGGCATGAATTCGATATGCGTGTAGCCCATTTCCTTGACGTATTTAATCAGGCGGTCGGCAAGTTCGCGGTAGCTGAGATAATCTTTGCCGTTGCGTTGCCACGAGCCGGCGTGCACTTCGTAAATCAGCATGGGGCGCGAATAGGACGAGTGCCGATTTTTGAACTCCTGCCACGCGTCGTCTTGCCAATCGTAGCCTTCGAGGTTGTAGAGGCGCGAGGCGGTATTCGGACGTTTCTCCGCGTAAAAGCCGTACGGGTCGCTTTTGAGGATATGCGCCTTGCCGTGTTGAGGCAGAATGGCATATTTGTAGGTGTCGCCCTGCTTCAGCCCCGCGATAAAGGTTTCCCAAGTTTCGCCGTCTTCAAGCCGAATCATGCGGTTGACGCGAGTATCCCAGTTGTTAAAGTCGCCGACCACGCTGACGGATTTTGCGTGAGGTGCCCATACCGCAAAGCGGACGCCCTGCTTGCCGTCGCGCTCAATGAAGTGCGCTCCGAGCATTTCGTAAGCCCGATAATTCGTGCCTTGGTGGAAAAGATACAAATCGTATTCGCTGAGGTTGGAAGTTTTCATGAGCCGCCCTCCTTCCCGCTAATCGCCCGTCATTGAATCTTGCAGGGTTTGATATTCCAAATCTCCGCCGCGTATTCGTCAATCGTCCTGTCGGAGGAGAATCTGCCGGAGTTGGCGATATTCATAGCCGCCGAGCGGAGCCAGCCCGTGCGGTCGGCGTAACGCGCATAAATTTCCTCGTGCGCGTCGATATAGGCGTTGAAGTCCTTAAGGATAAAGAATTCGTCGCCGCCCTGAATCAGATAATCGCGCAGAGATTGGAAGTTGCCGTAGGAGCCGTCGGTTAACTTGTCGACGACGAGCCGCGCATTGGGGTTGCCGGTGTATTCGTTCCACGCGGAATAGGTGCCGTTTTCGTAGTAAGCCAAAACTTCGCCCGCCTTAAGCCCGAAAATAACGATGTTGTCGTCGCCGACAGCCTCGCGGATTTCGACGTTCGCGCCGTCAAGCGTGCCCAAAGTTATCGCGCCGTTCATCATGAATTTCATATTGCCGGTACCCGACGCTTCCTTGGACGCCGTGGAAATTTGTTCGCTGACGTCCGCCGCAGGATAGACAATTTCGCCGATAGACACGCCGAAGTTTTCAATGAAGACGACCTTCAAACGGTTTTCGATAGACTTGTCGTTGTTGACTTTATCGGCAATGGCGTTGATGAGGCGAATCGTCTCCTTGGCAATGTAGTAGCCCGCCGCCGCCTTGCCGCCGAACAGATACGTCGTCGGGAGCGGTTTATAGCTGGGGTCGTTCTTCATCTTTTCGTATTGCCAAATGATATGGAGCGCGTTCATGAGCTGACGCTTGTAGGAGTGAATGCGCTTGACTTGAATATCGAAAATGGTATTCGGGTCGAGTTCAACGCCCTGATGTTTCTTGATGAATTCGGCGAGCGCGGTCTTGCGGATAAGTTTAATTTCGTCGAGTTCCTTTTGAACTTTGCGGTCGTCGACGGATTCATTGAACAGGTCGAGCTGTTCGGGGTGACGGTGCCAGACGCGGCTGCGGATAGTTCTGTCGATTAGGTCGGCGAGTTCGGGGTTATTGCCCATGAGCCAGCGGCGGTGCGTAATGCCGTTGGTCTTGTTGTTGAACATGCGGGGCCAATATTCGTAGAAGTCATGGAGCGTCGTGGACTTGAGAATATCGCTGTGAATGCGGGCGACGCCGTTGACGGAGTGCGAGCCGACAATCGCCAGGCGAGCCATATGGACTTCGCCGCCTTCGATAATCGACATGGCGCGGAGCTTGTCGACGTTGTTAGGATAACGCGCCTTGACGTATTCCAGATGACGGCGGTTAACCTCGTCGATAACCATGTAAATGCGCGGCAGGAGCGTCTTGAACATATCGACAGGCCACTTTTCCAAGGCTTCGGGCATAATCGTGTGGTTGGTGTAAGCGACGACGCCGCGAGTAATTTTCCACGCCTCGTCCCATTCCACGTCGTAATCGTCAACCAGAATGCGCATAAGTTCGGCGACGCAAAGCGCGGGGTGCGTGTCGTTGATGTGAATTGCGATTTTCTTGTCGAGGGCGCGAATGTTGCCGCCGGAGCGGACGTAGTGGCGAACGATACTCTGCGTCCCCGCCGATACGAGGAAGTATTCTTGGATAAGGCGCATGCGCTTGCCTTCGTTGGAGCTGTCGTCGGGGTAGAGGTATTCGGTAATGCTTTCGACGAAGTTGCGATACTCATTCTTTTGGCGCATTTGCTCATGCGTCAACATGCCGTAATCGGAAAAGTCGCGGTTGACTTCGGCGTTCCAAAGGCGCAACGTGTTGACGGTTTTGTTGTGGTAGCCGACAATCGGCACGTCGTAGGGGACAGCCATAACGGTCATAGCGTTTTCGTGCACAAGCTTAAGCGAGCCGTCGGGTTGCTCCTTCATGTAGGCGTTGCCGTTAAATTTGACGTTGATTGACTTGTCGGGCTTGCGATATTCCCAAGCAAAGCCGTCACGCAACCAATTATCGGGAATTTCAACCTGTTGCCCTTGAATGATTTTCTGTTCAAACAGCCCGTATTGATAGCGGATACTGCAACCGTGACCGGGCAGGCGGTGCGCGGCAAGCGAATCGATAAAGCACGCCGCCAAGCGTCCCAAGCCGCCGTTGCCAAGCCCTGCGTCGGGTTCCTCTTCGTAGATGTCGTCGAGGTTGAGGTCGAGGTCTTCGAGCACTTCGCGGAACGCCTCATCAATGCCGAGATTGATAAGATTCGCCTTGAGCAGACGCCCCATAAGGAATTCGATCGAGAAATAGTAAACCTGCTTCTCCTGCCTGTCCATATAGGCTTTGTTCGTCTTGATCCAGTATTCCGAGATCCACTGTTTGGCGACTGCCGCGACCGTCTTGTAAATTTCATTCATGGGCAGTTCGTGAACGTCGCGCCCGAACATGATATGCGCCGAGCTGATAAAGCGATTCTTGAGCGACTCTTTGAGCTTATCGTACTCCTTGCTGTGTGCAACTTTTCTGTCTGTATCTTTTGCCAAGCTAATTCCTCCTTTTATTGCGTGATTATGGAGTTTACGAACGCCATTTTATCAAACGGAATAACGATTGGCAATAATAGTAACCACAGAAACGGCGAATCTTTACGTTGGGGGGAAATTCGCCCGTCGGTAAAAATTCGCCGTAATCTGTTCGTTATTTAAAGCTCGACGAGTTTAGATCCTTGCGTTTTTGGTGACGATATAGGGATAATTTTCGGAGCCTTTGAGCCAGCGGTTCTTTGTGATAATGACGTTTTTGTCGCAGATGACGGCTTCGACGCGGGCACCCTCTTGAACGTCGCAACGCTGCATGAGGATGGAATCTTTGACGACTGCGCCTTTACCGACGGTAACTCCGCGGAAGAGTATGCTGTTTTCAACAGTACCTCGAATTTCGCAACCGTTGGCGATGAGCGAATTTTTGACGTTGGCGGTCTCTTTGTACTGAACGGGAACTTCGTCCTTGACCTTGGTGAAGATCGGACGGTCGTTGTTCATAAAGAGTTCTTCCCAAACTTCGGGCTTGAGGCAATCGCGGTTGGCTTCGTAATATTCCATAGTCGAATTGATATGGGCGACGTAGCCCTCATGCTTGTACGCACTGATCTTGAACTCGTCGGCGTGACGAATCAAGGCGTCGAGGAGGAAGTCTTGCCCGCCGCGCTCATAGGTGGAGCGGACGAGATAAGCGAACGTCGGCACGGGCATGAGATATGCGCCCATGACGTCCTTTTGACCCGCTTTGATAGCCGGCACTTCGGCGAGGTCGGTGACAATGCCGTTGGTGCTGGTCTGGATAACGACGCTCTTGCCCTCGCGGTCAACCTGCGCCTTGGTGTAAATCATTGTAATATCGGCAGTGCTCTTTTTGTGGAAGTCAAGCACGTCTTTGAAGTCGATATTGTAAATATAGCTGGCATTGGTGAGCAGGACGTATTGTCTGCCGCTGAGTTCGGCGAAGTCGAGGTTGGCGTAAATGTCTTTGAGGTCGCCCTTGCGGGAGTCGTTATCGGGCAGAGCGGCGGGCAGATAGGTCAAGCCGTCGCGGCGGCGAGCCAAATCCCAATCTTTACCGGAGCGGATATGGTCGAGCACTGCGCGGGAAAAATCGGGGAGCACGAGTCCGACCGCGCTGATGCCGGAATTAACCATGTTGGAAATGGCGAAGTCGACGAGGCGATAGCGTCCCGCGAACGGCAGAGCTTCAACTGCGCGAGTTGCCGCCAATTCTCTAATCAGGCTGTTGCCCTCTTGAAGATTTATAATCCCCACTACTTGTTTCAATTCAAAGCACCTCCGAATTTAGCTGTTAGGTGTTAGCTTATTAGCTGTTAGCAAAGGCTGAAAGCTGACAGCTAAAAGCTTAAATCACGCATTGACGACAGAGCCTTCGGGGACGACGAAAATTTCGCCCGGCTTGCCTTCGACTTTCGCGCCCGCTTTGATAACGGCGTCCTGAGCGATAATGGCATAGTTGACGACCGCGCCCTCTTCGATAACCGCCGTCGGGAGGATAACCGAGTTGGTGACTTTCGCGCCTTTGCCCACGCGCACGCCCTGGAAGATGACGCATTTGTCGATTTCGCCCTCAATCTTCGCGCCCTCGTTGATCATGGACTGTTTGACGGAGGCATAAGGTCCGACGAAATGTGGCGGGAGCGACGGATTGGAGGAGAAAACTTTTTGATCGCCTTTGAGGTCGAAGGGCGGCTGGTCTTGGAGGAGATCCATATTAGCCTGCCAGAGGCTTTCGATGGTTCCGACATCTTTCCAATAGCCGTCGAACGCGTAGGAGAACATGCGGGCATTATCGGCGAGCATTTTCGGGATAAGGTCGTTGCCGAAGTCATGCGTCGAATCTTCTTTCACGCCGTCTTCTTCGAGGTACTTTTTAAGGAAGGGTTTCGAGAAAATGTAGATACCCATGGAGGCGAGGTTGGATTTGGGTTCTTTGGGTTTTTCTTGGAATTCGGTAATGCGCCCGGTCTCTTTATCGGTGACCATGATGCCGAAGCGGGGAGCCTCTTCCCAGGGAACTTCAAAGACGCCGATGGTGATGTCCGCGTTGTTATCCTTGTGCGCCTTGAGCATCCAGGAATAGTCCATGGTGTAGATATGGTCGCCGGAGAGAATCAGGACGTAGTCGGGGTCGGCGAGGTCGATGAAGTTGAGGTTCTGATAAATTGCGTCGGCGGTGCCGCGATACCAGTCGGCACCCTTTTCGCGAGCGTAAGGAGGAAGAATAAAAACGCCGCCGCCCGTGCGGTCGAGATCCCACGAGCTGCCGCTGCCCAGATAGTTATGCAGTTCGAGCGGCTTATATTGGGTAAGCACGCCGACTTTTTCGATGCCCGAATTTGCGCAATTGGAGAGCGGGAAGTCGATAATGCGATACTTTCCGCCGAACGGTACTGCCGGCTTCGCAACGGTTTTCGTCAAGGCCTTGAGGCGGCTGCCCTGCCCGCCGGCCAATATCATTGCCAAGCACTCTGTCTTTCTCATAGAACAATCCCCCCTGAACGAAATACAAGCTCCAACATTTCCGAAGCAAGGCTTCATTGGCAAATGCATTTCTACGCGCCGCCGCTTTTTCCTGCCAAAAATTTCAGAAAAATTTTTAATTCACATTGCCTTTATCAGACCGTAAGGATTGAACGGCACGCCTTGCGCTCCGGGTATGAAATCCATACCGTTTATGAAGTCTCTGCCGGGGGCAAAGTCTATTTGCGTCAAAATATCGCTTATGGCTGAGAAATTCGGCACGAGCAGGAAAAAGACTTTCCGTCCTTGAGCCTTACCCATAGCGTAGACCAAATTTGGAACGGACTCTTCCGTATCGGCGATAATTATCTCCTCGCCCTCGCGAATGAAAAAGAATTTCTTAATTTCCTCCACATGTGCGGACGACACGAAGAAAGCGCGAGTTTTTCCGCTCATCAATGCTGACAGTTGCACTAAGGAATCATTCATTGCGTTGTAAAGTTGACTGTAGTTTTGCAGGAATTCCTCATAGAGCCGCCCGATTGTCTTCGCCTCGAACCAGGGCGTCTTCATGAAATAGCTCATCCAAAAGCGTTTGAACGGATTATTCATGTCGGGTGTCAACAGGGTGCAATGATAAATCACGTTTTGAATTTGCGTCCTGCCTTGGGAAGTTTCGTTGCAAATGAAGCGGTCGAACTTCACGGGCAGTTTCAAATAATTTTTGGAGAAAAGGTAATTACATATGTCTTGGTCGAAACAATTACACTGCGGGTGTTCACCGCGCCACTTGATGCCCGACATTATTAGTTCCTCGGCGGCGCGCAGGTAATTCAAATTCATCACGAGCACACCGGAGTTGAAATAATCCTCATAAGCGACAAGCCCCGCGTTCAACAAATATTTTTTCGAGGCGTCGGATTTTTTGTAGTTGTAGGCGTTGGCTTCCATTTCGCGAACGGCGGCGAGCGGCTTATCGCCAAGCTCAACCTCCCACAGTTCCTGTATGTCGAGGTTAATCAGCGTGTCCGAATCCAGGTAAATGCATTTTTTTATTTCGGAGGGAAGGATTTGCGGAATCAGCAAGCGGTAAAATGCGCCGACGCTTACACGCGCAGTCTTCACGGCGGGAACCAAGCGAATCATTTCCGCAAGTTTAGCCGCGCAGAGTTCCTCGACGTTGTAAAATTTCACGCATTGCCCGTAGCGACCCGCCACGTAAGAAAATTTGTCGCGATTATCGGCAGTCAACGTATTGTCATGGAGAATGTGAACCGTGACGTCTGATTTGGTGTTGTCGAAAAGCGAAAACATAGCCGTGCCCGTGAACTTGGAATAACGCCCCGTCGCGTCATGAAGACCGAAGCAGGCATGAATCATAAAATCGCCTCCTCACATTGCTTTAATCAGTTCGTAGGAATTCAGCGAGCCCCCTTGCACATCAAATAAAAACTCCAAGCCGTTTACGAAGTCTTTGCCCGGCAAGAAGCCCGCCTCCGTCAAGATTTGTACCGGGAAATAGGGCACCATGATAAAAAACACCCTCTTGCCGCGAGCCTTCCTCATGGTGTCGAGCAATTTCTGAAACGCGTCTTGCCCGTCCGCAGGGATTATTTTTTCGTCATCGCGTATCGAGAAAAATTGTCTTAGCCCGTCGAGGTCTTTTGGAGCCGCAAAGAATGCCCGCGTCCTTCCGCTCAATATTGCCGACAGATTAACCAGCGATTGTTTCAAGCCGACGTGAACTTGTCGGAAGCCCGCATAAAGTCGTCCGATAGCCTCTTCGTCAAACCACGGTGTTTTCATGAAATAGCTCAGCCACAGCCGATTGAAAATGTCATCTCTCTCCAATCGAATGCTCGCGGCGGCATAGTGATAAATTTTCCGCTCCACGCGCACGCCCGGTCGCGCCCGCAAATCACGCACCAACAAGTTGAACTTTATCGGCAACTTCAGAGCTGCGGTCGAAAAGCAATAATTCAACACATCTTGGTCAAAGAAATGATATTGAGGATTCGCCGCAACAAATTTCATCCCCTTGAGCAAAGTCAGCTCCTCCCTGCGAAAAATGTTCAGATTGAGGAGCATAACGCCCGAATTAAAATAATCTTCGGGTTTCACTCTTCCCTCAATAACAATCGGGAACGTCCTGTACGGATCAACGCCGTTTAAAGCTTCGGGCACGGCTGCCAGAGGATATTCGCCGAGCCGAATTTGCCAAAGCTCCTTTATATCAAGATTGACAACAATATCCGAATCCAAATAGATAATCTTTTCTGTTTCCGTCGGAACAACCTTTAGAATTAGAAACTTAAAAAAACCGCCGACGGTAACCCATGAATTTCTCAAGTCGGGAATCAGACGTTTAAATTCCGCTAGTTCATTTGCGCAGAGATCCTCGACGTTGTAGAACTTCACGCGCTGATTATATTGCCCCGCGAGGTAAATGAATTTATCGCGGTTGTCTTGCGTCAACGTGTTGTCATGGAGGATATGAACGGTTACGTCCGCAGAGGTGTTTTCAAAGAGGGACAGCATGGTCGTGCCCGTGAACTTTGAATAACGCCCTGTCTTATCGTGGAAGCAAAAGCAAACGTGAATCATCGAAGACCGCCCCCCTCACATTGCCTGAATCAGCGGGTAGGAGAAGAACGGTACGCCTTGCGCCTCCGATAAGAATTCCGGCCCGTTTACAAAATCTCTACCCGCTACGAAGCCCGCCTCCGTCAGCACTTGATACGGAAAGTTCGGCAACATGATGAAGAAGACCCTTTTGCCGCGAGCTTTTTTCATGGCGTCAAGTAACTTTTGGAGCGAATCCGGATTTTCGGCTGGAATGATTTTTTCGTCGTTGCGAATGGAAAAAAACTGCTTGAGCCCGTCGAGGTCATTTGGCACTGCGAAGAAGGCACGCGTCCTTCCGCTCATGATAGCCGAAAGATTTACCAGCGCACTCTTCAGTTCGACGTGAATTTGTTGGAAGCCCGCATAAAATCGTCCGATAGCCTCTTCGTCAAACCACGGTGTTTTCATGAAATAGCTCAGCCACAGCCGATTGAAAATGTCATCTCTCTCCAATCGAATGCTCGCGGCGGCATAGTGATAAATTTTCCGCTCCACGCGCACGCCCGGTCGCGCCCGCAAATCACGCACCAACAAGTTGAACTTTATCGGCAACTTCAGAGCTGCGGTCGAAAAGCAATAATTCAACACATCTTGGTCAAAGAAATGATATTGAGGATTCGCCGCAACAAATTTCATCCCCTTGAGCAAAGTCAGCTCCTCCCTGCGAAAAATGTTCAGATTGAGGAGCATAACGCCCGAATTAAAATAGTCCTCCAGCTTGACGACGCCGTCGCGACACAGGACGAACCAACGCGGGTCGGAGCCGAGTATGTGTTCCGAAACGGTTGCAAGCGGACGATCTTTGAGGTCAACCTTCCACAACGCGTTTATGTCCAAATTGATGATTAAATCCGAGTCGAGGTAAATTATTTTCTCCATGTCGTGCGGGAAAATTTGCGGGGCGAGGAACCGATACATTGCCGCGACGCTGAACAGGGCTTTGAAGCCTTCGGGCAGGATATTTGCCAATTCCCGAATCCTGTCCGCGCAAAGGCTTTCGACATTGTAGAACTTCACGCGCTGATTGCATTGCCCCGAGAGGTAAATGAACTTGTCGCGGTTATCGGGCGTCAACGTATTGTCATGCAGGACGGAGTCCGAAACAGACATGAATCATAAAATCACTCCTTAAATCAAAATGTTGTCGATTTCCTTAAACAGCTCGGCAACCAGCTCGGATTCGGGCACTTTGCGGACGATAACGCCCTTGCGGAAGATAATGCCCTCGCCGTCCGCGCCCGCTATCCCGACGTCGGCAGTACGCGCCTCGCCGGGACCGTTGACTACGCAACCCATAACCGCGACCGTCAGCGGCTGTTTGACGCCGGCAAGACGCTCCTCGACCTGCGCGGCGATAGAGGGTAAATCGATTCGCGTGCGCCCGCAAGTGGGACAGGCTATCAACGTGACGCCGCCCTCGCGCAGTCTCAACGACTTCAAAATTTCCGTGGCGACTTCGACCTCGGCAACGGGGTCGCCCGTCAGCGAAACGCGTATCGTATCGCCTATGCCCTCCGCCAACAACGCGCCGATACCGACCGCCGATTTTATCACGCCGCTTTTGACAGTTCCCGCCTCCGTTATGCCGACGTGGAGCGGGTAATTTGTCAGCCGACTTGCCAGCCGATATGCCGCCAGCGTCAACGGCACGTCGTGCGCTTTGAGCGATAACTTTATGTCGAAGAACTCTTCCGCCTCCAACAGCTTGACGTGCTCCATTGCCGATTCGACCAAAGCTTCGGGCGTCGCGCCGCCGTACTTTGCCAACAGCTTGCGGCTTAACGAACCCGCGTTTACGCCGATTCGGATTGGAATGCCCGCACTCCGCGCAGATTTGACGACTTCGCGCACGTGCGCCGCCCCGCCTATGTTGCCGGGATTTAATCTTAAAGCCGCCACGCCTTGAGCCGTCGCCTCCAATGCCAGCTTATAATCGAAGTGAATATCGGCGACAAGCGGCACGTCGACCGCAGAGACTATCGTGCCCAAAGCTTTCGCCGCCGCCATATCGGGCACGGCTACCCTTACAATGTCGCAACCCGCTGCCGCCAGCTGTCGTATCTGTTCGATTGTCGACGCCGCGTCCTGCGTCTTGGTGTTCGTCATCGATTGGACGCTTATCGGTGCGCCGCCGCCGACTTTTATTTTCCCGACGCTGATTTGTCGTGTCGGTTTACGTTCAAACATTTGCCTCACCCGTAAAAATATAACAGACACCGCCGCGAATTGCAATGCGGTTGACGGTGAACATTGCCGCAAGTTGACGTTGACAATCGGCTTCGGTATAATCGGCGCGTTGACGTAAGGAGGGGACTTTAGTGCAAGTAAGAGACCTGACAAAGATGTCGCTGTGCGTCGCGCTGTGTTGCGTGACGGCTTATATCTCGTTCCCGTTGCCGTTCACGCCGGGGCTGGTTACGGCGTTGACGTTCGCACTGAGCGTGTCGGCTTACCTGCTGACGCCGCGCCAAACGTTCACGGTTATATTGGTTTACATACTGCTGGGAGCGGCGGGCTTGCCGGTATTCGCGGGCGGACAGGGCTTAAGCCGACTCCTCGGACCGGCGGGCGGCTTTTACTTCGGATGGCTCGTCGCCTATCCGCTGTTGAGCATGGCAAAGGGCGCGGCTCCCGACTTCAAACGCTACTTGATAACGAACGTCTTAATCGCGGTGCCGATAACGTATTTGGGCGGCTTAATCTCGATGATGCTCGTGCTCGACGTGGGCTTGACGGAGGCGTTGACGATGGCGGTCTTGCCGTTCATACCTGGCGACATACTCAAGGCGGCGGCGGCGGCGGCTCTGGGCGTCAAGTTGAAACAAGTATTGCCACGCAATTAGCCAACCGTCCATATTGGATGCAACGTCACGTTGCCGGAGGCTTTGGGCATCAAGTTGCAAAGGGTTTTGGGAGGCAGATAACTTTGGACATTGCGGAAAAGATTATTGCGGGCGAACGCCTTAAGCCCTCCGACGATTTGAATTTCCTCCTGAACGCGCCGCTTGAGGAATTGCAGGCGGGCGCGGCTCTGATTCAGAAACATTTTTGCGGCAACCATATCGACCTTTGCACAATCATTAACGGCAAAAGCGGGCGTTGCAGTGAAAATTGCAAATACTGCGCTCAATCTGCGCGGCATAAGACGGGTATCGACGAATACGACTTTCTCCCGACCGAAAAGATTTTGGCGGCGGCTTTGGCTAATGAGCGGGTGGGCGTCAATCGTTTCTCTATCGTGACAAGCGGGCGTGCCCTCGACGGCGAAAATTTTGAGCGGGCGATTGCAGCTTACAAAGTCCTGCGCAGACAGCTTAAGATTGAATTATGCGCCTCACACGGCATTTTGAATGCCGAACAACTCAAACGACTGCGGGCGGCGGGCGTCAATCGGTATCATCACAATTTGGAGACTTCGCGCAGATTCTTCCCGCATATTTGCACCACCCACACTTACGACGAACGAATCGCGACGATTAAACTTGCGCAGGCGGCAGGGCTTGAAGTCTGTTCGGGCGGGATAATCGGCATGGGCGAAACTTGGCAAGACCGAATCGATTTGGCGTTTGAACTCGCCGCGCTCGGCATCCAATCGATACCCGTCAACGTCCTCAACGCGATTAAAGGCACGGCTTTGGAAAATCTTAAGCCGCTGTCGCCCGAAGACATTTTGCGCACGATAGCAATTTTCCGCTACATAAACCCGACCGCCAATGTCCGCCTCGCTGCCGGCAGGAAGTATCTGCCCGATAACGGCGCGTCCGCCCTTTTGCACGGAGCCTCCGCCGCCATTACCGGCAACATGCTCACGACCTCGAACAACAACATCAAAGCCGACATGAAACTTTTGGCGGAACTCGGCTTGACGAATAAGCCGCTCTGATTTAAGCTTGAGAAAAATTTTGGGAGGGGTAATTATGAGCAGGATTATGATTTCGGACGACCGCAAGTCGATTATCATGCTGATTGGCGGCGCGGGCGCGGATATTTCTTGCGGCGGCAAGCCCATGAATTTCCTCAAGGCGAACACCACCGACGCCGCGCAGGAAAAACACGTGCCTCAAGTGACCGTCGACGGCAACAAGGTCAGCGTTAAGGTCGGGAGCGTGGCGCACCCCATGACCGAGGCGCATTTGATTCAATGGATTTACCTGCAGACCAAGCGCGGCGGGCAATACGTCCACCTCACGGCAAGCGATAAGCCCGAAGCAGAATTCATCATTGCCGACGGTGACGAGCCTGTTGCCGCCTACGAGTACTGCAATCTGCACGGTCTCTGGAAAGCAGAGCCGCTTTAAAAGCGGCGGAACAGCGGTCGCGAATGGCTCTGCACCTTTGGAAACATTATTGCCGCGTTCAAACGAACGGTTTGCGAAATTCTAACTTCAGCAATAAAAAAGCCCTCCAAATCGGAGGGTTAATTTGTTTATCGGTCGTAATCGGCGGAAGAGAATATCGGCTCAAAGTCGGCGATATTGAACTCGGCGGACGCATTGGAGTTTTCGGCGGAGAGCAATCTTTGAGCTTTGGCTACAGGCTTGCCGTTAAAGTCGGGCTTGCCGTCTTTGTCGTCAAAAGTCGTCTTGCACTTGGGATAAGCCGCACAGCCCCAAAACGCGCCGTTTTTGCCGTTGCGCTTAACCAAGGCATTGCCGCAAGTCGGGCACTGTGGCGCACCCTCCTTAATCAGTCGCGCCGCTCGAATCTTGCCGTCGAAGTCGGGCTTTCCGTTATCGTCGTCAAAGGTCGTCTTGCATTCGGGATAATTCGCACAACTCCAAAACGCGCCGTTTTTGCCGTTGCGCTTAACCAAGACATTGCCGCAAGTCGGACACCTGGGCGCACGAAGCTTGCTGTCGAGGTCGGGCTTGCCGTTATCGTCGTCAAAGGTCGTGTGACACTTCGGATAAGCCGCGCAACCCCAAAATGCGCCGTTCTTGCCGTTGCGCTTAACAAGAGCACTGCCGCAGGTCGGACACTTGAAGATGCCCTCCGCCTCGGCGAATTTGGCATTGGTCGCCGCCGCGCACAGTTCGCTCGTAAACTCCACTTGACCCGCCAAAAAATCCTCAAGCGTTCCGTCGCCCGCGCTCATGGAGTGGAGCTTGTCCTCCCAAATCGCCGTGGCGTCGGGATACGTCATCGCGTCGGGCAAAGCGTCTATCAGCAAGTAAGCCTGCGCGGTCGGCTGGAGGATTTTCTTCGTGACTTTCAGAAAGCCGCGCTGAATCAAATCGTCGATAATCGCCGCCCGCGTCGCCTCGGTGCCTATGCCGTACACGTCCTTGAGCTGCTTACGCGCCGCCGCGTCCTTAACGTACTTGTGAATATCCTTCATGCCCTGCACCAGGCTCGACGCCGTAAAACGTTGCGGAGGTTTCGTCACGCCCTGCTTAAGCTCGGAATTTTTATGAGCAACGCCGTCGCCTTTCTTCATGGCGGGCAGGAGCGTATCGCTCTCGTCGTCGGTTTTGGGCTTGGGCGTAGCGTAGAATTTGCGCCAACCCAATTGCTTGATAACCTTGCCGCGTGTCGTGAAAGTTTCATCCTTATAGCTGACCTCGACAACGGTCTCGTCGTAGACGTGGAGCGGATAGAATTGCACGGCGTAATTCTTGGCGATAAGGTTGTAGACGTTAAGCTCGGCGGCGGGCAAGTTTATCGTCAAAGGTTTTTGCGTCGGGATAATGGCGTGGTGCGCGGAGACTTTGGAGTTGTTCCAGGCGCGGCTCTTAATCGAGGCGTCGGCGTGCCCAGCCAAATCCTTTAAGCCGTTCAAGCCCTTGAGGTTATTTAAAATTTTCTGCGCGTCTTTGAACTGCGTCGTCGGCAGATATTCGCAATCGGAGCGCGGGTAGGAAGTCAATTTTTTTTCGTAGAGACTTTGCGCGGCGTCGAGGACTTGTTGAGGCGTGTAGCCGAAGGATTTGCCCGCCGCCACTTGCAAGCGCGACAGCGAAAACGGCAACGGTTGCGACTCCTTGCGCTCGGTCGTCTTGTACTCGGATATTTTGCCGTCGAGCGGCGCGGTTGAGAATTTTCTTACCAGCTCCTGCGCAAACTTTTTATCGATAAGCCGCCCCTCGCCGTCGAACGCGGGCAGGTTGAGCATTTTCTTTGACGGCTTGAACTGCGCGATAAATGCCCCATTGGCGTGCAGGAACGTCGCTCGAATGTTGTAGAACGTCACGGGCTTGAAGTTTAAAATTTCGCGTTCGCGCCGCACAACCAAGGCAAGCGTCGGCGTCTTCACTCTGCCAATCGGCAAAGTCAAATCGTGCCCCAGCCGCCGCGCCGCCAAGGTATAAGCCCGCGAAAGATTCATGCCAATTAGCCAATCTGCGCGGCTCCGTGCCAAGGCTGACTGCTTAAGGTTAAAAAAGTCGGCGTTATCGCGCAGGGCGGCATTGGCGCGAAGGATACTTGTCTCGTCGAGGGCGTTAAGCAAAATGCGCTTGACGGGCTTTTTGTTGCCGAGGAAGTCAAGCACCTCGTCGACGAGCAACTGACCTTCGCGGTCGGGGTCGCCGGCGTGAATAATCTCATCCGCGAGATTTATCAGCTCCTTGACGATTTTAAACTGCTGAAGCGTCGCGGGATTGACTTCCAACTTCCAGACCTTGGGAACAATCGGCAAGTCCTCTGCCCGCCAAATTTTATATTTCGGGTCGTAAGCGTCCGGCTCCGCCTGTTGCAAGACGTGCCCGAACAGCCAAGTCACCGTGCCGCCCGCCGTCGTTATGAAGCCGTTGCACGGTTGCGGATTTTTCAGGCAAGCCGCCAATTCGCGAGCCATGGAGGGCTTTTCCGCTATGTAAAGTCTCAATGCGATTCACCTCGGTTAAGTTATGGCGGCAAGCGTCGCGAAGATTGAGCGGACTAATTTCGCACGCTCCTCCGCCGCCAATTTGCCCGCCGCCTCCGATTGATACAGATTCGCCGACATCTGCGCAATCAATTCCGCCTCGCGCCGCGTTATCAGCTTGCTCTGCAACAAGAGAAAATCTATCAGGGCTTTGACTTGCGGAAAGGTCGTTGCCGCGTCGATTTGCTCCAGCATGTCGCGATAGAGCATCTGCTTACGGTTCGGCTCCTCCGTTATCAGCGCGATTCTTATGTAGCCGCCCAGCCCGCGTCGCGATTCAACCGCAAAACCCCGCTCCGTCGTGAAACGCGTACTTAGCACGTAGCTTATCTGC
Source organism: uncultured Selenomonadales bacterium (assembly GCA_937877545.1). Lineage (GTDB taxonomy): Bacteria > Bacillota > Negativicutes > Selenomonadales > Selenomonadaceae > Quinella. The sequence goes on along the minus strand of CALFJE010000146.1, from coordinate 6,952 downwards.
GACGGCGCACAGCTTATCTCGTCCGCCAATGCCGTCCGCTTCAGCTCGATTTGCCTGTCCGCGTTCTGCCGCAGCCGCTTCAATATGTATTCCTCTATCGTGTCTGCTTTGTTGTTTAACATGGTTTATCACCTCGTTTTGATATTTTGACATTATAGCCTTTAAATATCAAATCGGCAAGCCCCCTTTTGCAATTTGGAATTGGGATTGAGGAATGGGGAATGTTTTTGGCAGGAAAAGCCTTGCCCGGCGAAGAATCACCCGCTTTGAAAGCGACGGAACGGAAAAAATTTTTATGAGGTTTGCTAAATGAACCGAGCGATTTTTTTTGACAGAGACGGCGGCAACGTGACGTTGAATCCAATGAGCGCGATTAGCCGTTCGACGATTGAACCGTCCTCACCGCGATGGAACGGGAAAAAATTTTTATGAGGTTTGCTAAATGAACCGAGCGATTTTTTTTGACAGAGACGGCGGCAACGTGACGTTGAATCCAATGAGCGCGATTAGCCGTTCGACGATTGAACCGTCCTCACCGCGACGGAACGGGAAAAAATTTTTATGAGGTTTGCAAATGGAACGAGCAATTTTTTTTGACAGAGACGGCGTCCTGAACGAGGAGGTCGGCTATCTTTGGAGGGTCGAAGATTTTCGTTGGATAGCGGGCGCACGCGAGGCGATTAAGCTTTGCAACGAGCGCGGCTTTCTGACGGTTGTCGTCACCAATCAGAGCGGCATAGCCCGCGGACTCTACACCGCCCGCGATGTCGATAATCTTCATGCCTTCATGCAGCGGAGTTTGGCGGAGGTCGGGGCGCATATCGACGCCTTTTATTACTGCCCGCATCACCCCGAAGGTAAGGTCGCCGAGTTCAGCGTTGTTTGCGATTGCCGCAAGCCCAAGCCCGGCATGATTCTGCGAGCCTGCGCGGATTTGAACATTGATCCTGCGCAGTCGATTCTGTTCGGCGACAGCAAGCGCGACATAGAGGCGGCGGAGGCGGCGGGACTTCGAGCGGGCATTCCATTTTTCAGCGGCAACCTGTGCGACGCCGTTAAAGCCGAATTGGAGACCTTATGAGCAACTTCATTGAACTTGGCAAAAAAATTTACGACCTGAACAATCCCCGCGAGGCGCACCGATTCGCCGTGTTCGTGGCGCGGTGTTGTCTGCACCCGCAACGCATGAGCCGCTTGGAAAAATTCTTCGGGCAGTCGGAGCTGTTGAGGCAAATCGCGGCGGGCTACCCTTTTGTCTACGAGCAGGCGACGCGGGCATTTTTTTATCACAAATCGACGTTCGAGGAGCGGGCGCGGCTTATCGAGGAGCATATGCAATTCCTGACGACGCGCTTTAACGCTGACTTTTTGCTGACACTTTACGGCGACAAAAAAATCGAGCTGTGGCGCATGGCGTTGGACGAAACACTCGGCGAAATGAATTTGGTACTGTGCGCGGAGCCGGGGCAACGTAAAGAGGGCTTGGCGGCGTTGATGTTCGACTTGCCGGGCGAGGTGCCCGTTTATCAAATTTTATTTTGGATAGCGCGACACGCGGACGGGTGGGCAATGTTTATCGGCGCAATGCAAGGTCCGAACGTCGAGGACGCCCGCGAGCTGATAAAAAAAATTACCAAACGTTGCCACGCGTATCGCACGAAAAATTTGATTCTGTACGCCGCGCAGTCATTTGCGAGGGCTTTGGGCTTGAGCAAGATTTTTGCCGTCACGAACGAGGGCTACTACGCGAACAATCACTTGCGGCGCGACAGGAAGCTTAAAACGTCGTTCAGCGATTTTTGGGCGGAGGCGGGCGGCACTCCGACGGACGACGCCAGATTTTACGAATTGCCGCTTAGCGAGACGCGCAAGACCGTCGAAGAAATTCCGTCGCATAAGCGGGCGCAGTATCGGCGGCGATTTGCCTTGCTGGACGATTTGGACGCGTCGACAGCTCAAACGTTGCGGGGGTTTGAACGTGCGAATTGCGATTTTTGAAAATATAATGACGCCCGGCGGTCACGAGGTGGAATTCGACAGGATATTGGTCGAGGAGCTGCGCGGGCTGGGGCATTCGGTGGAGTTTTACGTGCCCGAAAATTTTACGTTCCAATTCGATTATCGGACGCCGGTAACGCGGCTCAAGGGCGAGGCGGTAACTTACACCAATTCGCGGGGGCTGAGGAAACTTTTTGCGGCGGCTAAGCGCGAGGTCAATCGGCAACGGTGGTACAGTCAACTGTTCGAGGCGCAGAAAAATTTCGACGCGCTGATAATCCCGACGGCGACTTACAGATATTTGCGGGCGTTGAGCCACAGCGCGTTGCGGAAAATATCGGTGCCGCTGATTTTTATTTTGCACGGCATAAACCCGACGGAGGCTCCGAAATTTTTGGCGGCGGCGGATAAGCTTGCGGGCAACGGGAACGTCAAGGCGGTGGTGCTGACGTTCGGCGATTCAATCTTCGGCGAGCGGCGCGATAACGTCTTCCCGATTTACCCGCCGACGTACACAGCCCGCGACCTTTCGACGACTGAACACTTGCGCAACGAACGCTTAACGATTGGATTTTTTGGGCAGTATCGGCGGGAAAAAAATCTGCGCGGACTGCTGGAGGTTTATCTGCGCGGAAACTATACGCGGCAGGTCGAATTGCAAGTTCAAGGCTCCACCATGCACGCCGAGGACGCCGAGGACTTCGAGGCGATTATCGAGCAGTATCGCGGCGTCGAGGGGCTGAGCTTTTTGCACAAGGGCTTAATCGGCGCGGAGTGGCAGCGAGCTATTCAAGGCGTCGACGCGCTGTTGATGCCGTATTCCGCGCCGCGCTACCGCTATCATTGGGGCGGCATGCTCTTTACGGCTATCGGCTTCGGCAAGCCCGTCGTGGCAAGCGACGACATGAATCCCGAAGTCTTCAAACTCTACCGCGTCGGCGAAACTTTCAAGAGCAGCGACCTCAACGACCTTGCCCGCGTGCTTGAGACTTTTATAAATAACTTCGACAAAAACGCTCCGATATACGCGGCAAACTTAAAGGCGGCAGGCGAAGACTTCTCGCCCGTGAATTTTGCTCGGCGGCTCGAAAAAATTATGACCGCTCGTTGAGGAGGCAACTCTATGCAGAAACAAATCCTGTTGATAAACGACCTGCCCGGCTACGGCAAAGTCGCGCTTTCGGCAATGATACCCGTCCTTTCGCACATGGGACATCACCTCTACAATCTGCCGACCGCTCTCGTCTCAAACACGCTCGACTACGGACGCTTCAAGATTTTGGAAACGACCGACTACATGGAGCAAACCATAGGCGTTTGGGAGGAGCCGGGCTTCACCTTCGACGCGGCGGCTGTCGGCTTCGTCGTCAGCGAGGCTCAAGCCAAATTGATTGCCGACTATTGCAAACGCCTCAAAGGGCGCGGCGCAACTGTTTTCCTCGACCCGATAATGGGCGACGACGGCAAGCTTTACAACGGCATAACGCGCCAAACCGTCCTGCATATGCGCGGGCTTCTCGGCACGGCGGACTACAGCGTCCCCAACTACACGGAGGCGGCTTGTCTTGCCGGGCTTGACTATTGCGCCGACGGCTTAACCAAAGCGCAAGCCGAAGACCTTATCCGCCGATTGATTCAAGCGGGCGCAAAATCCCTCGCCGTGACAAGCGCGAATGTCGACGGGCAAGACTGCGTTATCGTTTACGACGCCGCCGCTAAGACGCTTGAATATCTTCCGTTTGATTATATTCCCGTCCGTTTCCCCGGCACCGGCGACATTTTTTCGGCGATTTTCGTCGGCAACATCCTCAACGGGCTGGGTTTGCTTGCAAGTACGCGGCGGGCTATGGATAACGTTCGGGCTATGCTTGCCGCCAATCGCGATAACGAGGACAAGTACAAAGGCATTCCCGTCGAATCTTGCTTGGAGGTGTTGAATACATGAGCAGACGCCCGAAAATTAAAATCACGCTGATTGACAGGAAAGGTTCGACGCCCTGTCATCGCGGGCACAAGGTCGGCGACAGTTTCGACTTCGACACCGAGCGCGGCAAGCTCTGCCCCATGGCAATGCATGTCTTCAAGATTGAGCGGGTGGACGTTGATGGCTAAGGTATCCGTTTTAATCCTGGCTAAAAACGAGGAAAAATTTATCGGCGCGTGCATTCGGAGCGTTGCGGGCTTCGCCGACGAGGTGATTGTTATCGACGACTTCAGCACCGACGCCACCGCGCAGATTGCTACCGATTTGGGCGTGACCGTGATTCAACGCGGACTTGACGGCGATTGGGGAGGTCAACAAACTTTCGCTATTCAGCAGGCACGCTTCGATTGGGTTTTCTTCATCGACGCCGACGAACGCGCCACGCCCGCACTTGCCGCCGAAATAAAAAAAGTCCTTGCCGACGACGATAAGCACTTCGCGTATCGGACGGCACGGCTGAGCTATTTTTGGGGGCAACCGCTCAAGCACGGCGGCTGGTTCCCCGACTACGTGACGCGCCTTTTCCCGACGCAGGGCAGCTACGTCACGGGCTTTGTACACCCGCAAATTCATCACACCTGCGCGGAACGCGACTTCCCCGAATCGGCTTACCTCGTGCACTACCCGTACCGCGACTGGAATCACTACTTCAACAAGCTGAACTTTTACACGACGCTTGCCGCCAAAAAAGCTCACGAACAGGGCAAATCGGCAAGCCTCCTCGATATGATTATGCACCCGTTTTGGGCAAGCTTCAGGATGTATGTCCTGCGCGGAGGCTTCCTCGACGGGCGTATCGGCTTCGTGCTGGCGGGCTTCCATTATTTTTATACCATGGCTAAGTACGTCAAGCTTTACTACTACGGCAAGGAAAATGTTCACGTCACGGAGGAGGCGGACGATGTTTAAAAATATTTTGGTCAACGCGCTGGTCAACCTCGGCGACGTGGTGCTGACGACTTCCGCGCTCGCGCTGATTAAGCGGCACTTCCCCGATACGCGAATCACCATGCTGGTTAAGCCCGTCGTAAAGGACGCCGTTATCGATAATCCCGTCGTCGACGAAGTGATTGTCCTCGATTATCGCGCCAAGGAAAATTCCTTCGGGAAGATGCGCGACCTCATTAAGGAGATTCGGCGGCGCAAATTCGATTTGGCAATATCCTTCGACCGCAAGCTCCGCCCCGCGCTGATAACTTTCCTCGCGGGCATTCCGCGCAGAGTTTGCCCGTCCAAAGTCTTCGACGACAACAAAAGCCGCGTGACGCTCCTGTACACCGACGTCGTAGAAATTTCGCACGACCTCAACAAGACTTTGCAAGCCGAGACGTATCAGGAAATCGTCCGCAAATTTTTCAAGCTTGAAGGTCACGCCGAGCCGGTCTTCCCGAAAAAACCTTCGCCCGTCGCCGAGGAGTTGCTTAATCGGTTGCCGCCCGCGAGGTTCAAAATCGCGCTGTGCGTCAAGGGGACGTTCCCTCTCAAGACGTGGAGCAAGGAATATTTCGCCGAGGTGGTACGCGAATTGCGCCAAAGATACGACGCGGCATTTTTTATCGTGGGTGCGCCGAACGACCGCGCTTATGCCGACGAAGTTATTGCGGCTTGCGGCAGCGGTATCGAAAATTTTTGCGGCGAAACGTCTTTAACCGACCTTGCCGAGCTGTTCCGCCGCGCCGATTTGTTTATCACCGTCGACACGGGAGCCGCGCACATTGCCGCCACGACCGGCGTTAAAATGGTGACGATGTACGGTTGCACAAGCCCCGACCGTTGGCACCCGATTAACCCAAACGCCGTCGCCCTCACGAGCCGCGAGCCGTGTTGCCCCTGCACGTTCAAAGCCGAGGACTGCCCGACTTATCCCAAGCCCGCCTGCTTGCAAAACGTCACGCCCGCGCAGGTTTTGGAGACGATTCGCAATGAACATATGCTTGCTGATTAAAGACTTCGCCGTCGGACGGAAATTCATGCCTGACGGACGACCGACCAAAAGCGGCGCAGAAATTCACGGGGAAAATCACGCGCTCCAACTGATTAAGCTGGGGCATCGCGTCACGCTCATGACAAAGAAACGTTTCCGCTTCACGGCGGCGCGGGAGGATTTGAACGGCATCGACCTGGTGAGGCTCCACCCGCCGTTTCGTTGGCTGGAAATATTACTGCGCCTGTTCACGACGCACAGCGACATTGACGCGTTTTACATAATTGGCACGCCCAAGTTCGCGGTGTGGGCGATACTTTTTGCGCGGCTGTTCAATAAGCCGGTGACGTTGGCATTGACGGGCAAGGCTGAAATTTTCGGCGCGGATAATTGGCGCAACAAGATTTTGGCTAAGTGCAATCACTACGTGGCGACGACGCGGGAGATTCGCGACGGCTTTATCGAGCGCGGCGGCATATCGCCCGAAAAAATTTCAATCTTGCCGCACGGCATAGACACCGCCAAATATCCGCAATCGAATGAGGCGCGACGTCGACAGCTGAAACTTGCTCAAGGCGTGGAGCCTGCGCGGAAAGTCTTGCTGTTTTGCGCCAGGGTCGTCAAAGATAAGGGCGTCGACACGTTGCAAGCGGCGTGGCGCATTCTGCATAAAAAATTCCCCGACGCGGTGCTGTTCGTGGTGGGCGGCGGGATAACGGCGTTGCTTGACGAGTTGAGGACGCTTTCAGCCGAGCTGGACAATTCGATACGGGTAATCGGCGAGGTCGACGCGCCGCAGAGTTTCTATCAAATGGCGGACGTGTATATCTTCCCTTCGCGGCACGAGGGCTTACCGACGTCGTTGTTGGAGGCTATGGCGAGCGGCTTGCCTGCGGTCACGAGCGACATTGGCGGTTGCGAGGACGTGGTTGAAGACGGCGTGAACGGCTACCGCGTCGATTCGGAGGACGCGGCGGCGTTCGCGGACAAGGTTGCGCTTCTGTTCAATGACGACGAACGCAGGCGGCTTTTCGGCGAGCGGGCGG
>CALFJE010000145.1 GCA_937877545.1 uncultured Selenomonadales bacterium | reverse complement strand
CGCGCAATTCACGGAAAAATTTATCGCGCCCGTCGTCGTCGAGATTGGCGGTCGGCTCGTCGAGGAGCCAAATATTTGCGTCGACGCTCAACAGTATCGCGAACTTCAGACGTTGCCGCATACCCGTCGAGAAATTTTCCGTGCGCGTCTTGCCGAAAGTTTTCATATCAAGCCCGACGCGTTCGCCCAGCTCCGAAATTTTATCGGCAGTCAAGGTTTTGCCCCGCAAAGTCGCGAAGAAATTCAGATTCTCCTCGGCGGTCAAGGCGTCGTAGATTTTCATTTCGGGCGACACGGCGGCGATTGACGCGTCGGCGGGCAACTTTACGGTGCCGCTGTCGGGCTGAATGATTTTCCCCGCAAGTTTCAGTAAGGTGGACTTGCCCGCGCCGTTGGCTCCCGTGACGCCGATAACGCGTCCGCCGCGCAGATTGAGTGTAACGTCAGCAAACAGCTTGCGTTGCCCGAAGCTCAATGTCACGTCGTCGAAGACAATCAAGGCAATTTCTTCTTGTTGAGCCGCATCCAATGTTCGCCACACTCATGTTCGCCGCACTCAACAAGCCCGTCCGCCTGCATTTGCGAAATTTCACGCGTCAACGCCGAACGATTGCACTCCAGCTCCTTGGCAAGCTGAACGCGCCCCGGCACGCGCACCTGTTCCGTATTTTGCCGCCGTTCGCGTTGGAGCAGGTAAAGAATCATTCGCTCACGCAACGTCTTTTGCGACAGCAGCTCAATCTTTTGCATCATGAGAACGTTTTTGCGGCTGAAAGTCTCCAGGAGATTTTTCATAACGATGCCGTGAATTCTGCCGAGCTTGGGACCGGCAACGAGCAGGGCGCGATACGGCAACCACATAACAGTTGCGTCGGTCGTGAGGCGGACGCTCGTGGCGATTGAATCTTCGCTCAGGATTGCCGAGGTCGTCCCGAACATTGCGCCGCTTTCCAGCGAATGCCCGACGGTTTCATTGCCGAGCCTGTCAAGTGCAAGTATCTGCGCCTCGCCGTTGATTACCACGCCGATATTCGCATTGGGCGTGAACGCCTCCAAAATCCTTTCGCCGCGAGGATAATGCCTGACCGTCGTCCCCGTGAATTTCATAAACTGTTCAATCTCGGCGGGCAATAAATCTTTAAAGAGCGGAACGCCGCGCAGTTCTTCACCCGTCAACGCCGCTCACCTCCCCCTAAAAATTTTTACGATTATAACATTGCCAATTTTAACATACGGTTGCAATTATCACAACGCCTTTCTTTTGCGGCGAGGCGCGACTGCAAACAATCTTGACCAAAAAAAGACGCTTGAATATAATTGACGCGCAAAAATTTTCGGCACCGAGACTTGACAACTTTGCAAAGGAGTGGCGGCAAATGGATTTCGGAATGGCTTCAACGGGCGAATCGTGCGGGGTGTTCGGCATGTACGACCTCGACGGCGGCGACGTGGCTCCCGCGATTTACTACGGGCTTTACGCCTTGCAACATCGCGGACAGGAGAGCGCGGGTATCGCCGTAACCGACACGGCGACACGCAACGATAAGGTTTTCTGCCACAAGGACTTGGGGCGCGTCAATAAGGTTTTCAACGCGGATAACATCGCCGCCCTCGACGGAAACTTAGGCGTCGGACACGTGCGCTATTCCACGGCAGGCGCGTCCACTCGCGAAAATTCTCAGCCGCTCGTCCTCGCCTATATCAAAGGTACGCTCATGCTCGCGCACAACGGCAACCTCGTCAACGCCCCCCGACTTCGACGCGAATTGGCGGCGGGCGGAGCCATTTTCCAGACAACCACCGACTCCGAAACCATTGCCTACCACATTGCCCGCGAACGCGTCAAATCTCGCTCCGTGCAGGAGGCGACCGTCCGCGCCCTAAAAAAAGTTCAAGGCTCCTATTCGCTTGTGGTTGCCAGTCCGCGCAAGCTTATCGGTGCCCGCGACCCGTGGGGCTTCCGCCCGTTGGTGCTCGGCAAGCTCGACAATGCCTATATCTTGACCTCGGAGACCTGCGCACTTGAAACTATCGACGCCGAATTTATCCGCGACGTGGAGCCGGGCGAAGTCATCACCATTTTCCAAAACGGCAGAATCGAATCCAATATGGAGCTTGCCCTGCCCAAGGAAAAAACTGCGCGGTGCGTCTTCGAGTACATTTATTTTTGCCGCCCCGATACGACCTTCGACGGCATGAGCGTTACGCGTTCGCGGATTATCGCGGGCAAGCTGTTGGCGCGGATTCACCCCGTCGAGGCGGATTTGGTCGTGGGCGTCCCCGAAAGCGGCAACATGGCGGCGGTCGGCTATTCCATGGAGTCGGGCATTCCCTACGGCATCGCCTTTACCAAGAACACTTACGTCGGGCGCACTTTCATTAAGCCGCAACAGTCCAGCCGTATGCAGAGCGTCAAGATTAAGCTCAATGCCCTGCGCGAGGTCGTCAACGGCAAGCGCATTGTCATGATTGACGATTCGATAGTTCGCGGCACCACCAGCAATAAGATTGTTTCCATGTTGCGCGAGGCGGGCGCGGCGGAAGTTCACATGCGGGTTTCAAGCCCGCCTTTTTGTCACCCGTGCTATTTCGGTATCGACATTCCCAATCGCGAAATGCTTATCGCGCACAATCGCAGCGTCGAGGAGATTTGCAAGTTGCTCGGCGCGGATTCTTTGGGCTACCTGCCGATTGGTTGCCTCGACGAGATGGCGGGCGGTTTGCCGATTTGCACGGCGTGTTTCAGCGGCGATTATCCCATTGCTCCGCCCACGGAGGACATTCGCGGCGAGTATTTAAGATAGGGATTAGGGAAGGAGATTTAATCATGAACTTTTTGGAATTGGCAAAGGCGCGTTATTCGTGCAGAAAATTGACGGCGGCGGCGATTGAGCCGGAGAAAATCGAGCGCATATTGCAAGCGACGCTGGCGGCACCCACGGCGAAAAACCTTCAGCGTTACACGATTTGGGCGGTAAAGTCGCCCGACGCCTTCGCAAAACTCAAGCAGACGACCAATTACACGTTCGGAGCGGCGTTGGCATTCGTGGTCGGCGCAAAAAAAGACGGCGCGTTCGACAGACCTTTTGACGGGAAAAATTTTTCGGAGATTGACGCGGCGATTGTCGCAACTCATATGATGTTGGCAATTCACGACGAGGGACTCGGCACGACGTGGGTCGGCTACTTCGACGCGCCCAAACTTAAGGAGCTGTTCCCCGAAATGCAGGATTATGAACTTATCGCGGTCTTCCCCGTGGGCTACCCTGCCGAAGGCGCAAAACCCTCCAATCGTCACGAGGAGCGTCGTGCGTTATCGGAAGCAGTAGTCGAGTTGTGAGCCGGCAAAAAACTTTCGGCAAGCTCGGCGAAGACGCGGCGGCGAAATTCCTTGAGGCAGCGGGCTACACGATTATCGCGAGGAATTATCGGATACGGTCGGCGGAGATTGACATAATCGCGCAGATTGGCGACGTGCTTGTTTTCGTGGAGGTCAAGGCGCGGTCGGATACACGTCACGGCTTACCGAGCGAGGCGGTTACCATTCGCAAGCAGAAAAAAATAATCGAGGCGGCGAGCGTGTTCCTTCAGGACGAAATTTATTCCGAATGCGCTTGCCGCTTTGACGTTGTGGAAGTTTATCTGCGCGGCGAGCTTGTCGAGGAAGTCAATCACATCGAAAACGCTTTTGAGGTTATGC
>CALFJE010000144.1 GCA_937877545.1 uncultured Selenomonadales bacterium | reverse complement strand
TCGCGGTGGCATTTTCGCCGATTTGGTTAAGCGTCAAACCGCTTGAGGAGGATTCATTATGAAAAAATTTTTGGCGTCAATCTTCGCGGCGGCGATTCTCCTTTCCAATACGACCTTTGCCGCCGAAGGCATGACGCTGACGCTTGACGAGGCTATCGCCCTCGCGCTGAAGAATAATCGGCTAATCGAACAATCGACGGAGGAACGGGCGGCGGCGCGTTGGAATTTATCCGCCGTGCGCAGAAGTTCGGGCGTAACCTTCAGATGGTCGGCGACGCTCAATCGCATAGGCGGCAGATATTATCACTCTTACCGCGCCCAGCACCGTCAAGCCAAGGGCACGCCCTACGAGAATTTTTATCCCTCTTACGAAAGCGAAAACGCCAACACCGTGAGCTTGTCGGTTCCGCTGTATACGGGCGGGCAACTGGAAAATCAGCGCGAAGGAGCGCGGTACGCCCTCAACGGAGCCGATTTATCTTTGGAAAATGCGCGGCAGACCGTCAAGTATCAGGCGGCGGCGGCTTATTATCAAATCCTTCAACAAAAGTCGCTCGTCGAAGTTCAAAAGCAGGCGGTTGAACTTTTGGAGGAGCATTTGCGCCACGTCACGATTCAATACGAGGTCGGCACCGTCGCCAAATCCGACGTGCTGGCTACCAACGTTCAGCTTGCCAACAGCCAACAAAATTTGAACTCCGCGCAGGGCAATTATCAAACCGCCGTCGCGCAGCTGAACAATATCCTGGGCTTGCCCGTCGATACCGAAATTGCCACCGCCTCCGAAATTAACTTCGCCCGTTACGACTTGACCGAAGCCGATTGCCTCGAATACGCGCTGAGCCACCGCCCCGACGGGATAGCCGCCGCCTACGCCGTCAAGCAAGCCGAAGCCGCTACCGACGCCGCAAAGAGCGGTTACCGCCCGCGTGTCAACGCCGTTATCAGCGGCTCTGCCGTCGGCGAGGGCATGTTCAAAGCTGACCACACCCGCGAACATTGGTCGGTTGGCGTCGAGATGAGTTGGAATGTTTTCGATAACGGCGTCACTTCCGCGCAGGTTGAGCAGTACAAAGCCGCCGAGCGTCGCGCCGCCTCCGTTGCCCGTCAACAAATCGAAGCCATTGAGCTTGAAGTCCGCAGTGCTTATATCAACCTCAAGACGGCGGAGAAAAATATCGAGACGACTGCCGCCGCCGTCGCCAAAGCCGAGGAGGAATTTTCTATCGCGCAGATTCGCTACGTCGAGGGCGTCGATACCAACCTCAACGTCATGAACGCGCAGGAGAAGGTTGTCGAGACGCGCAATAATTATTACACCGCGCTTTACAACTACAACACCGGTCGCGCTCAACTGGAAAAAGCTATGGGCGTGCCCGTCGCCATTGACGCACTCCTCTACGCCGACGCCGAAGAACGCGGCAGTTCCGCCGATAAAGCCCTGGAAGCCGCCGCCGTCAATCACGGCGATTATTCCTTGCAAAGTCCTGCGGATACGCCCTTCGACAAATAAAAAATCCCCACCGAATTTGGCGGGGCTTATTTTTTTTAAGCTCGCGGCGGGTACTTTTTAAGGTCATCGGAGCTGATTGTCGTACCTGCGGCGGCTACTTCGTCCAATTCCTCAAGCGACAGTTCCTCATTCATTGCGCGTCGACGCAATTTTAATTTCAGTAAGAGACTGTCCTTTATCCGACTGAATTGCGCGAAGTCCGTTTGCGCCAATCTGTCTTCGATTATCATTTCAATCACCCCTTATCGTTTCTTTAACTTATACGATGCCCAAAACGATTCGTTACGGCTCGCCCAAAATGTTTTTCAGTTTGGCAAGTGCGCGGTGCAACGTGACGCGGACATTGCCCTCCGTCATTGATAAAGCCTCGGCGATTGAGCGCGAATCCAATTCGCCCCAAAATTTCAGCTCGACGATTCGGCGTTCGCGTTCCTTCAAGCCGTCCAATGCCCTCAAAAGCTCGCGGTTGCCTTCACGCGTCAAGGCTTGAGCTTCGGGCTGTTGATAAGCGGGCGCGGCGGGGTCGAAGAATTCTTCCCATTCGGTCTCCTCGGATTTATTGCGGCGGCGCGTGTGGTCGATTATGGAATTCAACGCGATTCGGAACAGCCACGTCGAGAAGGCGGCTTTGGTCGGGTCGTATCGTTCCAAGTTCTCATTCATCTTCATGAAGGTTATACTTGTCACGTCGTCGGCGTCGTCGGCATTTTTAAGCCGCGCATAGATAAAATTGTAGACACGCGGGAAAAAGTGTTCGTAAAGCTCCTCGAAAGCCGCCTCGTCGACAATCGCACGCCGCGCCAAATCGTTGTAATCGGTATCAGCCACGGTTCCGCCTCCTTTACGATTTTGAGCGATTTTAACACGGCGACGCGGATTTAACAATTGCCCTTGGCGCGGGCGAGTTCCTTTTGGCGAATCTTCTCCACAATGTCGGGCGGCACTTCGCTTTCGGGGATAATGCGCGTCCAAGAGCGCGTGCGTGGGGTTTTCTTGCGCTTGCTGTCGAGGAGCTTATGAGCCGCCGCGCCCGCCAATGCCGCGCCGATTATAACAGGTATCATTCAATCATCTCCAAAAAAAATCCCGACCGAAGTCGGGACAAACGGTCTTATCGTTAAGAGTTTAATTCTTCCACAAGACGACGGCACTGCGAGCCGGAATGTAGAGCTTGAGCCAATCCTTATCCTGGCGGTCGTAGACGGGGTCGTAGTTGGTATAGTGGGGGATATTGTCGTCGGTCAAGCCGAAGCCGCCGAAAGCCTTATCGTCGGTGTTGAGCATGACGTCGTAGTCGCCCTTGGGAACGAGGAAGCCGTAATCGACGAAAGACTTGGTCGGCGAGAAGTTGAACACGAACAGCAACCGCCCGCGCATATACGCAAGGACTTGGTCGGCGTCGTCGTGCCAAATTTCGCGGACGGGCAGATTTACGAAGTCAGGCTCCGCCTTGATGACGGAAATCATAGCCCTGTCGAAGTCGCCCAGCTCGTGATAGCACAGCGTCTTATCGTCAACCAAATTCCATTGACGGCGGGCGTATTTGTGACTCCAGCCGTTGCCTTCGCGTGGGAAGTCAATCCATTCGGGGTGTCCGAATTCGTTGCCCATGAAGTTGAGATAGCCGCCGCTCATGGTCGAGAGCGTAACGAGGCGAATCATCTTGTGGAGGGCGATACCGCGGTTGGCAACGTCGTTTTCGTCGCCCTTGCGGAAGTGCCAATACATATCGGCATCGATAAGGCGGAAGATAATCGTCTTGTCGCCGACGAGGGCTTGGTCGTGACTTTCGGCGTAGGAAATGGTTTTTTCGTCTGCGCGGCGATTGGTCATTTCCCAGAAGATTGAGGAGGGTTTCCAATCCTCGTCGCGTTGTTCCTTAATCATCTTAATCCAGTAATCGGGAACGTTCATAGCGAGGCGATAGTTGAAGCCGAAGCCGCCGTCCTCGAATTTGCTGGCAAGTCCGGGCATACCGCTTACGTCCTCGGCGATTGTAACGGCGTCGGGCTTGACCTCGTGAATCATCTTGTTGGCAAGCATAAGGTAGCAAATGGCGTTATCGTCCTGGTGCCCGTTGAAATAGTCGCCGTAGCTCATGAACGCCTCGCCCAGCCCGTGGCTGTAGTAGAGCATGGAGGTTATCCCGTCGAAGCGGAAGCCGTCGAAGTGATATTCTTCGAGCCAATATTTGCAGTTGCTCAGCAGGAAGTGGAGCACGTCGTCCTTGCCGTAATCGAAGCAGAGGCTGTCCCAAGCGGGGTGTTCGTGGCGGTCGCCGGCGTAGAAAAATTGATTCGGGTCGCCCGCGAGGTTGCCCAAGCCTTCGACCTCATTTTTGACGGCGTGGCTGTGCACTATGTCCATAATGACGCCGATACCCATTTGGTGGGCGGTGTCAATCATGTCCTTAAGTTCTTCGGGGGTACCGCAACGGCTTGACGGCGCGAAAAAGCTGCTGACGTGATAGCCGAAGCTGCCGTAGTAGGGGTGCTCCTGAATCGCCATGACTTGAATCGCGGTGTAGCCCGCCTGCTTGACGCGGGGCAGGATATTTTCCTTGAACTCGGTATAGGTGCCGACCTTCTCGGCGTTCTGCGCCATGCCGACGTGACACTCGTAAATCAGCAACGGATTGATGTCGACCTTAAAGCCTTCGTCGTGCCACTCGTGCGGCTGAGCGGGGTTCCAAACCTGCGCGGAAAAGATTTTGGTTTTATCGTCCTGCACGACGCGCTGACACCACGCGGGAATACGTTCGCCCTCGCCGCCGTCCCAACGCACCAACATTTTGTAGAGGTCGCCGTGCTTGAGCTGATTCTCCGACAGCTTAAGTTCCCAGTTGCCGCCTTCAAGTTTCTTGCAACGATAAGCCTCGTCCTTTTGCCAGCCGTTGAAGTCGCCGATTAACCAGATGTCCGAGGCATTGGGTGCCCATTCGCGGAAGATCCAGCCGTAGCCGGTTTTGTGCAAGCCGTAGTAAAGATGCCCCGACGCGAAGTCCGAGAGCGTGCGCTTGCCGTTTTGCGTGAGTTGCGAAATTTTCCAGACCGCGTGGTCGTGCCGCCCGCGAATCGCGTCCTCGTAGGGTTCGAGCCAAAAATCCTTGGCTACCAGCCCGATGTGTTCTTTCGCCATAATCATTCCTCCTCCAAATTACATATGAGTTTCCGCGTCGATTGTAGCAAAAGATTATTTCTAAGGCAAGAAAAACCGCGCAGATAACGCTAATTTTACTGAAAATTTTTTCACAAGCCGTCGCCCGTCAAGAGAGATTTCTTTTTCAAAGGTTGCGGGAGTTTCGGGCGCTTGACGACCGGAATCGAAAAGTCAATGCTTACCTTGTCGGCGGCAACATCATAGCGCGTCTTCAACGTGGCGTCGAAAACCGTCGCCGATAAATTTTGCGAGGTCGGCAGAAATCGCGTCCGAATCCGAGCGCGGGATAAAAAGTCCCTCTCTGAACACCGCATGAACCGCACAAAGTCATAATGCCGATAACTCTGCCGTTGCCCGCGTCGACGGTGTCGATAATTTTCAGCCTGCCGTAGTCGTCATTGCAAGTAAGGTTTCTTGTCGACCTTCTGATTGTGACCGCGCTTCGGGCATTTATACGACGTGTGCAACGAACCTCGTTAATCTCGTTGCCGTTCACGCGTCGCAAGCTGATATAGTCAATCGAATCATCCTTGACGGCGAAACGCATGACGGCTAAAGCCCCGCCCGCCGACTCGAACGGATATTCGTAAAAATCGCTGTCGGGTAGAGTATCGAAGGCGCGAATTTATTTTTCGTGCCCAAAAATCGCGTGCACAGTCTCGACCGTATCACCAAGTGACAACAGTATTCATAACTGCCGCTGATATACGTCACATAAAAAATAAACACGGTGAGGGCGAAGACAGGCGCGGGCAAATCGATATTAAGCCTGAAAACATTTCTGAGATTTACGATGCGGTAAATGATTTTGACAGCGCGACAAAGGAACGAGACGATAATCAAAGATATCAAAACATAATGGTGATTAAAGCCGGCAACGGGACGAGTTACATTCTTTTGGTTGAACGCGGGAAAAGCAAGGCGCAAGTGAAAACTTTCTACAAAATCAAAGAAGCTTCACAGATGTCCGATGCAAAATCCCCGAACTTCAACGCCCGAAACGACTCTGCAAAAACTTCCGCAGAAAACATAGCGCAAGCGAAATCGAGTGATAAGGCTGAAACTTCGGAAGAGGAAAGTGCCGCGCCTGCCAAAAATACCGAGTTGAGCGATTCGATTTTTGAAACGGGCGAATTTGTAAATCCCGAGACAGGCAAAAAGCAAGCGGGAATAAAATTCACGCGGGAATTGCCACGACAAGAATATTTGCGGATAGAAGAGATAGCAGACGAATACGGCGGCTATTACTACGACGACGGGAATACAATTCTGTTCGGGAGCGCGGCGGACAGAGACGCCTTTGTGGACGACGTGAAGGGGAATTATCACGGGTCGCCCGTAACGCAGCCACTCTCTCAAGCACGAGATATAACAGGCTTGAAAAAAATTCTGCGTATGGTTTACCGAATCGAGATACCGCACATTGAAAGTTTGAATATGGGTATTCGCAGGCTCAAGCAAGCGATAGGCAATTTTATCAACACTTTTGCAAAAGCGGATATGATAAAGTATGTCAACGGCGAAATAGAATATAGCAGTGAAGCAGATTATCAAACGGTGAAAGACTTTTTCGGGAACATGCTCCGCAAGGGCGAATCCGCTGATTTGAATCTCACAAGCAAATTTGAAGCTGCGCCGCAGCGTGACAGTTCAGAGTCGATAGAGCAACGTGCTCAAGCTTTGTTGGAAGCGGAGTATCTTGAAAATCGCCGTCCGAAGAAAGAAGAATCGCTTGGTAAGATTTACGGGCAACGAGAAAGCGACGGCACATTCAGCGCGTATTTCAGCAAGGACATCGACGCAGACAAGTTAGAATCACTTCAAAAAATGGCAGACGCCCTCGGCGGCACCTTCGACGGCAAAACGTTCAAGTTCAACGACATAGAGAGCCTTGCCGTTTTCTGCAAAGCGGTGCGGACGGCTTTTTACGGCAAACGCGACAAACCGAATCAAGAAAATAAAAAAGCCGACAACACGGCGGGCGTCGAACTACCCGAAGGTTATCGTACGGAGACGGGCAAACCATTGCAGGACAGCAATATCTACGACTTCATTGTCGACGCGGACGGCAAGCGCGATTTTGGCGCGATAACTGCCGAAATTGAACGTGAGACCGACGGGATAGTTAAAGCCGCGCCCGTTCGTTTACAAGTCGGCAACGGTGAATTTGGATATATTCACTTGACGGTAAAACATTTGGCGGAGATGAAACGCAAAGGCTTCGCGGATTCAATTTCGTATGTTGAAAATATCTTACAGAACATCAATAAAATTTACAGTCGCGCCGATACCGGCAATTTGAACAGATTTCTTTTGTGCAGTAACGGCGAGGCGGGGCACTCGGATAATTTCATGCCCGTGGATTTGGAGCTGGAAAAAGGTGCTGACGGTTATTACCGAATCATTACCGCTTATTCCAAAAGTAGCAAAAACGTGGAAGGAATACTAATCTTTGACGACAGCACACATTCGTCACCCGATACCGCAACGGGCTCGCTTATGCGGTTGACCGACGATAAAAGCGGTGTCGGCTACCAAGGCGCCAATGCGAAGACTAATATTCCTTCCAAAGAAAATATAACACAAACGGCTCCGAGCGACAAGACTGAAATAATTTATCCCGACGGTGCATTAGTTTATGGCAACCAAAGTGCGCTGGAAAGATTCAAGGGTGACTATAAGGATAAAAAGTTTGACGAACAGTTAAACCGCAAGGTAAAAATTGACGGACGGGAGCTGACACGCCTTGAAGTCGTCGAGGGCATGGCGAAGGGCGAACTTGACGAATCGGCGATGAAACTCAACAAGCGCGAGAGTGAGTATCTGGATTATTTGAAGCGGTACATAATCGCGCCGCTCAAGGCAATACAGCAGGCGGGCATTCAAACCGAGCAGTCGACAGCGCAATCTCATCCCATAATAAAAGACAAGACCGTTTACTTCGAGGGCATGAAAAATGATTCGGCGACGTTGACGCAACTGACAAAGCTGGCGGAGGCTTTGGGTGGCAAGGCAGAGAAAAATTCAGCGGGCAATACGCTGTTCAAGTTCGAGGCACCGAACGCCCCTTGGGAATTCAGACGTGCGGCAAAGTTTTTCATGGACAACGGACATTTACCTTATTTTGGACGGAAATCGGTCGCGGCGGCAGAGAAAAATCCTTTGGCGGAACTTAAGAACATTAAGTTGCCCGACGGCGTCAAAGTCAGCAAGGTCGACATGGCACAGAACAAGCAGGGCGTGTGGCGCGTCAAACCGGTCGGCACGTTCCCGAACAAAAATTCATTGTGGGATACGCAAAAACTTTTCATAGCCGTGGCGCAATACTTTGGCGGAAATTATTATCACAGCGACGGCACGTTTCACTTCAAGGACAAGGACTCCGCCCAAAACTTCAAGCGGACTCTCGATGATTATTTCGGTCGCAAAGTTACGGCGCAGACGTTTACGGACAATCCGCTTGCCATATTCAATCGCGATGCCATTTCGACGAAGTTACCTGCGTGGTTCCGCGAAGCGGTAAAAACTTTGGGCGATAAGGTCACGGCAAAGCTCAAGGACGGCTCATTGACGCAAGCTCAAGCGGAAGAAATTGCGGGCGAGCTTATGGACAAGTTCGACACGATAGCGGCTCAATTCGACGACGGCACCTTGACAAAAGCCGAGGCACAGAATCAAGCATACGCGGCAGTCACGGAGCTTGAACGTCGTTTTGAATCGAAGGCGGAGGACAAAACGCCCGTCGAGGTCGAAGAGACGGAAACGCTTACGGCAAACTTTAATCCGTTCAGAAACTTAAATTTGCCGCAAAATCTGAGCGAGAAATTCAAGCGTGCATACGAGGCGATAAAGGCGGCATGGTCGGCTTACGAGGCGGGCGAGCTTGACATTCGCGAAACGGCGCACAAAGTAAGGGAAATCGTTCAAGGAGCCCTGCTCAAGGCGGACGAGTTTGGCAATGCCGACAGGGAGCGCGAAGCAGATATTCTGCTTGCCATACAAAACAGAATCCAAAACGTAGAGGTCACGCCCGAAGACCAAAAGGCGAACGACGACGCATGGTACAGCTTTTTCGTGATGAAGCGGGCGTTCGACGTAATGCACAACGCAGGCAAAATCAGCGATGACGAATACAAAGCGCGGCGCAAGAAAATCAACGACCTTGAGAGTAAGGCAAATCATGCGTATGGAGCGCAGTATGAGGAAATTACAAAGGTCAAAGCGTTCGCTAAGCTTAGGGAGCTGTTGCCGGAGGTCAAAGAGGCTGAGATAAAAGCTTACTTGACGGCGGCAGAGGAAAATCCGCACAAGGAAAAAATCTTGTGGCAACTGATGAATCACGAGATAGACGGCGCGAGCGTAATTTACAGCGACGATAGTTATAACATGAAAGCAATCGACGCGGACATTGAATCGGGCAAGGTGGATGTTTGGCTGAGTCGTGCGCAATTCGACAGGCAAGGAGATTTTATCGGCTTTAAAACGGAAGAGACTGCTCCGACGAAAGCCGCTGACAAAGACAAACAAGCCCCGTCCAAAGCTGAACAGCGCGACGCGGAAAGAGCCGCCTCGGAAATCGACGGCTTGATTGAGGAATGGAATAAAGAATCGCACGGCTATCAAGCAGCAATCAATCCTCCGACGCATATGGCACGAAAACTTTCGGAAATGGTTACGGCAGGCGTCATAGCTCCCGACGAGGCAATCGAGACGGCGAACAAATTGCTCAACGGCACCGACGAAGAAAAAGATTCGGCGCGTGAACTTTACTACGACACGCTTCGTAAATTTAAGGAGAAAAGAGCCAAAGAATTTAATCCGGCGGAGGGCATAGCGCGGCTGAAGAAAATCGCGGAAAAATTTCCCGTGCTTAAGGCGGATGTCGAACGAGAGATAAAGGCAATAAACGACGGCAGAGGTGCTCGGCTGGTCAACAACGAATCTTCACTGCTGGGTCGAAGCGCGGGCAGATTGGAGCAATGGGCGACGTTCAAGCTCCTGCAAGAGTGGGCGCGCCCGTATAAAGCTCAACTTAATCAAAGCGTATTCAAATCGGCAAACCCAACCGTAGCGGAAAAAATACATAGCGAAGTTTACGCCCTCATTAACAAGGTGGACTATGGCGAAATTTCGGGCGAGGGAATATACAAGCAGGCAGAGGCGATATTGAACGCGCCGCACGAAGGACTTATGACGGACGACGAATGGCGGCAAAAGACTGCGCTGAACGACCGCGTTGAATATTTATTCTTCAAGAATCACGGCAAGGCAAGCTTGGAAAAAATACAGAGCGATGTTGAAAAGACATTCGGGAAAGAATTCGCGGACAGTATCGCGTCGCAGATAGAAGCCGCCTATGATGAATTGGTGAACGATAGCCAAAACGTCTCTCGTGCTCAAAACAAAGACAGCAGAGCCAAGGTGTTGACTAAGACCAGAGGGGAAGAGACCGAACGCGCCATAGTGAATGCTTTCGAGGTGGACAGCAAGAATTTCAAAACGATAGGCACGATACGACGCGAACTGTATGACAAAGTTAAGGCTGACGCGCACCCGAATTTGAAAGCCTACGTCGACCAACTTTTGGAAACAGTTGCGTCACCACAGACAAGCAAAGCCGACATGCGGAAGGCTACGGATGAGATATTTGGCATTTATCGTTGGGAAGACGACAGGTTAGACGAATTAGAGAAAGCGGCGGTAAAATATAATCCCGGCGCAGAGACGCGACAAGAAGCCGAAGCCGTTACGGAAGATGAAACAAAGGCTCAAACACTCGAAACGACGGCGAACGAGAAAAATCCCTTCGACGTGGAAATCCTCGACAACGCCGTGACGCAAAGCGCGGAGTTCAAGCAAACCCTTCGTGACATGCAAGACGTTTGGAAAGCTTATCAGCGCGGCGAGCTTGACATACGCGAGACGGCAAAAAAGATTGACGCGGCTATTGAATACTATCGCGAGAAGCATGACGAATACAACGTTCATGTCGGTTCGGCAGTAGGTTCGCTTTGGGCAATTAAGCGGAACGTGGAAGATATAATGCATTCACCCGAAGAGAAAGCCAAGCACGACGCCGGTTGGGAAAAATTTGTGGCGTTGGTGGATAAAATTACGCCATTGAATAGAGCGGGTAAATTAAGCAACGAAGAGCACGCCAAGCTGAACAAAGAAATTCGTCGTCTCGTCAAACAAGTACAAGGCAACAACATCACTGGGCAGACGGCATACGAGCGTTTGAAAGAGAAATTACCCGCAAGCATAACGGAGGAGGCTTTGGCAGATGTTGAAGAATCAGGAACGGGCGCAAGGTTTGATGACGGACATCGAGACGTGGAACCCGCAATACGCACGGGAGCTGACGAGGAAACACGGACGCAAGGGCGCGATAAAATTTCTGATGAGGATACTGGACAACAACGACCGACTGGAGAAAGCGTTGGAGCAAGAAATTCTGCGGCAAATGCCGAAAACGACCGACCCGTTCAAACGAATGACGCAGGAGGCGCAAGCTCACGAACTGGCGACGGAACTGGCTTACGAGGAGATACGGGCTCTGTACAATCCGCCGACGGAACCGAACGCGGACGCTCAAGAATTCCTGCAGATGTTGAGATAGCAACGGAACTCAACGGGAAACCGCTTAGGGCAGAAATCCCAAAGTCGGACAAAAAGCTGATTTACTTGGTTTCAGAGGGAATAAAAAATGCCTACGACTTAGGCAAAGATACGATTGAAGCGATAAACCGAATGGCGGAGTCGAGTCATTGCGAGACGCATCAATTTTATGATAACCCGCCCGGTGGCGAATTTGCCTTGTACCGCTTTTCAAAAGTGAATGATGCCGAAGAATTTAAAGAGGCGTTGGAAAAGTTCATTAACAACAAGGCGCGCCAAGAGACGGAGCAACGCGCCCGCGAGGCACTCAAAGCGGCGGGGCTTGAAGAGAGCGGCGCATTTGAATCACGCGGCATTTCGATTAAAGTGGATTCGACGCAAGACGGTACAAAAAGAGTTTCGATTGATTTGGGCAAGCACGGCGGCTTGACGAACGTCGACAAAGCGGCATATGAAAAAATAGCGGCGGCATTGGGCGCAAAGCAAGACGAAATCCATTATAGAATTTTTACCTGCGGGGAAAAAATTGCGCCGGTGTTGAAACGCGCCTTTGAGATTTTCTTGGAGCAAGGCGTAGACGGACGAATCACAGCCGCCTTTGAAAAGTTAAAATCCGAAAATAATTTCACGTCTGAGCAATTAAAATGGCTTGACCGAATCGAGCGATACATGCACGCGGGAAAAGCTTACGGGCGATTGACACCTGAAGGTTTTCAAGGCGGCGTCGGTACACCCTTTGAGGAAATCGGCGGCTTTGAACGAATCGACAAGATATTAGACAACAAATTGGCGGAAATGCTAAGCAAGATTAACGAGCACGTCTACGACAAGAAACAGGCGGCGAAAGAATACGAGACGGCGGGGCATAATTTCCACATCACGGCGGAAAGCGGAATCGGCGAAGGCGGCTTGAAAGCGAAATTTAAACAGAACGTCGACGCGATAAAACTCCTCAAACAACTGGAAGCCGAAGGGCGCAAGGCTACTCCGAGCGAACAGGCAATTTTGGCGAAATTCAACGGGTGGGGAACTCTGGCGTCGGCGTTTTCAAACGACCCGAAGTGGGCGAAAGAAAATCAACAGCTCCGCGAACTTTTGACACCCGAAGAATACGCGGCGGCGCACGGAGCAATCACCAACGCGTTTTATACAAGCCCCGAAATCGCGTCTGCAATGTGGCGCGGACTTGAACGCATGGGCTTTAAGGGCGGCAGAATCCTCGACCCTTCGACAGGCAGCGGAATATTTTTCGGGACGATGCCGACGGAATTCGCCGCGCAAAGTGAATTGGTTGGCGTGGAACTGGACAGCTTGACGGGCAGAATCGCGCAACAGCTCTACCAAAAAGCCGACATTGAGATAACGGGTTTCCAAAATCGTGCGTTGCCCGATAATTATTTCGACCTCGCAATATCAAATGTACCGTTCGGTTCGGAAGTGTACCGTCACGACGGCAAAGATTATAAGTTGCATGATTATTTCTTCGCGAAGGCAACGGATAAAGTTCGCCCCGGCGGTTTGGTGGCGTTCATAACGAGCACGGGAAGCATGCTTGGTAAGCTTAGGTTTGGGGTGCAGGATAAAGCAGATTTAATAGCGGCGTTCAAGTTGCCGAGCAATGCCTTCGACAAAAACGCGGCGACGCAAGTCACGAGCGACATCTTGATATTCCAAAAACGCGCCGACCCGTCAAAGCCTTCCGAACATGCGCAAGAGTGGCGCGAGCCGGATGACATCATCGCCGACGGGAAAGAACTCTATGCAAACGAGTATTTTGTAAAGCACCCCGACCACATGATAGGCAAGCCGATAGAGGACACGCTTTATTCCGGACGCGGCAGGTTGGCACTCGACGGCACAGGACACGACGTGGCAAAGGAACTCGGCGACTTAATGAGCAAGTTGCCCGAAAATATTTACACGCCGATTCAACACGCGACGACCTCAACCCTCGATAACACGCTCCTGAAATTGGCGGCGACGGCACAGGAGGGCGCGTTCACGGCGAAAGACGGTAAACTTTACCAAAAGCAGGGTGACAATCTTGTCGAACTGACGGGCAAAGAGGCGCAAACCGTCAAGGATTATCAAAGCTTGCGCAAAGCCTTGGACGCACTTATGGCGGCGCAACTCGATTCGTCAACGGCAGAGGAAAAACTTTCGACGTTGCGGCAAAAGCTCAATGACAACTACGACGCGTTTGTTGCGAATAACGGCTACGTGAACGCGGCGAAGAATGTAAGGCTCCTCGGCGCAGACCCGGCGTTTGGGCACGTGGCGGCGATTGAAGACTACAGCGTAGACAAAAAGACGAAGCAAGTATCGGCGAGCAAAGCCGATATTTTTTTCAAGCGGGTAGCCGGCAAGGAAAAGGAGCCTGCGTCGGCAGGCACGGCAGTCGACGGCTTGAACATATCGCTGAACCTTCGCGGGCGCGTCGATATGAATTACATTTCGGATTTAACGGGCAAGAGCGAATCGGAGCTTGAACGCGATTTGGGCGATTTGATTTACCGCAACCCGTTGACGAATCTGCATGAGCTTGCGGAAGAATATTTGAGCGGCAACGTTCGTGAGAAACTTGCACAGGCTCAAAAAGCGGCGCGTCACAATCCCGCGTTCAAACGCAACATTGAGGCACTGGAAAAAGTACAGCCGCTTGACTTGACCGAACACGATATATATCCGCACCTCGGCGCAACGTGGATTGATTCGGAATACTACGAGGATTTTGCGCGACACCTCCTCGGCAACGACTTGAGCGCCGTGAGAATTCATTACAGCGCGGCGGGCGTTTGGGCAGTCGAAGGCTTTGCTATTCCCGGCACAAACTTTTACAAGTGGCATGTCTCAAGACCAAGAGCCCCGTTGAATTTCTTTGACCTGCTCGAAGCGGCAATGAATAACAAATCTGTCCGCGTTAATGATCCAAAGGGAAATGTCGACCCGGTCAAGACGGCGGAGGCTAACCAAAAGCTGGAGGATTTGCGCGACGCGTTTGAGGAATGGATTTGGAAGGACGCGGCTCGCAAGAAGGATTTACTTGCGAAGTACAACGTCATGTTTAACAGCGAGGTTTTAAGGAATTACGACGGCTCACATTTGACATTCCCCAAAACAGAGGGCTTCCCCGAGTTGTCTTCGGACGTTAAGGATAAGCTTTACAAACATCAGAAAGACGCGATATGGCGGATAATGCAGGGCAAGAACACGTTGCTGGCGCATTGCGTCGGAGCCGGGAAGACGTGGACGATGCAAATCGCGGCAATGGAAATGAAACGCATGGGCTTAATCAGAAAGCCGCTGTTCGCCGTCCCGAACAACATAACGGAACAATTCGCACTCGACTTCAAAAAGGCTTACCCAAAGGCTAAACTGCTTGTGTTGACAAGCAATGAATTAAAAGATGTAAATTTCGATTTCACTTACGACGAGAAACTAAACCTTTCGGGCAGGATGCAAGCCCCAAAGTCGGCGATAGAAGTCAAAACGGATGAAACGGCGGCTCAAAAGCGGGAACGTTTGGCGACGCGCAGGAGAACGCTATCGAAAATCGCAACGGGCGATTGGGACGGGATAATCATATCGCACAATCTATTTCAAAGGTTGCCTGTCTCGCCCGAAGCAGAGAAAGCCTTTATTCAAGAACAGCTTGACCTTTTGGAGCGCGAAAAGCGGGAACTCACAGGCGGTAAAGAAGGCACCAAAGGCTTTGAGAAACAACTTCAATCCGCGATAAATCATCTCAAGGCGAAACTGCAAGCTGACGTGGAGGCAATGCGCCGTGAAATTATCATGCCGTTCGAGGAGCTGGGGATTGACCAAATCTTTGTCGACGAGGCGGACATGTTCAAGAATTTGGGGTTTGTGACGAACTTCACCAATCGCACAAAGGGACAGCCTAAGACAGTTGGTATCAGCACGTCGAATGCCACACGTTCGCGGGATATGTACCTCAAGACGAAATTGCTGACGAAAATGCGCAACGGCGGCGGTGTGGTTTTCGCGACGGGTACGCCGATTAGCAACACGCTCAACGAAATTTTTACAATGCAAAGGTATCTCGACTTTCAAACGCTGGAAGAGAAAGGAATTTATTACTTCGACGGTTGGGCAGGCAACTTTGCTCGCGGAGTTCCGGGCGTCGAACTCAGCACGAAAGGCACGGGCTACGACCAAGTTATCAGACTCAAGCTCACGAACTTGCAGGCACTAATCAAGCTGTACAGGAAATTTGCGGATATAAAAATGCCTGAAGACCTTCCTCATTTGAAACGCCCGAAACTTAAAGGCGACGCCCGCACGGTTGTACAAATTAAACCGTCGAAAGCGTTAAAAGATTTTCTCGAAGACGTTGATAAGCGAGCCGAGGCAATTCAAGCCGGCGGCGTTGACCCAAGCGAAGACAACTACTTGAAGATAAATTCGGAATTGCGTAAGGCGTCGCTGGATATGCGGCTTATTGACCCTTCGATACCCGAATCGGAGGCAGGCGCGAAATTAGCTGCATTGTGTGACACCGTCACTGCCAAATATAAGGAGACTGCTCATGTCAAAGGAGCGCAGTTAATTTTTCTGGATATGGGCATACCAAAGGACGAAGATTTAAGCCAAGAGGCAAAAACAAGTGAGGAATCCGCATTGGAAGCAGAAACGTCTGCAGAAGATGTTGCAATGTACAAACGAATCAAGGACGGCTTAATAAAACGCGGTATGCCTGCGAATCAGATAGCGTTCGTGCACGAGGCTAAAGATGCAAAGCAAAGGCAAACACTGTTTAAACACGTGAATGACGGCGAGATACGCGTGATAATCGGCTCAACGGGTAAAATGGGCGCGGGCACCAATTTCCAGAAACATCTGGTTGCACTTCATCATTTGGACTGTCCGTGGCGACCGCGTGACATTGAACAGCGCGAAGGGCGGATCCTGCGAGCGGGCAACCAAAATGCCGAAGTTGAGATTTTCACCTACGTGACAAAAGGCAGTTACGACGCCAACATGTGGGAAAAAGTCATGCAGAAAAAAATGATGATGGACGCGCTCCTGCGTGGCGACCCGTCGATTAAAGAAATGCCGGACTTCAGTAAAGAAGCATTGGGCTACGGCGATATAAAGACAAGGGGACTTGATAACCCGTTATTACAAGAGCAAAGCAGATTGTTTGTCGAATTACACCGGCTCAAATATTTTAAGAAGGCATACGCGCAACTTCAGCGAGAAAAAACTGCCGAGCGGAAAAAAATATCTATGCAAGTTCAGCAGACCGAACAGCAGATTAAAAACCTCAAAGCCGACATCGCGTCAAAGGTCGACACGAGGGGCGACGCCTTCAAAATGACAATCGGCGATAGCGAGTACACGGAACGCGCCGAGGCGGGCAAGGCGTTCGACAAGCTGATTCAAACCTTCAATAAGACGACGAGCACGAAGGTCGGCTCAATCGGTGGCTTCGATATAAATATGCGGGTGGAGTTCACGCAAGCCCTTCGCGGCGGAGTTTTGGAGACGGTCAGTAAACAAGTAATCGTCACGCTGTCAAATCGCGGAACTTACAACGTTGAGCCGTCGTTGCGTTCGATTGAGTACTTCATTTCGCAGGGCATAGAAAAATTGCAAGCGTCAGCGGAAAAAACTTTGACGCGTGATAAAGCCCGAATCGCGGCTCTTGATTCGGAACTTGCCAAACCTTTCGACAAGCAAGCGGAACTTACCGCGACGGAAAAACGTTTGGAAGCGATAAACGCGCAACTCAATATCAAGGGCACTCCGAAAGCCGAAGCCTCCGCTATGCAAATCGAATCACCCGAGGCGGACGAATCATGGCAAAAGAGTTGGGACGCCTATGAGCGATATGAGGAAAGCCTTTCCGATACGGAGAAGACGATAACCGACCGTGGCGCGTTCAATCTTGACGGGTTCAACGTCGACGCCGCGATATACATAAACTGGAACGCGGACGATTCGGGACACGTCCTCAAAGCCGACGGCAACAAGACGAACTTCGTCGTTAGTTATTATGTGGGAGAATCGCTCGGCGACTTGAAAGACACCTTCGACGATAAGCTTGTCCTCTTGGCAGAAGCAGCGGGCGGGCAAGTGCAAAAGTCACGCGGCGGTAGCGGCAAGTATCAATTTGAGTTCGACGCCTATCAAGACGCAACGAACTTTGCGACGACGATAAGGGCTGAGCTTGAACACTTTGCAACGGAACATGCCAACGACCGCCTTCAAGCTGAACCGACGCCGGCACAATTCAAGGTTGAATCGCTTGCCGAGCCCGAACTTAAAGATAACACCGCCCGAATCACGACGAAGAAAGCTGCGAACGGCGTGACCCTCTACTACGACCCGCAAGGCAAGAAAATTTCCGCCAATAAAGCTTGGAGCTTGGAAGACCCGACCTTTAGCTCTGCCGCAGGTTTGTCGACGCAATACGAATCCAAAGACGAACGCGTTCGCGAACTCTTGTTGCGTTACAAAGCCGTGGACGGAGCCTCCGATTTGAATTCAATGCATGAGTGGCAGAATAAACGTCCCGCCTTCCATACGGATGTTTTCTTCCGTATCGGCGACCAAACGCGTAATGCCACGCGATATTTCGAGACGATGGAGGACGCTCTGGCTTGCGCGAAGTTTGTTTACCAAAACAAGGGCAACGTCCGAATCAGCGACATTTTTGTTACGCCGAATGGAAGTTACAGCAACGCGGAGAATTCTGTCGCTCACATTGACGCCGACGGCAACGGCACGATTAAATCCGAGGCATCAAAAACGGCAGAGCAAATCAACGAAGCGGCGCAAGACCCCGATACGGCAAACGCCCTCGAACAACTCGGCGCGAAGGTTGAGAACGGCAAAGTCACAATCCCGGACGCGGAGACCCGTGACGCCGTCGTTAATCATCTGGAGACGATGGAGGCTTGGCACGGCTCGCCATATAGTTTTAACGAATTCTCGACGGATTCAATCGGCAATGGTGAAGGTGCTCAAGCTCACGGTTGGGGGCTTTACTTCGCCGCCGGCAGAGATACGGCTGAAAAATATCGGCAGAGCTTGACGCCACAATCAGTTAAGATAAAAGGCAAAACCGCTCGAATTGGTCACAAAAATGGTCGCGTGGCGTGGCTGTATGATAACGGGCAGGAAGTAAGCAGGGCAGAAGAGATAGCTTGTTTTGCGTTATTCGAGAATCATTCCGATTCGCAAACCGCGATAAAAGCCATTCGAGAATTTACTTTAAAAAAAGAACCGCAAGACGCACAAGACGCAATAAACCTCCTTCAAGACGGCGAAATAAAAACCGGCAGTCTGTTTAAGGTAGAAATCCCTGACAGTGCGTTAATGCTCGACGAAGAGAAAATTCTTTCCAAACAACCGCCCAAAGTCAAAGCCGCCGTCGAGGAAATTGCTACGCAACGTGGCATAACAATCAAGGACGACGCTAAGGGCAGAGAAATTTATCAAGCCATTGCCAAGACTTTCGAGGCGGGTTGGGGGAAATTCGACGCTGACGTTATCAAGATGAATCCGAGCAACATGGCGGCGTCTCAACTCTTGAACGAGCGCGGCGTCAAAGGAATTACCTACAACGGCGGCAAAGACAAGCGTTGTTACGTCGTGTTCGACGACAAGGCGATTAAGATTCTCGAAAAGCTCTCTCTTCGCGGCGCGGGCAATACCGACATCAAGAATTTTGTCAAGCCGCAAGACTTAACGCCACAGCAAAAACTGTTGCAACGCTTTGGAAAACGTCTTGGCGTTCGCGTGGAGTTCTTCCGCAACAAGAACGGCAACTTCCACGGAGCGCACGCAAGAGGCATTACCTTCCTCAACGTCAACTCGAAAATGCCGCTCGGCAAAGTATTCTGGCATGAATCAATGCACTGGCTCAAATCCAACAATCCCGTGCTTTATCGGCAACTGGCAAAAGCGGCAGGCATCACCGACGCGCAAAGACGTGCTTATCTTAAGGAGACGGGGCGCAAGGATTTAAAGACACGAGCGGAGATTGACGAGGAATTTCTCTCCGACCAAATGTTTGACGCCGCCAAGCGCACGGGGCTTTTACAGAGCATAGCGGGCAAGAATCGCGGTTTGATTGAGCGCGTCGTGCAGTGGTTGAAAGACACCATGAACGAGTTCATTGACTACTTCCGCAATCCGCAAGGCAAACTCACGACAGCACAGGCTCAAGCATTCGCGGCAGAGTTCGGTAAAATAGCAGATAAACTTGTCGACGCAAACGGCAAGAAGATTTTCCGCTACAATCGGCGGACGGGTGACATTGAAATTATCGGCAGGCGCAACGTCGAAACCCGCACGAATTTTGTTGACAAGCAAGCGGCGTTCGCGGATAATGCTCCTGACTTAAGCCAAAAAGTTTTCGATAAGTATCTGACCGACGGAATTATGGCGATGGTGCGCGAGACGGTTGGAAAAGAAATCAGTGAACACATTGACCTCTCAAAGATGAGCGACCCCGTAGCTCGCGAAGACGCACGCGACAGGTTGCCTTACATTAGGCAGTTGTTGACGTATTACAATTTGCGCGAGGTGCAGGATAACGAAGCTTATAAGAATCGTCTCGCTACCAAGATTGAGTATGCACGGAGGTGTTTCGACAATGACGAGCGAATCCGAACTGAATCTGTTCGACAAATGGACGGAGACAAAAGACAAGGCGGAATTCGTGAGGCTCGGTCTGCAACTGTTTCCAAAAGCAACGCGCAAGGAATTGGAAGCCACGTTCGAGGAAGCGATGTCGGGGTATCGCGAAGTGTCAGCGGCGGGAAAAGCGGCGCACGAAACCATTTCCTGAAACTTTACAACGAAATAGCAATGAGCGAACGCTCCAATCGACGGGGCGTTTTTTCTTCGGCAAGACCCTCCCGCTACGGCAGACGTGTCGACGATAATCAAACAGATATTCCCTTCGACGAAAAGGCATTGGCGGCGGAGGTTGAGAAAGCCAAACGCGAAGGCACATTGAAACTTTCTTTCGCGGGCGAACGTGCTCAGACTGCCAATCACGAAAAACTTGCTGAGGCTCAACGCATGGAGGCGGACGGCAAGACGCGTGACGACATTTTCAAGAAGACGGGCTGGATTAAAGGCAAGGACGACAAATGGCGTTTTGAAATCCCCGACAGCCTCGACAAAATTAACTTCGACAAACTCAAGCGCAACGGGCAAGCGACGCTCGGCGAAGTCTACGACAATCCAAAGCTCTACGAAGCGTATCCTGCATTACAAAACCTTCAAATCTTCGCGACGGATTCTGTAGCTGCGTTAGGTGCTTACAGTCCGCTGGACGATACCATAAAAATTAGTTTCCACCAAAATGGGGACGGTCGGCGCGAACAAGCGTTGATACATGAGTTGCAACACGCAATTCAACAAATAGAAGGCTTTGCTGTAGGCGCGTCTATGTACGATGAATTCTACGAGCTTTCCGGTGGTGAAATGGAAGCTGACGAGGCGGCTCAAAGAGCTCAAGCGTTACACGACGTGAAAACAAAACATAATCCCGCTAAGGACTTGCCCAGCAGAAAAAAATTTTTACAACTGTACAATTCTGCGACGAAGGAACAACGTCATGCTTTAGAAAAATTTATAGCGACGGAAAACGATTATCAAAGTAACGACGCTACAATACGCAAACAAGCTCGCCAACGTCGCAGAGACATAAAGAAAGACCTCCGTGAATCGCTTGGGTTAGATTTCTTTGACTTTGTCAAAATTAACCAAATGCTTATGGCATTATTCCAATATCATGCTGACCTAATGGAAAGTAATGCAAAACAAAAAGCGGCTCTGGGCACGCCAATTATTCACACGGACAGCGCAATAATTAAGTTCGGCGGCAAGGAATACGCAATGGCGAGCATGACTGAGCCCGATATGAAAAAAGCCGCCGTGACGGTGACGGGCGACGAATTTGGCGAATACAGCGATATAAAGGAACTGCGCCAAAAAGCAATTCAGTACTACAAAGAGCATTTGCAGGGTACATCCGTTTTCAACGAGAAGCTTGGCAAAATCGACATTGATGAAAACGGGTTGGTAGAGTTTACTGCTTCGGGAAGAAAGAAAGTAGCCAGTACCAGTGCGCAAGAGCAAAAATTATTGCTCGTAAAATATTTGCCGCAACTCATTACTAACGCCAACGAAATTCAAAAAGCAGACTCGATAAAGGAACGTCACAAAGATGATATTTTTTACTACATGAAAGGCTCTGCCAATATAAACGGCGCGACAATGCCCGTTCACATCACACTAATCAAACACAATGCCGGACGCATTCAATTTTACAATCATAGCGTTGAACAAATGGAAAATGCGCCGGTAAATTCTGCGGAACCAGTATCTTCAAATGAAGCCCTCGGTCTTCCGCCCGTCGGCGCATCTTCCGACAGAAATATAGCACAAACGAAATTCGCGGGCAATGGCGATTTGGAAAGAATGTTCGCGGCGGCAAAAGTCCTCACGACCTCGGAGCTTACCAGTCAAGAGCGCAAATGGGTTGAACTCGGCAAAAGCTTGGGCGTGCAAGTCAAGTGGATAGAGGCGCATACGGATTTGAAGGGCGCACTTCAAGACGGCGTGATTTACCTGAATCGGCGCGCCAACAACAGCGTCGCGCAGACTTTTTGGCATGAGCAATTCCATTTGACGGCGGCACTCAAGCCCAAACTTTATCAAGACTTGCTGGAGTATTTCACGGGCAACGACGCCTTTACCAAGGAGCAACTGGACGCCTATCGCGAGGAAAACAATCGCCCCGACTTAAGCGACGCGGCAGTTATCGAGGAAATTCTTAGTGACAACTTCGGGCAAGTACAAAAGCGCGTCAAGCTGATGCAAGAGATGAGCGCGTCTAATCCGAGTTTGGCAGGGCGATTCGTAGCGTGGCTGAAGTATCTGGCTGATAAAATCGCGGCGACCTTCCGCAACCCCGCAGGCGGCATGACGACCGCTCAACGCGACGCCTTCATCAAGGGCATATCGGAATTGGCGGACAGGGTTTCAAGCGTCGACTCTGCCGAACATACGGGTACAAAGTTTGCAAGCTCAATCAGCAATTCGACCGCAAAGCTCCGCGATAAAATTCAAAATATCCTCACGGCGACGAAAAACGAACGTCCGCGCAATCACATGAGAAAACTTTTGGAACGCTTGAGCGGCTACCAAATCAAGACGGGGCACATTGCCGAGGGGATTGATATTCTCGTCAAGGATATTTCCAAAGTGATTCGGACGCGCCGCGCTTACGATTGGGAACTTATTCTGCCCGCAGTCGGCGAGCAGGTTGCTCAAAGGTTAAATCTCAATCCTACGCCGGAGCTGAAAAATTACATTGCGGGTTGGTTGATGGACGGTGAGCCGAATAACACTTCGCAAGCCGCAAAAGATTTTCAACAAGCAATGCGCAATGCCGATGATATGTATCGCGACCAGCTCCTTGAAGTTCAAAGCATATTCCACGAATGGAACAATCGCCCGTCTGAGCAAGTCGTTAGAGACGCGCAGGCGTTCGGCAAAGAAGGAAAGCCCCTGTCGGAAACGGCTAAGGGCTATTTTTATGACGGCTACAAACAGTTCGTTGAGGAACTTTATCCCGTCCAACAGCTTGTCGAGCAAATTGAGGCTGACCGGGGTAAGAAATTGGCGGCAGACGAAAATCCGTTCACAATCTTGCGCAACTACCGAGGCATAGCGGGCAGAGCCAAAATCATGATTGAAGAGGCAGGCGCGGTGGTTATCAACGCTCTTAAAGCCGCGTTTCCGAACGTTGACTTCGACAAGTTCAAAACTGTGCGCATGATTCTTGAATCGGTCGACGCGCTCGACAACATAGAAAATCGCAAGCAGTTCTCGGATTATTTGTTAGCTTGCTCCGTGAAGGATTTGCACAGGCGTAACGACGCCAATCTCCGTCGACAATACGAGGTGCGCGAGACGATTGAGACGCTTGAAGATGAACTCGACACTTTGACGGACAAAGGCAAAATCAAGGCGACAGAAAAGCGAATTGCGAAGTTGCAAGACGAACTCGACGGCTTGAAGAAAAAATTCTACGCGACGCCCTTTGACGAGAAAACTTGCGACGGGACAATCGCCAAGTACAAGGATAAATACGGGCAAGCACAAAAGGACATCATTGCCTATCAGCGGACGTTGCTTGACATCATGGTTGACAGCGGCGTTTTGAGCGAAGACCAAAAACTTGGCTACATAAAGAACTTCCCGAATCATGTTCCGATGTTTCGCAAATTCGACGAAAACGAGGATAAAAGTTTCGGCGACAGCTTGAAGGCGATGACGGGCTCAAGCCGTGACGTGATTGCCCCGCTCGAATCGATTATCAAGAACACTTACGATTTCATTCGTCGCGCCGAAAAAAATAAGGCGAAGTGCCTGCTGGCGAATCTGGCGCGTGAGGGCGGCGCGGGTAACATTATCGAGGAGGTCGATAACAAAAAGCCCAACGTCGGCACGGTGATTACTTTCTTCGAGAACGGCGAGAAAAAATATCTGGAGACTGACCCCGCCGTCGTCAAGGCGGTAAATAATCTTTCGGTGGCGCAGATGTCTTGGTTCATGAAATTCTTGCGCGTCGGGACAATGATTCTGCGCAACTTCGCGACAGTATTCAATCCGGCGTTCGCGTTCAGAAATTTGATAATGGACAATCAAAACGCTTTCCTCTACTGCAAATATGGTTGGTTCTCGCCCGCCGATTTCGTCAGAGGATTCTTGAGCGTATGGAACCGCGACGCCGATTATCAGGAGTGGATGGCTATGGGCGGTGCTCAAGCCAGTTTCTGGAGCGTCGACCGCGATTATACGCAGGCAAGCCTCGACACCTTACGCAAAGGTCGTTGGGGAAAATACAAATCCAAACCGTGGCAACTGCTTTCGGCGCTCGGCGAATGGTCGGAGCTTGGTACTCGCGTCGGCTACTTTAAAAAGGCGAAAAAAGCTTTGGCTGAAAAAAACGGCGGGACAATCGACAGGAACATTTTGGTTGAGGCGGCATTGGAGAGCCGCGATTTAACGGACTTCGCACGCGGCGGGAAAGGCAGTCGCGATTGGAACAGCGCGGTTGCGTTCGCCAATGCGCAGATTCAAGGCTGGGACAAATTTATTCGGACGTTTGACCCGCGCAATGGCAAGTGGAAAACTGCGGACCGGCAACGTGCAATGTTCCGCCTCGCGCTGGGCAGTATATTGCCGACGGTGCTGTTGTTCATGTTGAATCATGACGAGGACTGGTACGAAAAGGATTTGCCCGATTGGGAGCGTCAAACGCATTGGTGCCTCGGCGAACATTTACGCATACCGAAAGGGCAGGACGTTGGTTTAAGATTTTTCTCGAACTTGACCGAATCAATCTTGCGGAGCACGGCAAGCAACGACCCGAAGGCTTTTGAAAACTGGTTTAAGCCGGTGAAAGATTCATTCCCCGATTGGTGTCCTACGGCATTGCAACCGATAATCGAATGCGCAACGAATTACGACATGTTCAGGAAAATGCCGATAGTGCCGCAACGTCAACAGCGGTTATCCGAACACATGCAATATGATTCACACACCTCAGCTCTTGCGAAAGCGTTGGGCGATTCGAGTTTGGCTAAGTGGCTTGCCGGTGAGACGGGAATATCGCCCGCCAAGATTGACCGATTCCTCTACGGCTACACGGGCAAGCTGGGGCAAGACTTTTTGCGATTTGCCGAAAATGTAACGGGAGCGCGAGACTTCGACTATAAAGGCTTCACGGACTTGCCGATAATCAGCGGCGTGAAAAGCGGCTTCCTAAGGGTGCCCTATCGCAACCCGCGCATCTTGACGGAGTATTACGAGACGCTTGACGAGCAAACGAAGTTGCACAACGAATTTAAGCTTACGAAGAAACGCCCCGACGGTTACGACCACAATCTTTACACGCGGCTGGAAAAGGCTCAAAAAGAAATGCGGGAGTTCACGAAAAAGGAGCGCAAGCTTTTGGACGACCCGCGCCTTGACGCCGACGAGCGCGATAATCGGCAGCTTGCCATTCAGAAAAAGCGCGTCGCTCTGGCTGAAAAAGTTTTGCGCTGAACATTGACGAACCTCTTTCTTAATGGTAGCGTTTGGGCGGGAGGTGTTTAAAATGGCAACTGTGTTTGACGTAGCGAAGTACATTTTGGACAAATACGGCGCAATGTCGGCGATGAAATTGCAGAAGCTGATTTTCTATTCGCAAGCAATGTCGCTGGTTTGGGACGATGTGCCGCTCTTCGAGGACGACTTCGAGGCATGGGCAAAAGGTCCGGTATGCCGCCCGCTCTTTAATGCGCACAAAGGGAAATTCATGCTAAAGGACAGCAAATTTTTGACGCCTTACGAGCCGAATACAACGCACTTGTCTGCCGCGCAAAAGGAAACGATTGAGGTCGTCGTCGGCTCGCTGATTGATTATCCGCCGTACGTACTCAGTGATATGGTTCACAAAGAAAAACCTTGGCAGGCGGCTCGCGGCGATTTACCAAACGGCGCACATTGCGAAAACGTGATACCAAAAACCGCCATGCTCGAATATTATTTGGAGAATTGGTAATGACGCGCCAAAAATGCGTTCGCAATGAAATTATCACGCCGACGCCAAAATCCATAAAAGACGATTTTAAGCTTAACGTGAAAACTTTTTGTTGGAGTTTTGAATTGCCGAGCACGTCATTGCCAAATTGCAAGAACTTGAAAAAATGACTTGGCAAGAAATTTTAAATGCTTCGGGGGCAAGTCCGACGAACATGGGAATAACAATCATTTTATCAACGGTACAGAGTTGCCTTCAGAGGAACGCCGCAAATTTATCGAACTCGGTTACATGCGTGATTTTGAACAAGTTTTCAGTTTGCGATTAAGCGGTAAGGAAAGACTAATCGGTATTGCAGATTTAAACGTGTTCAAAATTTTGTGGCACGATGCGAATCACAAATTCTTTTGAGGGCAACTTGCTTTTGCCGTTTTTCTTATGACGGCGATAACGGCGGAAAATATCTGGTAAACTATGCACAGTGGAAATATCGGCACTTGTCGAAAGGGCAGGTGCTTTTTTATTTACCGAAGGAGGATGGTAAAAATGGGGACAAAGTTCATTGACATTGACGGCTTGGCGTTCTTCAAGCAACAAACGGACGCGGTCAACAATGCGCGCTTCATGAGCAATGCGGAATTCGTCGGCGCGGACGGCAAAATCTTGAACGAGAAATTGCCCAATGAGATGTCCGTTAAAACGGCGTCGCTCGAAGAAATTGACGCGCTCTTTGACGCGAACGGCTAAGGCGGTGGCATTGTGGCTAAGAAAGACGAAATCGGCGAGGAGAAAAATCAAAACGCGGAAGTCGAGACGCTAAGGAGTGCGCTTGCCAATCTTGCTTTGAAAATCATCGACGACATCAACAATAAACGCGTGCGGAACACGGAAGAAATTTATAATGTGCCGGTTGCAATCTATAACGCGATTAAATAATCGGAGGGGAAATTATGTTCGACATACAGAGATTTGCGGAGGAAAAGGCGATACCTGCAGAGTTGGCGGGCATATCGGAGGACGTAGCGCGAAACATTATGGTGCAAGCAAACGAGGCGGAAAAACCCGCGACGGACAGCCCCGTCGACGCCAACGACCTCAACGACGTTAAAGTTTCCTATTCGCGCTTCAAGGAGACGCTCGACCAAAAGAATGACATCGAACGCCAACTGGCGGCTTATCGTGAAAAATTCGGCGACCTTAACGCTCAGCCGCAGGCGAATTATCCGCCGCAAGATTATCGGCAAGCGCAACAATCGCCGCCCGCTCCGCACGTGCAGAATTTGACCGAGGATTTAATCAAAAACTTCGAGGACGCAATATCTTACGGCGCAAAGCAGTTATCGGGTTTTTCGGACGAGCAGGTTGAGGAGCTGGATTATCTTGACGACGACGACCCGCGAATCAAGCAGTGGAACTTTGCCAAGCGCATTGCCGAGAGTGCCGTTTATAACAATTATTTATCGGCGCAATTTGCTCAGCAACAGGAAATGCAACGGCAAGCCCTCATGCAGAATCAGACGGCGTCGGCTTTCAACGACTACACGACCCGTCAGCAGGCGGAGGAAAATTTCAACGCGGTACGCCAATTCGCCACGACCGATTTTTACAATTCGCTCAACGACATAGACAAATGGACGGTAAGCAACGCCCAAAACAACATCATGAATAACACGGCGTCGCCTTCGGATTTCAAGGTTATCCGCGACTTTTTTTCAAGTGCCAAAGCGGAATACGATTCAAAGAAAATGCCCGCGCCCTTCAAAAACAACGCTCCGCAATTCCCGCGCACCGATAAGGTCAACGGGGTTTCGGGCGGCGGCGGCGGCATAAACAACGCGTCTCTTGCCGAGATGATACGTACAGTTCCGTGGAGTCAAATCCCGCAGGAATATAAGGACATTATCATGAGAGGATGACGACAATGAATTTCAAATTTAATCTTCAACGGTTTGCCTACGCCGACGATGCCAACGATACGAAAATCAACGCGACGTTATCAATATCGCCGGAGCTGGTCAAAGTTGGCTGGGCAAAGGACACATGGGAGAGCGGCTTGCACAGAGCGTTCTTCGACAAGTTCACGGGCAATTCGCCCGAAAACATTATCCAGATTCGCGAGGAGCTTACCAAAGACGACGGCGACACGATTAACATCCCGCTCCTAATGCCGTTGACGGGTGACGGCGTCACGGGCGACGATTGGCTCGAAGGCAACGAGGAGGCTATGATTTATCGCGACTTCAAGGTTACGATTAACCAGTTGCGGCACGCCGTGCGTATCAAAGGCAAGATGACGGAGCAAAGAGTTTCGCTCGACCTCCGCAGAGACGCTAAGGTTGCACTGTCGAATTGGTTGGCGGACAAGATTGACAAGACGATATTCCAGGAGCTTTCGACAGACCCGACGCCCGACCGCGTTGTCTATGGCGGCGCGGCAACATCTGAAGCCGCTATCGGCACAGGCGACTACTTTACTCTCGACCTCATCGGCAAGGCGAAACGAATTGCGCTTGCGGACGAAAACACTATGATTAAGCCGATTATGATTGACGGGCTCGAAACGTACATCATGATTCTAGACCAATGGCAGGCTCGCGACTTGAAGAAGGATAAAGATTGGCTGGAGGCTCAGCAATACGCCAATGTTCGCGGCAACAAAAATCCGATATTCAGCGGCGCGCTGGGCGTTTATGACGGCGTCGTCCTTCACCAATGCAACAGGATTATTCGCAAAGAAAACACAGCCGGCATTAAAGTTGGGCACGCACTCTTTCTCGGCAGGCAAGCGGCGGTCTTCGCTGTCGGCAACAATCCTACTTGGAACGAAAAAACTTTTGACTACGATAATAAAATCGGAGTCGAGTTTGGGAGAATCTTTGGCATAAAAAAGACACAATTCAAATACGACGGCACGAATCTGACGGATTTTGGTTGCATAAACGTTTTGACAGCGTCGGAAGATGACCCGTCCTGATAGGGAGGGGCTGTCATGGCTAATTGTTTATTTTGTGGCGATTGGAATTGCTGTGGCGGCACTTCAAACGGCAGCTCCAATTACGTATTGCCCGCAGCGACGCGCACGCGGCTGGGCGGCATTATGGTCGGCGACGGCTTGAGCATTGACAGCGACGGCGTTTTAAGTTGTTCGATAGCGGGCGGCTCAATTATTGCCGAGGACACTTCCGAATCTGAATTCGTCAATTTTGTTTACGGAGGTGATTGAGTTATGGGCTTCGTTTCTAAAAGAAATTTCCTTGAGCGATGCAAAACCTTCCGTCAACAAAACGACAGCCGTTATCTTCGCGAGCTTAAGACCGCGTCCGAAAATATCAAGGGCGGCGTCAAAGTCGGCAACGGGCTCCAAATGAACAACGAATCGCTCAGCGTTAAAGTCGGCTACGGGCTAGGCTTCGATAACAACGGTATCCTCAAGGTCACACTCACGGGCGTCGGCTCGTCGAATACCGTTACAACCACGGGCGGCGATAATTCGTCAACGGTCACGATTACGGGCGGCGATTTGTCGCTTTGGGGCGGCTCGTCAAATACCGTTACAACCACGGGCGGTGATAATTCGTCAACGGTCACGATTACGGGCGGCGATTTGTCACTTTGGGGCGGCTCGTCGAATACCGTTACAACCACGGGCGGCGATAATTCGTCAACGGTTACGATTTCGCCCGGTGATTTAAATCTCGGTTGGTGAGGAAGGAGGTACATCATGGCAGAATTAGTTACTAAGCAAAACATTATCGAACTTTTTCAATGGTTCGCAAATCAGACTGACCAACGTTATATCCTTGAAACGGTCAGAGCGTCTGCGAATACCAAGGGCGGTATCAAAATCGGCGACGGGCTCTATATGGAAGGCGACACACTAAACTGTACCGTCACTCTTTCGGGCGGCGGCGACGGTGTAAGCTACATTCTACAGCCCGCAAGCGAATCAGAACTCGGCGGTATCAGACCCGGTACCGGCGTCTCAATGCGCGGCTCGTATCTTGACCTCACGCCCGCAGATACAAATAACCTCGGCGGTATCAAAGTCGGCGTCGGTCTTGAAATGCGCGATGGTTTTCTCGACGTGACACTCACGGGCGGCGACGGAGCGGCGGTTGCAGATTTCACGGGCGCGACTGCGAATACCGAAGGCAAAAGCGGATTGGTTCCTAAGCCCGCTCGCGGCGACCAAGCTAAATTTCTCCGCGCCGACGGCAAATGGGTTACCGTCAACGAATACCCCAATACTTTGACCGCTGATGTTGCCGGCATTCAAGGCGCGTTGTGGCAAGACGTTGTCGGCGATACTCCCTGCCTCAAATTCCGCTACGGCGACTATGAATATAATTTTTACGGCGAACGGAAATTGCTCGGCTCGGACGCTCCACAGCTCGACACAAGTCAGCCGGGCAAGGGCTACATTTTAAGTCAAGCCGTTTCCACAAGCGACGGCGGGCTTTGGTACGAATTGCGCGACGGCAAACCGACCCTCAAGTTGCGTCAAGGCAGTTTTGAATTCGCCTACAAATATAACTCCGTGACTTACAAGGGCAGTTCCACGGACGGTTTGATTTCTTACGTGGATTGCGACCGCTTGCCTATGGAGGACGCTTGCGTCGATTCGGATATGGCATCGCTCACGAGCACGAACATTTACGTTGCCGATTCTGCTTACGCGAATTTGTATCAGAAAGGCGAAAATGTTTCAGCCGAAAATCCCGCCACGCCGCTGTTCGGCAATGCCTTTACCGCCAATCCCGGCGTCGCTGCCACCATAAAGTTGGCTTACGATGCAACGATTCTGCCGATAAAGGTCAACGCAACGACACAGGCGGAGTATACGACCGATTGTTGGTTTTTCTTCAACGAGGGGATTATTTCCCTTGCCAAAACGAAAAACGCCAACCAATTTGTCCTTAATTGCATAACTGTAACGCCGTCGGGCAACCTCTCCTTAAGCTACGGTACTTTTACCAATCCTAAAAAACAAAAATACTCTGCCGGTACATACTTTCCCGCCAAAAGTTATGCCAACAAGCCGCACCATCTGGCTATAACCTGCAAGATGATTAACGGGCAAGCCGTTTCAAACGTGGCTTTGGACGGCAATTTTATTATCACGGCTTATGGCGGGCAGCTCACAATTTTTAAGCCCGGCACGCAGTACAGTTTTTCGGAATATGTAGCGTTCAACAAAATTCGCTGGTTCAATAAAGTTTTCTGGGAAGACGACTTCGAGCCGCCCAAGCCGAACGCTTACTATTGAGGCGGTGATGCCGTGTTGGAGACAAAATTTATCACGCTTGAGGGCTTGCGACGATTTAAGGAGTTGCTCGACCAAACTTACGGCGGCGCAGTCGATTATGAAGCCGTTTCAAAAGTGGAGATTCGGGATTTTGTTTTTGACAACGAGTTTGCAACCGACGCCGAAGTTGATACTCTTCTGAACGAAATTTTTGGCAACGACTTCACCGACGCGGAAGTCAACGAGCTTCCGAACGGGAATTCGGGCGACAACTTTGCAACCGACAAGGAGGTTAATGACCTTCTGAACGGGATTTTTGGCGAGTAATGCGGGAGGAAAGCAACATGAGTATTTCAAAGGCGACGTTGCTTAATTCGCTCAAATTTTTTAAGGAATATCAAGACATCGCCAACGAAGAGAAATTTGTAGTCAAGGAGGCGGGCAAAATGCTGACCTCCAACGACTTCACCGACGAGCTCAAGGAAAAGCTTGACGAACTGGGCAGTTACGCATTGCCGACGGCTA
Source organism: uncultured Selenomonadales bacterium (assembly GCA_937877545.1). Taxonomy (GTDB): domain Bacteria; phylum Bacillota; class Negativicutes; order Selenomonadales; family Selenomonadaceae; genus Quinella. The sequence goes on along the minus strand of CALFJE010000144.1, from coordinate 15,960 downwards.
CGACTTCAAGGCTGGGCGGCGTAAAGGTCGGCGCGGGACTGGTTTGCAACGGCAACGGCATTTTAAGTTGCACTGTCACGGGCGGCAATGATTACGTGTTGCCGACGGCGTCCGATAACGTCAAGGGCGGCGTCAAGATTGGCAACGGGCTTTCCATGACGGGCGACACTTTAAATTGTACGGTGAGCGGCGCGACTTACGACTTGGCTACCCGCACGCAAAACGGTTTGATGTCCGCGAGCGATAAAGAAAAACTCGACAATCTGAATGCGGTTGCCGAGGCGAAGGTTTTCAATTTCAAGGGCACGGTCAACTGTTTTGACGACTTGCCCGCGAACGGGGCGAACGGTGACGTTTACAACATAAAGACGGCGGGCGGCACCGACGCTCACGGCACCGAGGTCAAGGCGGGCGACAATGTTGTTTGGGACGGCACGGGCTGGGATATTTTGGCGGGTACCTTTGAACTGCCGACGGCGTCAACAACGACTAAAGGCGGCGTCAAAATCGGTGACGGTCTTCAAATGGTCGGCGACACCTTGAATTGCACTGTTACGGATATAACCTACTCCGAAGCGACAACTTTGCAGGCGGGCTTGATGTCGGCGTTCGATAAATCCAAGCTACTTTATTCGGCGATACCGGCGTTGCTGTGATGCCAATGCTTTCAATGCCGATTTGTTCATTTCAATTTGAAACCGCCTTTATCGACAATGCCCGCGACGCCAATCTTTTGCGTGACCGGATTGAGTTGCTTGAACAGTTACTGGCTAAGGTCGGCAAACCGGTTCACGTCAATGCGGCTATCGGTTCAAGGCTTGCCTTTCTGACAGACTGCAAAATTTCAGCAAAAAGTTTAAACGTCATGCTTTGCGGCGAAAAAGTCTTTAAGGGCAACGGCGGCGGCTCGCGTCATGCTCGGCACGGCAGCAAGCTCCTCGACGGTCGCCGCTTTTATTTTGCTTATAGTCCCAAAGGCTTTAAACAACTCCGTCCTCCGCTTGACGCCGATACCCGCCACGTTGTCAAGTTCCGATTTCAAATTGCGCTTGCGGCGTAGCGTCCTGTGATAAGTTATGGCGAAACGATGAGCCTCGTCGCGAATGCGTTGCATGAGCTTAAGGGCTTGGCTGTCTTTGGGCAACTCGACGGGCACGGCGGAGCCTTCGACGAAAATCAGCTCAAACTGCTTGGCTAAGCCCACGACGGGGACAGTATGCCCCGCGCCTCGAATAATCTCCAAAGCCGAACTTAACTGCCCCTGTCCGCCGTCGATGACAATTAAATCGGGCAAGGCGTCGGCGTGTTCATAGCGGCGACTCGTGACCTCGCGCACAGATAAAAAGTCGTCGGGCTTGCCCTCGGTCGAGCGGATTTTAAAGCGGCGGTAACTCTTTTTATCGGGCGCACCGTCCACGAACACCACCATTGACGCCACAGTTTCCGCGCCCTGTATGTGCGATATGTCGAAGCACTCCATGCGCCGAGGCAGTCGCGGCAAGCTTAAGAACGTTTTCAGCTCCTCGACCGCCCCGACCGTTTGCGCCTTGCTCAGGAGTTTCTGCGCAGATTCCTCCGCCAAAAATTTTTCCGCGTTTTGAATTGCCATGTCGACCAGCGAACGCTTGACGCCGCGTTTCGGGACGATTAGCTTTGCGCCGAGCCATTCGCTTAAAATTACGGCGTCGGGCAATTCGACGGACAATAAAATCTCCGTCGCCGAAATTTGAGCGCGGGAATAGTATTGCTTGATAAACTCCGTGACGGCTTGTGCGTCCGATTCGTCCGCCGCCCCGCTAAGCAAGAAATTTTCGCGCCCCGTGACTTTGCCCTCGCGCACGAAGAAAATTTGCGCACAAGTTTCGCCGTCAAGTCGCGCCAAACCAATCGCGTCAACGTCGCCCGTGTCGGTGACGATTTTTTGTTTCTCGGTGACCTTGCGGACTGCCAACAGAATATCGCGGAGCCTTGCCGCCTCCTCGAAGTTCAACGCTTGCGCGGCGTCATTCATCTGCGCGGAAAGTTCGCGTTCAATCTGCGCGGTGCGCCCCTCCAAAAATTTTTCGGCGGCATTGACAAGGCGCATATAATCTTCGCGGGAAACTTTGCCGGCACAGGGCGCGAGGCACCGCTTGATATGAAACTCCAAACACGGACGCTTGGCGAAAGTCTTGCACGTGCGGAGCGGGAAAATCTTCCGCAAAAGGGCAAGCGTCTCCTTAACGGCAAGCCCGCTCGTATAAGGTCCGAAGTAGCGCGAGCCGTCGTGAACAATCCGCCGCGTCAAAACTATTCGCGGGAAGTCGTCGGCAGTCACGCGCAGATAGGGATAGCTCTTGTCGTCCTTGAGGCTGATGTTGTAGCGCGGGCGGTGCTTCTTAATCAGGTTGCACTCCAGAATCAGAGCCTCGACCTCGGTGGCGGTGATAATCGTCTCGAAGTCGGCGACCTTGGCGACCATGGCTTTAACTTTTGCGGAGTGATTCTTGCCGGCTTGGAAGTATTGGCGGACGCGATTTTTAAGCACGCGAGCTTTGCCGACGTAAATAATTTTGCCGCGAGCGTCGCGCATGATGTAGACGCCGGGCGAATCGGGCAGAGTTTTGAGTTTTTCGTTGAGCATAGAATTTGCCTTTCGGGAGGTTTGATGATGACTAAGATTTATACGGACGGGCACTTTTAAAAAGTGCACAAACAGCGGTCGCGCCAAGCCGCCCGATATTGGAATCATTAAAGTCGCGACGGAACGGACTGCCGTCATATTTTCAGATTGAGTTTTTCGGAGGTACATAATGACTAAGATTTATACGAACGGGCACTTCTGAAAAGTGCACAAACAGCGGTCGCGCCAAGCCGCCCGATATTGGAATCATTAAAGCCGCGACGGAACGGACTGCCGTCATATTTTCAGATTGAGTTTTTCGGAGGTATATCATGACTAAGATTTATACAGATGGCTCGTGCTTGGGCAACCCCGGCGCGGGCGGTTGGGCGGCGATTATCGTCGACGAACAGAATCGGCGCGAGGAGCTTAGCGGCGGCGAGGAACATACGACCAACAATCGCATGGAGCTTACGGCGGCAATTCGCGCCTTGGAAAAAATCCCGACGAGCGCGGGCGTCGAACTCTTCACCGACAGCAGTTATCTTAAGAACGCCTTCACGAACGGCTGGCTGGTCAAGTGGAAGGCGAACGGCTGGAATAACGGCAAGGTGCTCAATCAAGATTTGTGGCGCGAACTGGATGCCTTGGTTTCGACGCGTACCGTTAAGTTTCATTGGGTCAAGGGGCACGCGGGCAATCCGTTAAACGAACGCTGCGACCTGCTTGCGAGGACGACAGCAGAGAAATTTCAACGCGGCATTTTAAAAGCTCCGCCTCCGCCGCCCAAAGAGACGACTCCGCGCAGAATCTTCACACCGCAAAAAAATTCAAAGCCCGTTCAGCTGAGCCTGTTCGACTTTTGAGCAAGGAAATTCGCTGCGATAGAACCCGATATGTTATGCCACACGCTGAACAACGCGCCGGGTATAGCCGCCGCCGCGCCGAAGTGCACCATAGCCAACGAGACGGCAAGCCCCGAATTCTGCATACCGACTTCGATTGAAACCGCCTTAGCCTTCGCGACGTTCATTTTGCAAAGCTTAGCTGCGCAGTAGCCCAGCCCGTAGCCGCAAAGATTGTGCAGGACAACCACCAACATAACGAGCAAACCCGTATCCAAAATGCGAGCGGCATTGACACCGACGACCCCGCCGAGTATAAGCAGTATTGCGGCGATTGACACGAGCGGCAGGAGCTTGACGACGCGCTTAACGACTTCGCCGAACAGGTGATTGACGATTATGCCGAGGAAAATCGGGGCGATAACGACTTGCACGATTGAGAGCATCATTGCCGACAGCGAGACTTCAATCCACGCGCCCGCCAGCCACAACGTCAACAGCGGCGTGACGAACGGAGCCAACAGCGTCGTTGTCATTGTCATTGAGACCGACAGCGCGAGGTCACCTTTGGCGAGGTAAGTCATGACGTTTGAGGCGGTACCGCCGGGGCAAGTGCCGACCAATATAACGCCGGCGGCAAGTTCGGGCGGTAAGCCAAACAGCGTCGCCAAAGCCCACGCCACGAGCGGCATGATTGTAAACTGCGCAAGCACCCCGATAAACACGTCGCGAGGGCGTGTGAATATTTCGCGGAAGTCGTCAAGGCGCAACGTCATGCCCATGCCGAACATCACCACGCCCAAAAGCAACGTGATTTGCGGAGCTGCCCACTTGAAGGCGTCGGGCACGATAAGCGCGACGGCGGCGAATATCACGACGAGCAACGCCATATGCCGCGATACGAACGTCGAAAGTTTTTCCAATCAGAATACCCCCAAAGTCTTGAACAGCAATATCCAACAAAACATGGTTGCGCACGACAACGCCGACGTGAACACCACGCAGTTGCCCGCCAAATCCGAATCGCCGCCCATTTGCTGAGCCATAGCGAACGATACCACCGCGCACGGCGAGGCGAATATCGCGACCAGCGTAACGAATTCAATCCCTCGGAAGTCGAAGACATATGCCGCCGCCGAAAGCATAATCGCGGGCACGAGGATTAGTCGTCCGAAAATCGCGCCGAGGAGTTGCTTGCGGTGAGCGTGCGTGGAGCCGAGCTTGAACGACGCGCCCAGGATTATCAGCGCGACGGGGGTGGTTGCCGCCGCGATTTGCCCGATTGGTTTGAGGATTGGCTTTGGGACTTCGACGCCGAGGATTAGCAACGTTGCGCCCGCTATCGCGCCGAGTATCATCGGATTTTTGAGTACGCCCTTGATTATCGGCAACAGCGCGAATTGCCCGCCGCGAAACGTCTCAAGCGCGAACACAGCCAAGACGTTGTAAATCGGGATTATGACGGCAATCATCATGCTTGCCACGGCAGTATTGGCGTCGCCGAAAATGTTGCCGACAATCGGGATACCGAACAGGACGAAGTTACTGCGAAAAATCGCTTGGACTATGACGCCGCGCCGCCGATTATCCGGCTCGATTCGCGGCACGATCAGCATAAGCAAGAGGAAGATTATCAGCACGCCGCCCGCTCCGAACAGCATAAGCTTCGGGCGAAAGCTTTCCGCCAGCTCCGTCGTGTAGATTGAGTAGAACAGCATACAGCAAAAAAATACGCGGAAGACCATGCGATTCATATGCGCAAGCTCTTCGTCGGTCAGCCAGCGTTGAACTTTCACGAACGCGCCGATTGACATTAAGCAGAACATGGGCACGACCGCGCTCACCGCCACGATAAAGTTGTCGAACATTGACATCAACTCCTCGGCGCAATTTTATCATGCCGATTAGTCGACGCAAGCTGAAATTACTCCGCCCGCTTGAACAGCTCCTCCACGCTCATATCGACGCCTAGGAAATTTTTTATCGCTTCCATCTGCGCGGGCGTGAATTTAAGTTTGCCGCGTATTTTTACTGAAACGGACGCAATCGACAAACCTAAAAGCTTGGCAAGTTCAGTGTAAGTGAATTGGCGTTTCTCTATAGCCGCCAGTAAAACCTTGAACGGACTGCCGATACGATGTGATGTAGACTTTTTTAAGTTCGTCTCGGTTTCCGAGAATACTGCCGGACATCCGTCGTCGCGTGCCATGAGGTATTCGGCAGGCTTGCCGAAAAATGCAACCAGCTTCTCAACGTCCTTGGGCGTGAAACGAGTTTCGCCTTGCATTTTTTGAGAAATGGTTGCTTGTGACAAACCTAAAAGCTGTGCCGGCGCGGTGTATGAAAGCTGACGAGCATCCATTTCCGCCAACAAATTTTTGTATGGAGTATTGGTACGTTGCTTAACTGACCTCTGAAAACATTTTTCAACAGAGCGATGTTTGCCATAGAAATGATGTTTTTCACCGCGTTGCGCCTCGCCAATTTTTGCGCGATGTTCGGGTGTTTTTGGCAGACCTTTAATTTTTGAAACAATTTTGGCTATCGTTTCCGCCGTGTGTTTGTAACCGCCTTCGCCGCCTTCCGTGAGGTTATAACCGTTAGGTGCCATTGTGTCGCGAGAGCGAATCATATGCCGTTCCCACTTGTCCAGCTCTTCCTTACTGTAGCAAACTTTCAGAATAGCCGTCGTGAACAGCTCCACGCCGTGAGCACGCATGACGCGGTCAACATATTGGTCGCCGTGCTTGTGTTTCTTGAACCTTTCCTCGACCGAGCGCGTTGTCTGCCCCACGTACTCCATGTCGTTCGTGCCGTCAATCGGCAGATAGATGATTCCATAGATTTCCATACTACCTCCGCCTTTCGTTGACAGCGCGGCGCAAGAGATTTATAATGCAAACGGAAAGGCTCTGTGCCACGCTATGTGTTAGTTTTGAACGACTGAATCATAGCACGCACAGGGTCTTTCCGCAACGTTGACAGGAAAAATTTTTCGTGATAGACTGCAACAACTTTAATCAAAGGGGATGTAAAGGTTTCGACGGGGATGTATGAAGTGAGATAAGCGAGCGGCGGGTTCCTCGAACCGCCTAAGTAAGGGGAAAACTTTTTCATAACTGCGGAAGAAAATTACGCACTGGCGGCTTAACGCCACGTCGCCCCGACCGATTCCGCCCGTCAGGTCGGGAGTCGACGCCAATAACGGGCTACCAAGCCTGATAGCACTGTAAGGCGCGGGAATTTCCAAAGTGCTCGGTTTTGCCAAATTTGTTGTCGAGTTTGTCAAAGCTTAAATCCTTCGGCAACTGCGCTCGGAGAAAGTTTTGCGGCGTCATTTTCGGACAGGAGTTCGATTCTCCTCATCTCCACCATAACGACAACAACAAAGCCCGACGGTTTGGAGCCGGCGGGCTTTTCTGCTGTCTGTGTGACTTCACCGCGTTGAATATTTTCTATTTTAACGGTCTTTGATAGAAAAATGGTTTATATGTCGCATACCCCATCTGGCGTGAATTTAAAATGGACTCGGTGCCGCCCACGAACAGAATCCCGCCGGGACGCAGTGCCTTGAAGAAATTCCGATAGAGCACGTCCTTAGCCTCTTCGGTGAAGTAGATGACGACGTTGCGGCAGAGAATCAAATCGAAGTTGGTATCGAAGCGGTCTTTGAGGAGGTTGTGGCGGCGGAAGTCCACCATGGATTTAATTTCGGGCTTAATGGCGAATTTGCCGTCGGGGGTCTTGGTGAAGTATTTGACCTTGCGGTCGGGGCGCATGGCTTTAATCTCGTCGGCGGTATAGATGCCCTGCTTAGCCTTGCCGATAATTTCAATGTCGAGGTCGGTGGCGAGGATACGCGGACGCTTATCGGGCGTCAATTCCTTCATGATGATAGCCAGCGAATAAGGCTCCGCGCCGATTGAACAGCCCGCGCTCCAAATGTTCAAGGTGCCGTTGTTTTTGAGGAGGTAAGGGATAACGTCGCTTTCAAGCAGACCGAACTTATCGGCATTGCGGAAGAATTCCGAGACGTTGATTGTCAGATATTCGATGAAGTCGGCGAATTTCTGCTTGTCTCTGGTCGCGTCGGCAAAGAATTCGGTATAGGACTTGAACGCGGTCTTTTGGATGAGGTTGTTGATACGGCGGCGCATCTGCTGTTCCTTGTAGAGTTGCAGGTCGATGCCGGTTTTGCGGTTGAGCTGTTGCTTAAAAATTTCCCAATCCTTGTCGTCCATAATGTTGCCTCCTTAAGTTGAAGTATTGACGGCATTTTATCAAAGGCGGCGAATAATTTCAATACGAAAGCCGCATCATTCGACGCGGCTTGAAGTGTCTTTATTGGTCGGGGTGACAGGATTTGAACCTGCGACATCAAGTTCCCAAAACTTGCGCGCTACCCCTGCGCTACACCCCGCGAGGAAAATTCTACACAAACGCTTTTGCGCTGTCAAGGAGCGATTTATCCATGACGGTCAAGATAACGTCGAGGTCGCCTTGAAAATCCTTAATGGCGTTGACGGCAACTTGAAGGGCGGCGCGGGGCGGATAGCCGTAAATGCCGCTTGAGATCAGCGGGAAGGCGACGCTCTTAAGGTTATTCGCCGCCGCAAGCTTCAGGCTGTTGGCGTAGCAAGCACGCAGGAGTTCTTCCTCGCCTTGAGTGCCGCCGCTCCAAATCGGTCCGGCTGTGTGAATAACGAACTTTGCGGGCAACTTAAAGCCCGGCGTCATGACAGCCTCGCCCGTCCGAATCGGCGCAAGTTTATTGCAAGCCGCTTGAAGTTCGCGGACACCCGCCGCTCTGAATATCGCGCCGCAAACGCCGCCCCCCGCCAAAAGTTGAGTGTTTGCCGCGTTTACTATCGCGTCAACCTTTAGCGTCGTGATGTCCGCTTGCAAAAGTTTCAATCCCATATAAAATCCTCCTTAAAAATCGCTCAAAGGAGCTGAGGTCTTTGCTCGCCAGTAAAAATTTCCTCTACGCCACGGAATTTTTTTCGGGTATGTCGATAATGGCGGTCGAACTCGGAGCAAGTCGGCTGCTCGCGCCCTATTTCAGCTCGTCGCAAATCGTTTGGACTATCATAATCGGCACCATAATGATTGCGCTCGCGCTGGGCAATGTCTGGGGCGGTCGCCGCGCAGATTTGGATAAAAGCCCCGATAAACTGTATCGCCGCTTGATAATCGCCGCGCTGTGGATTGGAGCCATTCCCGTCCTCGGCAAGTTCATAATCCTCGCGCTTGCGGGCGTCCTAATCGTCGCCGTCGATACCAACCTGCTGATTTGGGCGGCGTTCCTGTCTTGCATGGCGATTTTCGTCCTGCCGCTGTTCCTGCTCGGCACCGTCACGCCCTCGCTCGTCAAGTACGCCACCGACAACCTCGAACACAACGGGCGCGTCGTCGGCAACCTCAACGCTTTTAACACCGTCGGCAGTATTATCGGCACTTTCCTCCCTACTTTCGTGACGATTCCCGCCGTCGGCACCGCCGTTACCTTTTTGATATTTTCGGGCGTCCTCCTGCTTATCGGCGTGATTTATTTCCTCAGCCTCGGCAAAAGCAAGCTAATCTGCGCGGGAGCCGTCGCGATTTTCATTGCGTGCGCTTTCGACGGAAATTCAAACGGCTTTGCGTTTTGGGAAAAGAATCTGCTTTACGAGGGCGAATCGATTTACAACTACCTGCAAGTCAAGGAGACGCCGCGTCATATAATCCTGTCGACAAATGCGATGTTCGGCGTGCAGTCGCTCAAGGTAAAGGGCGGCGGCTTGACGGGCATGTATTACGATTACGCGCTGGCGGCTCCGCTCCTGGCAAGCGGCAACAAGATTTTGATTCTTGGCATGGGCACGGGCACCTTCGCCGAGCAATGCCGTCGCTACTTCCCCGCCGCGCAGATTGTCGGCGTCGAGATTGACGATAAAATCACCGCCCTCGCCGAAAAATATTTCGCTCTGCCCGCAGACGTTGAAGTCGTCACCTACGACGGACGCGCCTTCCTGCAAGCCGATAAAAATTCCTACGACGTGATTCTTGTCGACGCTTACCAAGACATAACCATTCCGTTCCAGATGAGCTCGACGGAATTCTTTGCGCTGGTTAAAAGTCACTTGACGGCGGGCGGCGTTATGGTCGTCAACATGAACATGCGGGCTTCGGGCGCGGGCAATATCAACGAGTACCTGATTGACACGATTGGCAAAAATTTCGCCGCCGTGCGGACGATTGACGCTCGCGGGGTTACGAACAGGGTTTTGTTCGCGGCGGACGACGAGCGCACTTTGAACAACCTTCGCGCCCGCGCAGATGCTTTGAGCGACGAAACGTTATCGCGGCTGATGATTCACATCGCGGATAATTGGACGACGCCCGCGCTCGGCGATAACGTTTTGACTGACGACCGTGCTCCCGTTGAAATGCTGGGCATGCGGGCTTTGGACAACATCATTCAGCAACACCTGCAACGCTACAAGGAAATTTATCGTCGGGAAGGCTTGGAAGGCATTTTGAACGGCTTCTGACATAAACTTTCGCGGCGGCTTGTCTTTTCATGTAAAGTTCAATTATAATTGGCGGCAAAAAGGAGGGAGGCAAGTCCTTGATAAAAAAACTGAGCGAACTTGCATTGCTTATCCCCGACGCCCGAATCGTCGGCGACGACGTTGTTATAAGCGGCATTGAGCACGATTCGCGCAAAGTCGCGGCGGGCAATTTATTCGTATGCATGGAGGGCGCACACGTCGACGGGCATAACTTTATCGCGCAGGCTAAGGCTAAGGGTGCGGTCGCTGTCCTCACGGCTCGGAAGAATTTCACGCCGCCCGAAGGTCTCGCCGCGCTCGTCGTCCCCGATATGCTAAACGCCCTCGCCGTTATCGTCCCCTACTTTTACGATTACCCTGCGCGGGCTGTGCGCGTTATCGGCGTGACCGGCACCAACGGCAAGACTACCACGACTTACCTGCTCCGCGAAATTTTCAAAGGCGCGGGCTTGAAGGTCGGGCTTATCGGCACGATTCAAATCCTTATCGGCGACGAAAGTTTTCCCGTCCGCAACACCACGCCAAACGTTATCGACTTGCAACACGTCCTGGACGATATGCGCCGCCAAAATGTTCAAGTCGTCGTCATGGAGGTTTCAAGTCACGCGCTGGCGGAGCACCGAGTTGCGGGCGTCGAGTTCGATACGGCGATTTTTACCAACCTCACGCAAGACCATTTGGACTTTCACGGCACCATGGAAAATTATTTGCGGGCTAAGGCTAAGCTGTTCGACGCGGTGTCGCGCCGTGGTCGCAAGACGAACAAAACCGCGATTATCAACGCCGACGACGCGGCCGGCTCCGAGATTCTGCGCCATTGCCTTTGCAAGAAAATTACTTACGGCGTGACGAGCGAAGCCAATCTGCGCGGAGCCGATTTGGATATTCGCGCCGACGGCATGACTTTTACAATCCCCGATGCCATGAGCTTAAACTTGCACTTGACGGGGCGTTTCAACGTCTGCAATGTGTTGGCGGCTTACGGCGCGGCTTTGGCTGAAGGTGTCGCGCCCGAAATTATCAAGCGTGCTTTGGAAAACTTCAGGAGCGTGCCGGGGCGATTCGAGCGCGTCTTTGCCGAGGCTCCGTTTACGGTTATCGTTGACTACGCGCACACGCCCGACGGCGTCAAGAATGTTTTGGAGACCGCAGCTCAGATTGCTACGGGCAAAGTTATCGCGGTGATTGGTTGCGGCGGCGACAGAGACCACTCCAAACGCCCGATTATGGGCAAACTTGCCGCCGAGCTTGCCGACGTTGTGATTGCCACGAGCGACAATCCGCGCTCCGAAGACCCCGAAAAAATTTTGGACGAGGTCGAGGCGGGTATCGGCGATAAAGTTCACGAGCGCATAGTCGACAGGCGAGCGGCGATTTTCCGAGCGATTGAGCTTGCCGGCGCGGGCGACGTGGTTTTGATTTTGGGCAAAGGGCACGAGACGTATCAAATCTTGAACACGGGCACGATTCATTTCGACGATAGGGAAGTCGCATTGGAGGCAATAACCGGCAAAGCGGCAATGTGTTGACAATTCGTTACGGCGCGGCGTGACGGCTTCCAAAGTTGAGCATTCAAGCGCGACAATTGGATGCAACGTCACGTTGCCATTTTGACGATAGGGAAGTCGCATTGGAGGCGATTCGGCATGGATAAATTAAGTTTGGCGGAGGTCGCGCAAGTCACGGGCGCAAAGATAAATTCGGACGCGGAAATATTTTTCGAGGACATCATAACCGACAGCCGCAAAATCACGAGCGGCAGTTTATTTGTCGCGCTCAAGGGCGAGACTTTCAATGGCGAGGACTTCGCGGCGGAGGCTCTCAAAAAGGGCGCGTCTGCCGTCATGGTAAGCGAGGGCTTCGATAAAAATCTTGACAGCATAATCTTGAAGGTCGCGGATACCTTGGCGGCTTATCGGCAAATCGCGGGCGCGTGGCGCGAACGTTTCAATATCCCGATTGTGGCGGTGACCGGCTCCAACGGCAAGACGACGACTAAGGATTTGACTGCCGCCGCGCTCAACGGTTGCGGGCACGTGCTTAAGACTTCGGGCAACTTCAACAACGAGGTCGGCGTTCCCATGACGTTGCTTGAGCTTAACGATAAACATCAAGCCGCCGTCGTGGAAATCGGAATGCGCGGCTTGGGGCAGATTGAATCGCTTGCCGAGGTCGTTAAGCCGACGATTGGCATAGTTACCAACGTCAGCGAGGCGCACATTGAACTTTTGGGTTCGATTGAAAATATTGCGCGAGCTAAGGGCGAGCTGGTCGAGGCGATTAAAAGCGGCGGCACGATTATCCTAAACGCGGACAATCGTCATACGGCGGCGATGAAAACTTTGGCGGGCGACGGCGTCCGAGTCTTGACCTATTCGCTGGAAAAAGACGCGGATTTTATCGCCAAGGATATTTTAATCGGCAGCGTGTCGACGGAGTTCACTTTGAGCTTCCGAGGCAGGGAGTACGATTTTGAAATTCCCATGCTCGGTCGCCACAACGTGTCGAATGCATTGGCGGCTATCGCGGCGGGCTATGCTTGCGGCTTGAGCGTCCCGCAAGTTCAGCGAGGCTTTTCCACTTTGACGACGACCAAAATGCGTTTCGAGGTGATTCGGCGCGACGGCTTGACGATAGTCAACGACGCCTATAACGCCAGCCCCGCCTCAATGCGCGTGGCGATTAAGACGACGTCGGAAGTTTACAACGGGCGGCTAATCGCGGTGCTCGGCGACATGCTGGAGCTGGGCGACATATCGGAGCAAATTCACAGGGAGATTGGCGCGGAGCTGGTTGAAAATAAATTCGACATGCTGATAACTTTGGGCGAGCTTGGCAAATTTATCGCGGCGGGGGCGCGGGACGCCGGCTTGAAGGACGTTTACACCTTCGACACGCACGAGGACGCCGCAAAAAAAATCTTGGAGCTGGTGCGCGACGGCGATACGATTTTGTTCAAGGCGTCGCACGTCATGCACATGGAGAAAATTATCGAGCTGATTTAGGCAGGGCAACGTGACGTTGCATCCTGTTGGCGCACCTCAAAGACAATTTAAAACAAATTATCGCGGTCATACGTTCAAAACATTTTAGGCAGGGAAATTCTTAATGGAAAAACTTTTGATAGCGGGAGCAATCGCGGCAGTGGTGGTGATTCTGCTTGCGCCGCTTTGCATACCGATTTTGCACCGCTTAAAATTCGGGCAGAGCATACGCGAGGAAGGTCCGAAAAGTCATCAGAAAAAGAGCGGCACGCCGACGATGGGCGGAATATTTTTAATCGCGGGCATAGTGGCGGCGACGCTCCTTCAAGCGGAGTGGAACGTTGAAATATTCCTCGCGCTGTTCATATTGTTCGGACACTTCATTTTGGGATTTATCGACGATTATCTAAAAGTCGTCCGCAAGCACAATCAGGGGCTGTTGGCGCGATACAAGCTCCTGGGGCAAATTATAATCGTCATAGTGACAACGTTCGTGGCGAGCGCATTGCTGACGGACTTCAACCCGACGATTTGGCTGCCGCTCGTCAACGTGACAATCGACGCGGGGAGCTTATACTTGCCGTTTATGCTGTTCGTGGTGGTCGGGGCGTCTAACGCGGTGAACTTGACGGACGGGCTGGACGGCTTGGCGTCGGGGTGCATGGCGATAGCGGCGTCTTGCTACGCGGTGATTTGCTTGCTGACGGGGCACGCCGATTTGGCGATATTCTGCGCGGCGACGGTCGGAGCTTGCATAGGCTTTTTGAAGTTTAACTTCCACCCGGCGAAAGTGTTCATGGGCGACACGGGGTCGTTGGCATTGGGCGGAGCGTTCGCGGCGGTCGGTATCCTTTCGCGCACGGAAGTCTTATTGGCGGTCGTGGGCTTCGTTTTCGTCTGCGAGGCGTTGTCGGTGATAATCCAAGTAATTTCGTTCAAGTCGACGGGCAAGCGAATATTCCGCATGAGTCCGCTACATCATCACTTTGAGCTGGGCGGCTGGTCGGAGGTTAAAGTCGTGTTCGTGTTCTGGACGGTCGGACTTATCGCGGGCGTGCTGGGGCTTTCAATGCTGTAAGGAGTCTTTGCAATGGATTTGACTGATAAAAATGTTTTGGTTATCGGCGCGGCGCGGAGCGGCATTGCGGCGGCTAAGGTTGTAAAGTCGTTGGGGGCGCACGTCGTCTTGAGTGACGCCAAGGAAAATCTTGACGTAAACATTGCCGGCGTTGAGGTTCGTTTGGGCAAGCAGACCGAGGAACTTTTAAACGGCGTGGACTTGATTATCGTATCGCCCGCCGTGCCGCTGAGGATACCTTTGCTCAAGGCGGCGTCCGCGCAGGGCATTCGGATTATCAGCGAGGTCGAGCTTGCCTTCAGCCTTGCGAGGTCGCCAATCTGCGCGGTGACCGGTACCAACGGCAAGACTACCACCGTAACGTTGCTGGGGCTTCTGCTTGAGACGGCGTTTGATAAAGTCGGCGTCGGCGGGAATATCGGCGTGCCGCTGAGCGAGGTTGCTTTGGCAGTCGGCGCGGGCGGCTGTATCGCGGCGGAGATTTCAAGCTATCAAATGGAGGCTACCCAAAATTTCAAGCCGCACATTTCCGCGATACTCAACGTCACGCCCGACCATCTCAAGCGTCACGGGACTATGGAAGTTTATCAAGCGATGAAGGAGAAAATTTTTGCGCAACAGACCGCCGAGGATTTTCTGATTCTGAACTTCGACGACGAGCGTACCCGCGACATGATTGACCGCGCCGCGTGTCGAGTGCTTTACTTCAGCCGCCAAACCGAGCTTGCCGAGGGCGCGTTCGTCAAGGATAATCGGCTTGTCATTAAGCTTGACGGCAAAATTCGCGAGCTGTGCACTGTCGACGAGCTGGGCATTAAGGGCGGGCACAACGTCGAAAATGCTTTGGCGGCGGCTCTTACGGCTTACCTTGCGGGCGCGACTGTCGAGGGTATTCGCGGCGTGCTTAAGACCTTCCGAGGCGTGGAGCACAGGATTGAATTCGTGCGCGAGCTTGACGGCGTGAAATACTACAACGACTCCAAAGCCACCAACACCGATTCGGCGATTAAGGCGTTGGAAACGTTCGCGGGGCACATCGTCCTGATAGCGGGCGGCGACGATAAGGGCACCGACCTCACGGATTTTTTAAATCTTGTCAAGGAGCGCGTCGATTATCTGATTTTGGTTGGCGACGCGGCGGCGCGATTCAAAACCTGCGCGGAGGCGTCGGGTTTTCCTGCCGATGCGCGAGCGGGGAGATATTCAACAATCTTACCCATACCTCCGAGGATGATTTTTTGCTCGTCGTTAGGCGATATAACCACATGCAATTCCTCACCATAGTTGGTCTGTGCTCCGGTGACTACGGTTTCGTTATTGTCGTGATATGTCGTAGCCACATTGCCTTCTTCGAGCAAAACATGTACGAAACGGGTGTTGCGAGTCGACCCGGTGGTCATAGCGGTGATAAGCACCTCACAGCTCTTGTTGCTCACTCCGTTCACGGCAATCGCGTGACCCACGTTGGCGTTGTTGTAATTGCCGGCATTCTTGGTAGAGAACCAGAGAACGGGGTCGCTGTCGATGTCGTCCCATTTGTAAACATAGGCTTGTCCGAGCGTTCCCGCGAAGTTGTTCTCGCCCAGCGAGACGCCCACGAGCTTACGGTCGGTGGTGAGAGTAATGGCGTTGAGGTTGCTGTAGAAATTATCACGGTCCTCGGTCTGTATGCCGGTAGTGCTCAGTTCCTTAACAAACTCCTGTGTGCTCGACTTGATAAGGTAGAGGTGAGGCACTTTGTCAACATTGCTCAAGATGATAGTGGAGTCGCCCAGTTGTACAGCGTCTTTTACTACACCCTCAATCTCGAATGTGGCGGGAGTTTGGTTGAAGTTGAACTCATCAGCAAGCTTCAGGTAGCCCGGTTGCACGGGATCGGGATAGTTGTAGAATACTT
>CALFJE010000143.1 GCA_937877545.1 uncultured Selenomonadales bacterium | reverse complement strand
CGGGCTTTGCGGAAGAAAAATATCGTCGCCGCCAACAACATCAGCTCGATAATCGCCGTCAATGCTGCTTTGTCCGCGTGCCACAGCTTAAAGCGGGCGTTCGCCGCCGTGAATCAGTACAGGTGCCAAGTTCCAACTCAAATTGCAAGGGAAATTATATCGGCGTCGGTGAAGTTGACGGGCGCGGTCAGCAGATAAGTCGCCACCAATGCCAACGCCACGCTCAGCCCCGCGAATACGTTCCGCTTGAAGCGCAAATCCTTAGCCACGCCCTCCGATTCCTCGGTGCGGGCTTTGCGGAAGAAAAATATCGTCGCCGCCAACAACATCAGCTCGATAATCGCCGTCAATGCCGCCTTGTCCGCGTGCCACAGCTTAAAGCGGGCGTTCATGTGACGTTCGCCGCCGTGAATCAGTATCGGTGCCAAGTTCCAACTCAGATACCTGCCGTCGCCCGTAACCGTGTCGGCATTATGAGCCTCGACGCGATGGGGCAAGCGAATCGTCACGTCGTAGGCAACGTCGTTGAAGGCGGATTGGGTAATGAACTCGGCTTCGGGCGGCAGATTTGCTCGCGAATACTCCGCGTAAAAATCAAAGTCGTACTCGTCGAAGAACCAGCCCTTGCGCCGCGATATGCCCCGATTCTTGCCGGCGTGCGCCGAATACATTTCGCCGGGCGACCGCGCAAACGTCTCAATGTCGGGATACGTCAGCGCAAACTCGTAGCCCAACATATCGCCCTCGGCTATCGGCTTGACCGTCAAATCGGAGTAAAGCCGCTCATTGGCAGACTTAATCTCCTCAATTTGGCGGGCAAACGGAGCCGTCCCCATAATCTTCCAGTGTCGATTAACCGCGCCCGTCGCCGTGACCGTCAAATCGAATTCGGCTTTAAAACAACCCGCGCAGATTAAGCCAATCAAGCTCAGCGCGACGATTAAAATTTTTTTCATCGCGACACCTCCCGAATTATATTTCGGCTAAAAATTTTTTTGCTAAAGCCTGTAACAAAACTTGACGTGCGACGTATAATGGGCAGAAAGAAATTTGGAGGTTGATAATCATGGCGGACGAAATTCTCAAAGACGAACTGCTTGACGAGGCTCAACTGGATAAAGTGGCGGGCGGCACGAGCCGGGAAACCAACAACGATTTTTACTTCATGTACGAGCTTCATAGAAACGGCGATTTGCAATTCAGCGGCGACACGAACATGATGAAGGAAATGCAACGCGTTTGGGCGAAATTCGGCGTCTCGGTAATCCACCATAACGACGACAGGCTCAACGAGTATTATAACAGCAACGGCGAGCAAATTTCGCGCCGGGCGGCTCTCGAACACATTTTGCAGAAGACGAACAGCAAAGTGAACATCAAATATTTCCTTTAAGCGCGACAGGCGGGAGGTCGATAAAAATGACAGACAAAATCCTCAAAGACGAAATCCTAACCGAAGAACAACTCGACGAAGTGGCGGGCGGCACACAGGGACAAAATGGATGGGACGCCTTGTTTTTAAAAACTCTGCTGAGCAAGAAAGCTCCCGGTTCCGAAGACGCCATCCGTTGTGATGATCCGGAATCGATTCAGCGTGCGTGGGCTAAAATCGGCGTGGCAGCTATCCTTTACGACGACACAATTACCGCCAACGAATATTATATGGACGGCAAGCAAATTTCGCAAGCAGAAGCCATAGACTACGTCTTTAAACTCATTCAAAAATCTTAAATTCACGGTAAACAAAAACCCTTCGGCTTAACGTCGGAGGTTTTTTTGTGTCAAATCCTGCTGTCCCCGACCTTGTCGAAGGTGTCCGTAATTTCCTTGGCAGGCGGCTCGTCGAATTTGCTAACGACGTAAATCATTATCAGCGCAATGATAAAGCCCGGTACAATCTCGTACAGCCCGAACAGCTCAAATTGTTTCCAAATCAGCACGGTGGAGCCGCCCGCGATTATCCCCGCGATTATGCCGACTTTGGTAGTTCTGCGCCAGAATAAACTCATAAGCAACGCCGGACCGAACGCCGCGCCGAAGCCCGCCCAAGCATAGGCAACCATGTCGAGGATAAAGCTGTCGGGGTTGAAGCCGAGGAACACCGCTATCGACGCGATTATCAGCACCGAGGCGCGAGAGATCCAAACCAGCTCCGTTTGATTGGCGTCCTTGCGCAGGAGCGTCTTATAAAAATCCTGCGCGAACGCCGACGCCGCCACCAGCAGTTGAGACGACGCCGTTGACATGATAGCCGCCAACACCGCGCTCAAAACCAGCCCCGCGATTATCGGCGGGAAAAGCTGATTCGTCATGACCAGGAAGACCGTTTCGGAGTTGGTGCCTTCCAGCGGTGTCGTCAAGTAGACCGTGCCGACCATGCCGACCGCTACCGCCGCCGCCAAGCTGAGGATAACCCACGTCATGGCGATATGCGTCGCTTGAGGGATTTCCTTCGTCGATTTGATTGCCATAAACCGAACCAAAATGTGCGGCTGTCCGAAATATCCGATACCCCACGCCAACAGCGAGATTAGCTCAATCGCGCCGAGCGTGGTGCCGTCGGGTTTTAGGAACGGCTCAAACAGCGTCGACTTGTAAGCCGCGATAGCCGTTATCGTGTCGGCGAAGCCGCCCAAACTCATTGCCGCGCACGTCGGGACGATTAAGATTGCAAAGAACATCATCACGCCCTGGATAAAGTCCGTCCTGCTGACCGCGAGGAAGCCGCCAATCAGCGTGTAGAAGACGACGGAGCCCGCGCCGAGGAAAATTGCGTATTGGAACGGCAAGCCAAAGACCGTCTCGAAGAGCTTGCCCGCCGCCACGAAGCCCGAAGACGTGTACAGGATAAAAAATATCAGGATAAAAATCGCGGGGACGATTCGGAGCAAGCCGCTCGTGTCGTGATAGCGATTCTGCAGGAATTCGGGGAGCGTCAAGGCGTTGCCGGCAAGCTCGGTGTATTGACGGAGCCGCGCCGCCACGAAATGCCAATTCGCCCAAGTACCAATCGCAATGCCGATAGCTATCCAGCCCGCGTTCAAGCCCGCCAGATACGCGAAGCCGGGGACGCCCATAAGCATCCAGCCGCTCATATCCGACGCCTCGGCACTAAGCGACGTGACCCACGCGCCCAGCTTGCGGTTGCCCAAAAAGTAATCGC
Organism: uncultured Selenomonadales bacterium; assembly: GCA_937877545.1. Lineage (GTDB taxonomy): Bacteria > Bacillota > Negativicutes > Selenomonadales > Selenomonadaceae > Quinella. Next base: position 42,434 of record CALFJE010000143.1, on the reverse strand, counting down.
TCATGTTTTTCGTGCGGCGGTAGTAGTAGACGCCAATCGCCATCATCAAGCCGATATACAGCACGAACGTGTTAATAATCACAATGTCATTTGTCAAGGTGTAGCCTCCTTCCGTGATTGTGGTATTATAGCCGCGCAGATTGACTTTGTAAATTTTTTTGGGGAGGTTGATTGTATGGCTAAAAAAAAAGTTCGGTACGTTTGCCAAGAATGCGGAGCCGAATCGGTTAAATGGCTCGGCAAGTGTCCGACGTGCGGGCAATGGAATACATTGGTCGAGGAGGAGGTCACGGCGGAAGTAAAAAGTTCCCACGCGTTGACGACCGCCTTTGAGCAACCGCGCAGGATAGCCGAAGTCGATATGGAGGAATTGCCGCGCTTCATGACGGGTTCGGGCGAATTGGACAGAGTACTCGGCGGCGGCTTGATACCCGGTTCGATAATTTTAATCGCGGGCGACCCCGGCGTCGGCAAATCCAGTTTGACGCTGGCGGTTTGCGCTAACGTGGCACGCGGCGGTCGGAAAGTTTTATACGTGACGGGCGAGGAAAGTTCGCGGCAAATCCGCATGAGAGCCGAACGTTTGAACGCGCTGGCAGATGAGCTTTATATCTGCGCGGAAAACAATTTTGAGCGGATAACTCATCACGTGGAAAAAGTTCAGCCGGAATTGCTGATTGTCGATTCAATCCAGACGATTTACAAATCCGACATCGAGAGCGCGCCGGGGAGCGTGTCGCAAGTGCGGGAGTGTTCGGCGGGCTTAATGCGGCTGTCAAAAAGTTTGGGCGTCACGACGTTTGTTATCGGGCATGTGACCAAAGACGGGAGCCTTGCCGGTCCGAGGGTGCTTGAGCATATCGTCGACACGGTTTTATTCTTCGAGGGCGAACGCAATGCAGACTTCCGAGTACTGCGGGCGATAAAAAATCGGTTCGGCGCGACGAGCGAGATTGGGCTGTTTGAAATGCGCGACACGGGGCTTGCCGACGTGCCCGACGCGTCGAAATTATTCCTGCCCGAAAAAGCCGACGATATAGGCAGCGTAATCGTCCCGACGGTGGAGGGGACGCGCCCGCTTTTGGTCGAGGTTCAAGCGTTGGTCGCGCCTACGCCCTTCATGCCGCCGCGCAGGACTTCAGACGCCGTGGACGTGAAACGCATTCAGCTGTTGCTGGCGGTTTTGGAAAAGCGAGTGCATCTGAGCATTGGAGCCTGCGACGTGTACGTTAAGACGGCGGGCGGGATTAAGATTGACGAGCCGGCGACTGATTTGCCCATAGCGATTGCTTTGGCGTCGAGTTTCGCGAACAGGAAGCTTTTGCCGCAATGCGTCATCTTCGGCGAGGTGGGCTTGAGCGGCGAAGTTCGAGCCGTCAGCAAGGCGCGGCAACGCGTTGACGAATCAATCCGCATGGGCTTTACCAATATTGTTTTGCCCAAAAAAAATTTCGCGGAGGTTTCCAAATCGGCGGACAAGGCAAATCTCCTGCCCGTCGAGAGCCTCCGCGACGCTTTAAAAATTTCTATGCCGAGGACGTGACTGGGGATTGTTGATAAAGTTTTTAGTCGAAATGAGGTAAAACCCGGCGCACATGGATGTGCGCCGCCGGCAACAGAAACAGGGATGTTTCTTTGCCGGTCAAAGTGCTTTTCTTTTTGCTACTTTTTCTTTGGCACCACAAAGAAAAAGTAGATCCTAAACGTAAAAATTAAGATTAAGCCTAATCAGCGAGACGCGCCGAAAATACGACAGTCGGCTCCGCGCAGATTAAAGCCGTGGTCTAAGGGGCCGCTACCCTTGCCGAGGTTCAAGCCCGTGCTCAATGCGCCCGTCAAGTAAGCCTTGGCAAGCCCGACCGCCTCGCGCAAGGCGTGACCTTTGGCGAGATTGGCGGCAATGGCGGAGCTTAGCGTGCAACCCGTGCCGTGCGTGTTCGTCGTGGCGATTCGTTTACCGTTAAACCATTGCCCCGCGCCGTCGAACAGATAATCGTTGGCGTCGTTGTGACCGTGCCCGCCCTTCGCCAATACCGCGCAACCGTACTCCGCGAAAATCATCTGCGCGGTTTGCTCCATATCGGCGGTAGCGGCAATTACTTCGAGTTCGGGGATATTCGGCGTTATAACCGTCGCCAACGGGAACAGTTCCGCCTGCAAAGTTTTAACGGCGTCCTCGTCAATCAGCCTTGCGCCCGACGTGGCAACCATGACGGGATCGACGACGATATTTTTCGCGCCGTAGAATTTTAACTTGGCGGCGATAATTTCAATCAGCCGCGCCGACGATACCATTCCGATTTTAACGGCGTCGGGCGGTATGTCCTCAAAAATCGCGTCGAGTTGGTCGGCTAAGAATTCGGGCGTCGAGTTCAGCACCGAACGCACGCCCAAAGTATTCTGCGCGGTCAAGGCGGTTATCGCGCTCATGCCGTAGACGCCGTTGGCGAGGAACGTCTTGAGGTCTGCTTGAATGCCCGCCCCGCCGCTGCTGTCCGAGCCGGCTATCGTCAATGCAGTCTTCATAACGTTTCCAACAGCTCCAAAATTTTTGCCGTAAGTTCGCCGCGAGCAAAGTTCATGAACTCTCCGCTGCGGCGGATTTTTATTTCGACGTTGCCGCTGTCCAAAGTCTTCGGGCTAATCGTCACACGCAACGGGTAGCCGATAAGGTCGCAGTCCTTGAACTTGACGCCGGCGCGCTCCTTCCTGTCGTCAAGCAAAACGTCGACGCCCGCCGCTTTAAGCTCGTTATAAAGCTCCTCGGCAAGGGCAATCTGCGCGGAGTCTTTGGCATTGACGGGCACAATCACGACCTCAAAGGGAGCAATGGCACGCGTCCAGATAATCCCGTCGGCGTCGTTGTTCTGCTCGATAGCCGCCGCCATGGTGCGCCCGACGCCTATTCCGTAGCAACCCATCTCGAAAAATCTTTCCAAACCGTCCTCGTCGAGGAACGTGGCATGAAGAGCCGTGCTGTACTTACTGCCCAGCGTGAACACTTGCCCGACCTCAATGCCACGCGTCATTTGCAAGGGCTTGCCGCATTTCGGACACGGGTCGCCCGCCTGCACCATGCGAATATCGGCGACGTGAATCTTTTTGGCGTCGAAGTCCCTGCGCGGCGTCACGTTGATAAAATGCGTGTCGACCTCGTTTGCGCCCGCGACGGCGTTATACATTTCCATAACAGTTGCGTCGACGACGATTATCGCGTCCTTAATCCCAATCGGACTCATGAAGCCCGCGCAACTGCCCGCCGCCGTTATCAGCCGCTCCTCCGCCATGTAAAGATGATTCGCGCCCTCGACGGCGTTCATAACTTTAATCTCGTTGACCTCGTGGTCGCCGCGCACAAACGCCAATATCAGCCGCTCGTCGTCGTCCATGAAGGCTACGGCTTTAATCGTCTTTTCTATCGGCACGCCGAGGAAATTCTTGACAAGCTCTATCGTGTGGCAAGCGGGCGTCGAAACTTTTTCCAGCGGCTTAAGCTCCTCGGCGTCCGCGCAGATTACCTTAAGCTCGGCTTTTTCGTCGCTCGCCGCGTAGTCGCAATGCTCGCAGTAAGCAATGGAACTCTCGCCGCTCGGAGCAAGTACCGTGAACTCGTGGGAATGCCCGCCGCCTATCGCGCCGTTATCCGCCTCGACCGCCCTGAACTTCAAGCCGCAACGCGTAAAGATTCGGACGTAGGCGTCATACATTTTTTGATAGGATTCGTTCATGCCGTCTATATCTTTGTCGAAGGAGTAGAGGTCTTTCATGACGAATTCGCGGCTCCTCATCAAGCCGAAGCGCGGGCGGCGTTCGTCGCGATATTTATTTTGGATTTGGTACAGCATGAGCGGCAGTTGTTTATAGGAGCGCACCTCGTCGCGAACAAGCGTTGTTATCATTTCCTCGTGCGTCGGTCCGAGAGAGAATTCTCTGCCGTGACGGTCTTTGAGCCTCATCATTTCGGGTCCGTAGACTGCCCAACGTCCCGACTCCTGCCACATCTCCGCAGGTTGCACGATTGGCATCATGAGTTCCTGCCCGCCCGCCGAATCCATTTCCTCGCGTATGATTTGCATGATTTTCTTCATCGTGCGCCACGCCAACGGCAAATACGAATACAAGCCGCCTGCCGCCTTGCGTATCAGCCCTGCGCGATACATCAGCTTATGACTTACGACTTCCGCCTCTGCAGGCGATTCGCGTAAAGTTGGGGCGTAAAGCTGTGTTGCTCTCAAAAAAATCACCTCTGATAAAAATTTGGGCTATTATACCAGATTTTGGCGTTGCAAACCGATTTTGAGCAAAAAAATTTGCCTCGCGGTGTTTGAAATTCATTTGAGCGTTTGAAATTGATTTTAAGCGTTGAAAACGGTTTTGGCGGCGATTTTTCGGCTCATTTGACAAAATCCCAAATACAGGATTTTTACGGCTGAAAAAATTTTCTTATAAACTTGACAGCATATATATACGTATATATAATGGCTCAACCTTAAAGATTTTGTCTGGAGGTTGATATTATGGCTGATAAAGACAAATTCGCGGACGAAGTGATGAGCGACTAGGAACTTGACGGCGTGGCTGGCGGTACTTATTCTGAAACAAGTGACATCATCATGGCTGTAGGAAAAGTTGTTGAACATAACGGATTCTATAATAATAAGCCTGCAAAATTTATGTGGTATCTTGACGACAGCGAAGTTGCAGGTTATTTGAAAAACACTTATAATATCGATGCCGAGCTTGACGGCTATAAGCACCCGGGTGCTGGTGGCGGATGGATTGAAGAGTGCGAAGCGAATATTTACAAAATTAACGGAAAGCAGATAAGTCATCAGCAAGTTCTCGACATTATTAAGGCATCGCAAGGCTGATTAAAAATTTTCAGCAAACAAAAGCCCTTCGGCGGCGCGTCGGAGGGTTTTTTCGTTTAAAAAAAATCCCCGTCGAATTTTATTCTTGCAAAATTTCGGCGGGCGATTCGCGTAACGTCGGCGCGTAAAGTTGTGTTGCTCTCATTAAGTTCACCTCTGAAAAATTTTCCGCCATTATAGCAACTTACAGCGGCTCTGCAAAGAATTTTTCTGTAGCGACCGCCTCGCCCTGTTCAATCGCCAACTCGACTGCCATTTTCGCCAAGGATAGAAGCCGCTCCGACTCGCCACGCAATCTGAACGACGCCTCAACCTGCGCGGCGATTTTTTCTTGTACGTCACGCGCCATCACCGGCACGATAACTTTTTTTATGTCGTCGGGTTTCCAATGCTTGATTATCGCGCCGTTTGAATCGCGCTCCGCTTGCATTTGCACCGGCTCCGAATTCAAAACCAACGTCAAGTAATCGGGCAACACGAGAGATTTATCTTTAACCGTAAGGTGAAGCAACGCCCCCGACGTTATCGCCGCCAAATCTGCGCGGACTTTGTAAGCAATGCCGAGGCTCCCGTCCTTTGAAAATAAAATCGTGTCTTTGCGCGGATAATATTCTTCGCCGTAATGCTCGGTGATTTTTATTTCGGGCTCGGCAATGCCAAATTTATTCACGTCGCTCACTCTGATAAACGGCGTGCCCTCTGTTCCGTAGCAATCACTGCCGGGCTCAACCGATTTAAAAATCTTCACGAGGTCACCTAGCTTGTAAGTCGTAAGCGTGCCGAGAAAAACTTTTAAGTCATCATATTTGGGCTGATAGAATTCGGCGTCGAGGCGACCGCTCACTCCGAACGACGCGCTGAACGTTTTAATCGCAATGTTATCGTTCGACGGCTTGAAGGTATCGAGACCCAACGCCCGCTCCAACGTTTTTTCTGCCGCGTGATAAGCTTCGTCGGCGCGCTCCTTGTAAGAAAAGCCTGCTTTGCATGTTTGCTCAATTTTAGTCGCAAATTCTTCGCTAGGAATTGGAATCCTAAACATTTCAATCTGCGACAAGAAAACATGTTGCTGAACACTGCCTCGCGCCTCGCGCCGCATATAATTTTGCCCGTATCTAGATGCAAAGAATGCGTAAAGATAATATGGATTCATATCGCCGCGCAGATGAATCTTCGCAATGTCTTGATTTGAATTCATCGGATATTGCCATGACGGCAGAGCGATAGCAACATTTCCGACACTGCCAGACATTGAAAGCAACACCGTTTCGGGAAATACTTCCGATTTATAGAGGAGACAATGCGCCGCCTTTGAAATGCGTATTAAGTTTGCGGTTTCAACAACGCCTCCCTTCATATCAACGCAACGGATAAACGGCACGCCTTCCGAAAGGTATTCGACAAAATTATTCAGCGAATACGCCCCGAAACTTAAAATCTTTGCGCGTTTCATTTCACGGAGGCTCGTTGTTTTAAGACGGGCTATAAGTCGCTCGCCTTCCAAAAATTCTTTTGCATAAAAGAAGCTGTCGAGGCGAAAAATATCATTTTGCACGTATGAGAACAAAATTTCTGTACACTCCAGCTCCTCCGACAGGCGGCGATACTTTTCCTCGTCAAAGGAGCTTGAATCAAAAAAACTTAAGCCCTCGCGCTTGGCGAACTCGATAAAAGCCTCGGCAATGCCGTCGCGTGTCAAGCCGTCGTGATTGAACAGGTCGTGCCTAACGATCGTGTGATTGTGCCCGTCGCGCAGGAGCTTGCCGTCGTCAGTCAGCTCGAAAATTTTTTCGCCCGAATTATCCTTGGACGGCTCGCACATGGTCGCAAAGAATATCGGATAATCTTCGCGGCGCGGACAAAGTTTATCGTCCCATTTCTGCACGAGGAGGACGCTTGTCTTGGTGCCGGTGTGCGGCTTGAAAACATTGCCGTGAAGTCCGACGACAGCCAAAATCCTGCAACGTTCGGCAATGAAGTCGCGGATATATTTGTCGCTCGAATTGTTGAAACGTCCTTGCGGCAGGATAATCGCCATACGCCCGCCGTCCTTGAGGAAGTTCAAATTGCGTTCGATGAACAGAATATCGCGCCCGACCTTCGATTGATATTTGCCCTTGGAATTCCTGCCCAGCTCGTATTTGGCGATGATACGGCTTTCCTTGATGTCGCCCGCGAACGGCGGATTAGCCATGACAATATCGAACTCAAAGCGGCTGTTATCGTTGCGATAGGTGCGGAGGCGGCGTAATTTCTTCCAGCCCTCGTAATAAATATCTTTCCACACGTCGTCGGCAATGGTTTCGTCCCAGCGTTCGTAGTCAAGGGTGTTTAGGTGCAGGACGTTAGTTTTGCCGTCGCCTGCGATTAAATTCAACGTTCGGGCGACGCGGACGGTTTTCTCGTCGAAGTCGACAGCAAAAATCTTTTCGTTGACATAATCCTCGCATTCGGGCGGTTTAGGCTCGGCGGTGAACAGGTGGCTTTGCGAAACATTTTTAGCCCGCAAAATCTTATTCCAGACGTAAAAGGTCGTATGGACGGGGAAGCCGCAAGAGCCGGCGGCGGTATCAATCATTGTTTCGGAGGGAGCGGGGTTGAGCATACGGACGCACATATCGATAACGTAGCGCGGCGTGAAAAATTGTCCCTTCTCGCCCTTCTGCGACTTGCTCATCAGGTATTCAAAGGCGTCGTCGATAACGTCGAGGTTTGAGTTGAAAAGCTTGACGCCTTGCAACGACGAAACGCAAATCGCCAAATGCGACGGCGTAAGCTTGATTCTGTCGTCAGCCGCAAAGACGCCCTGCCACTTGGCTTTGGCGCGGTCGAACAGGTTTTGAATCGTGTCTTTAAGTTCGGCGTCGGTCTCTCCGTAATTCCAAAACTCCAGCGTTCGATTTTTATCGCGCCCGCCAAGCATTTCGTCGAACAGTTTGGTATAGATGAGCTTGAAGACTTCCTCGAACACGTCGACGCCGGCATTGGCAAGGACTTCGTCCTCCAGTTCGCGGATAAGGTCGGCGAGGGTTTTATTTTCGCGCAGGAGCTTATCCTCGGCGATTAGGTTATCGATAGTGCGGCGTTCGCGGATAATGTCCTTGAGCTTTTGATTGACACGCGGAATATCGGGGATGTCTTCAAAATAATTCGGATCTTTGCGGTGGTAGAAAGAAATTTTTTCGCCGTTCGTCCAAACGCCCATAGTCGCGCCCGTCGCGTGGCAATAGGATTTGAGCTGTTCCTTACCGTCTTTGAGCTTGGGCTTCTTGACTTCGACGATAATGTATTCGACGGTCGGGCGGTTGGTCTCGAAGATGACAATATCGGCGCGTTTAGTCTCGCGTCCGAAGTGGATAGGGTGTTCGACAGCCATTTGAGCGGTTGAGTAGCCGTATTCGTTGATTAGCTTGCGGATAAACATTTGGCGGACGGCTTCTTCGGGCGTCAGGCGAATTTCTTTATTGCGGACGGCGCATTTTATGAAGAGCGCAGGCTTACCTCGGATAATTTTGGAGTAAGCGGCGGCTTCGACGGCTTGAATCTGCGCGGGCGTGAAGATATTGGACTTATGCGGCGAATCGGCGAGTAAGTCATTGAGCTTGAGCAAAAAAATCCCTCCTTGAATCTTTGGAGGGATTTTAAGCTATCGGGCGGAGATTTTAAAGCTTGAGCGGAACTTTTTGACTCCGCGCAGGTTTACTTTTGCGCGAATCGAATCAGTTTTTTTTATTGAAAAATTTGCGCGTCCTTGATATATTAGCCGCGCTATTTGATTAAAATTTTGATAAAGGATGATATATTTTGCTGAAAACGGAACTCTTTGCCGAAATGGATTTGCTTGTAGCGGAGATCAGAACGCGCAAAGTCCCCAAAAGTCCAAATGTCCAAATGTCTTACAAGCTGATAGAGGAGGCTAGTTATATTGCTAAAGCTCCTTGTATCCGTCGAAAGGAATCTGCGCGGAAAATCATCAAGCCGATTGACGAACGCCTTGCGCAGTTCAAGAAAAATTTCTGCGAATATTTGTTGAGTTACATAGCGGCACGCGGGCTTGACGAGGTTGACGTTTACAAGCGGGCGCATTTGGACAGGCGGATTTTCTCCAAGATTCGCACCGCCGTAAATTACATGCCGAGCAAGCGCACCGTGTTGGCGATAGCTCTGGCGTTGGAGTTGGACATCGACGAGGCGCAGGAATTTTTGCATAAGGGCGGCTTTGCGCTGTCGCCCAATCTGAGGACGGATGTCGTCTTCAGCTACTTTTTCGAGAATCGGATTTATGACCTGTTTACAATAAACGAGGTGCTCTACCATTACGGCATCAAGCCCTTCAATTAAAATGTCGCTTTGAAAGAGACCACTTCCCCTGCCGATTGTGTTAAGTTAAACTTAAAAATTTTACTCAACGTAAAGGGGAATACTCACATGAAAAAATTGGTCGTCGCCTTGACTTGCGCGGGGCTGCTCTTCAGCCAAGGGATTTACGTCGCGCCCGCCTTTGCCGCCGAAACTCCCGCCGTCATGAAAATCGCGCCCGTCAATACCGGACTCTTAATTATTGCGCCCGTCGAATTCAAGACGCAGGACTTTTTGAAAATCGCTAAGGACACCTTCGGCAAAGGCTACAGCATTTCTCAAGATACTCAAGACGCATGGGCGACTTATTGCTGGAACAAAGGTATCGACGAAATTGACCTGCTTACGAAAAAAGAAATACTGGCAGACTTTGTGAAAGCAACCGATTTCGACAGAGTCATTTTCTTGATATTGAAGGACGCCGTTGTTTCGACGGAAGAAGACGGTGCAAGCTACAATGCTTCTCCGCTTTTCGGCGGCATTTTTGGAGGCATTAAACGAAAAGCACGAAGACGCTCTTCCATCGAAACGCGGGTCGTCGTAATGAATCACGAAGGCGAGACATTGAAAGTTTTTGAAGAATCCTATACGGACGCTTCTATGACGAGTGAGCTTCGCGCAAATCGCGGCGCGTTCAGCGGTTTGTGCAAAAACATTTCGGCGAGATTGACAAATTCAAAATAGGGGGGCTTATCATGGCTTGGACGAGTTCAACGGCAACAACGGGCGTCGGCGTCAACGGCGTAAGGAGCACGACCGCCAACAACGCGCTGATTACCGACAACTCTTGGTGGGATAACGATTACCTGGAGATTTACGGCGCGAACGATACGGTGCTCGGCGGCGGCGGCTCCGATTCAATCGGCGTAATGCTCTACCCCGAACGCGGCATGAACGGCAATTACGCTTATATCAACGGCGGGTCGAGTGGTGACGTACTTGTAGCGGCGGCGATTCAGGGTGAACTGTACGCCACGCTGGTAGGCGGCGCGGGCACCGATTCTTACGGTTTCGGTTGCAACAGCGATTCAACCATCAACGTCGTTTTGGATACATCGGGCAACGACTTGGAATATTTCGCGATTTTCTACGAAGACTATCACAGCGGCTCGTTTACCTGCTATGGAACCGACAGCGGATTTATTGTCCGTGACGACGCCGGCAGATTAAACGTCACTCTCAAGGGCGAAGACCTCAATTACGATTTGAATAACGGCTACATTTGGGTATATACAAAAGGCGTCCGCGCAGATTCAGCTCTCAATGCGGCGTCTACGGTCTTTTTCAACGGCGAATGGAAACGTTTCGGCGATGTCGCAAACTACGGCGGCTATATTTCGGGACACACGCTGGAAGGAAACAGGTTGACGATCAACGACTATCACAGCGGCGGAGTTTTGACGGATAACGTCTACGGACTTGACGGCGTGGTCGTGATTGACAACACGCAGAGCACCACGGCGCGATATTTGGGCGGCAACGCGCAGGCGAATCAAATTTATGCGGGCAGCGGCGGCGATACTCTTTGGGGCGCGGCGAATAATGACGTGCTCTTTGGCGGCGCGGGCTTCGATACTTTCCTCTACGGCTTGAGCGAGGGTGCCGATGTTGTCACGAATTCCGATTGGCTCGACACCGTCAACCTGTACAACATGACGCTTGCCAATATCAGCGGCGTGTATGCCGAGGCGGGCTTGGTGGTCGTGGGGCAGGACGCAACCAACGCCGTCGCGATTCAATACAGCGGCGTCTACAGCCCGCTTATCAAGCTTGCCGACGGCTCGCAGTACCGATACAACGGCGCGAATAACTCTTGGCAGACGTGGTAGCGTCAATTCGGGGCTTGCTTAAGGCAGGCTCTTTTTATTTAGGAATCAGGAATCAGGGACTAGTTCCTAACCCCTACTAATTCCTAATCCCTAGTTCCTAATTCCTAACCAAAAAAAATTCCTCCCGCAGGAGGAAATGTTTAAGGTTCTATCAGCTCAGCCAATGTTTGGAATAAATGTTCGGGTTCCACGGGCTTGGAAAGGTGCGCGTTCATGCCCGCCTGCAAGGAGCGTTGAACGTCCTCGTCGAAGGCGTTCGCCGTCATTGCGATTATCGGCACGGTTTTGGCGTCGGGGCGATCCAGGGCGCGTATCGTTTCCGTCGCCTTCAGCCCGTCCATTATCGGCATCCGTATATCCATCAGCACCGCGTCGAAGTGATTTGGCGGCGATTTGGCGAACGTGTCGACCGCCTCTTGACCGTTGGGCGCGTGTTCGACCTCCATACCCCGCATTGACAGCACCATTATCATTATCTCCGCGTTGACGGGCATATCCTCCGCCATTAAAATTTTGCGCCCCCCCAGCTCGGCGAGCTGCTTTTCCGGCTCGTTGAGCGTTTTTTGTTCAAGGGCTTGATTGAATTCGTTGACGACCGTCGACGCGAACAGCGGCTTTGCCATGAATCTGTCGACGCCCGCCGCCATTGCCTCTTCGACTATGTCGTCCCAGCTGTATGCCGTCAGGATTATTATCGCCGACTCGTTCCCGATTATGTTGCGCACGCGCCGCGTTACGTCTATGCCGTTTTCGTCGGGCATTCGCAAATCTATCAGCAGGATATTATAAATTTCGTGCCGCGCCCGCTTGAGCCGGACTTTTTCGACAGCCTCGCGCCCGTTAAGTGCCGTCTCCGCCGCTATCCCGACCTCCTCCAACACAACCTTGGCGTGTTCGCAGGCTATCGGGTCGTCGTCGACTATCAGCACGCGCAAATCCTTAACGTCGATTTTCTTGCCCTTAACCGAATCGATAGACTTGGGCGAATTGCGCAATGTGATATTGACGGTGAACTCGGAGCCGACGCCCTTTGTCGACTTGACGGAGATATTGCCGTTCATGGTCTCGACGATGTTTTTTGTAATCGCCATGCCCAGCCCGGTGCCGCCGTAGGCGTTCGACGTGCCCGAATCCTCTTGGCTGAACGGCTCAAAAATTTTGGGCAGATATTCTTTGTCAATGCCGATGCCCGTGTCTTTGATGTTAAAGCGGAGCGTCGATTTGTCCTCAAAGTGCGCAACCTGTTCGACGACGAAGGTTATCGCGCCGCCCTTGTCCGTGAATTTTATCGCGTTGCCGAGGATATTTATCAGCACCTGCTTGAGCTTCATTTGGTCGCCGATATAAAAATCGTCCACGTGCCCGCGTGTCGTGAAGGTGTATTGCAAGCCCTTATCGCGGCATTGCGCCCCGACCATGATGTTAATCTGCTCCAGCATGTTGTTGAAGGAAAATTCCTCGTGCTTGAGGAGCATACGCCCGCTTTCGATACGGCTCATGTCAAGGATGTCGTTGATAATGCCGAGGAGGTGACGCGCACTGGAGCCGATTTTTTCCAGGTGTTCGCGGACTTTGTCGGGCAAATCCTTTTCCTTGAGCGCGATGCTGTCAAGCCCGATAATGGCGTTCATGGGCGTGCGTATCTCGTGGCTCATTGCCGACAGGAACGCGGTTTTGGCGACGTTGGCTTGATTGGCTATCTCCAACGCGTTTTTGAGTTGTTCGTTTTTGGCGAATTGCGCACGCTGAATCTTGGTCGTGTCGTTTTTGAGCAGGATATAAAATTTTGCCTCGCGGTCAACCAAATAAAAAACGAACCGCTTATGATAAATTTCGCCGTCGATGAAGCAATGGATATTCACCTCGTAAGGCTCGCGCAGCTCCAAAGCGTGTTCAATCTTCTGCAAGCTCAAAGCCTTAAGGGCTTTTTCTTTTTCCAAATCCGAACCGCTGAGAGCCGGCGCAACTTGCTCGCGGATATAATCCTCGTAGACGCCCGTGCGCTTTTTGGGAAAGATGGTGCCGCGCTGATTGCTGTCCTCCTCGCCGATAACCACGCCGTAATTGCCGCCGACGATATAAGTTATCATGTCGTATTGGTCGGCAAGAGCCTTGTTTAGAACGGTCTTGCTGACGACCTCGGTGTTGTAATCCTTTTCGGTGGCGAAGGCGATAATGTCCTCGGTATCGGGGTCGCGGCGAAGCGTCACGCCGTAGCTTACAAAGCACTCGCGCCCGTTGGGTCGGCGGCTGAAAAATACGGCGGTTTGAGTATTCTTACCCGCCGCGAAATTTTTAAGCAGTTGCTCGGAATTGAATTCCTTGATGAATCTTTTCCTGTCGCGCTCCAAAGGAAAATAACTTGCGCGTTGGGCAAAGCGGTCGGAAATTTTCATGCCGCGCAGGTCAATATCATACAGCTCGCGCCCGCGACAATCCTCCACGACGTTTTGAGTAAGATTGAGCCGAATGGATACAAGCGTATCGTTGGAAAGGGTTTCAAGCTCCTCGCGCACGCCCTCGTAGAGGATTTTGGCGCGTTCCTCGCTGCGCTTAATCTTGGTCACGTCGAAGCAGTTGCAGTAGGCGTATTGGACGCCGCCCTCCTCGACAAAGGCGTAGTGGACGTTAATCCAGAGCCAATTCCCTTTGAGCGTGCGTTGGCGAATGGTCAGGGAATTATCGCCTGCGCGGGTGACTTTGTGCTTGAAAAGGTATTCGACCTCTGCGCGGTCGTCGGGGTGAAAACTTTCGCCGGGGTCAGATTGTTCGCGCTCAAGGAATTCCTCGGCGGTACCTTCCATCATTTCGGCGAATTCCCGCGAACACCAGACGGGGAAATAATTTCCGTCGTCGGTAAGGCGCATGAGAGCGGCGTTATTGTCCAGTGAGTCGAAGATTTTGCCGTAGAAACTCGTCTTGAAGTCCAGCATTAAAAAGTTCCTCAGAGTTCAGCCACGAGCTTATCGCGAAATTCTTTAATGGGCTTATAGGCGGCTGCGTAATCCAAATCCTTTTTGGCGCGGAGAGCTTCGGTCAAGTCACTAAGCGGCGCGAAAATCGGACTTATGGCGAGGTTGCCGACGACGCCCTTGAGCGCGTGCGCCTGCTCGAATGCCTCCTCCAAATTGCCCTCCGCCAGCAACTTTTCCAGCTTGTCAAACGAATCGTTTTTAAGCCCCATGCCCAGCATACGGAAATAGAATTTCTCCATGTTCATGCAACGGGCAAGCCCTTCCTTTGTATTTACGCCGTACTCCTGCAATTTCTGAATCGTGAGCATCTTGTTTCCTCCTTAGTTAACATAAAAATTACAACGCTGATTATAGCAGTTGCGCTTGAAAATGCAAAAAAAATTCGTAAGGCAGGCAAAAATTTCCTCACGAAGTCGGTTAATCAACGGGTATGAATTCGTAATCGGTGGTGCCCATTTTGAGCTTAGCCATAGCGGTCAGTTGGTGACGCCCCGCCCGACTTTCAATGCGCGTGATAAGGTCGTTCTTGCTGTCGTCGGGGTAGTCGTAAATCATATCAATGGCGGCTTGTTCGACGGCGAGCAGGTCGGTCGAGGCGAGGATACCGAGGTCGGGCATGACGGGCGCGGCAGCTCCGGCTCCTGCGCAATCGCAATCGACGCTCAGCCGATACAGCACGTTGATAAACACAATCTGCTTGCCGAAGTGGTCGCAAATCGCCTTGCCGCTGTCCGCCAACAGCTCCATAAGCGTATCGCCCATGACCCATTCGTCGAAGTCTTCCAGCCCGTGGACTTGACGCTTGCCCTTTTTGCCCGACGCGCAACCCATGGCGATATTTTTCAGACTGCCGCCGTAGCCGCCCATGGAGTGACCTTTAAAGTGCGTCAACACGACAAGCGAATCGTAGTTGTTAAGGTGTGAACCTACGGAAAGTTTGCTCAGGTGGAAGCCGCCCTCGACGGGAAAACTGATGTCGCCGTCTTCGTCGAGGATGTCGACGGGGCAAAACGTCCAGCCGTTGCTCTTGAGAACTTTACGGTGCCGCTCGGTCGTCGAACGTGCCCCGCTGTAAAGGGTATTGGTCTCGATAATCGCGGAATTCGGAATGCGGGCTTGAAAGGCTTGCACAATATCTCGCGGCAAAATGTTCGGAGCATTCGGCTCGCCCGTGTGGAGCTTGATACCGACCTTGCCCGTTATGTTTGCGCTGACTTTATCATAAATCGCAATGAGGTGATTGGCGTCGATGTTTTTGGAGAAATAAACTTTAGCCTTTGCGTCGGAGGGAATTTTATCCGCCTCCGCCACGTTTGGCTTGACGGTCGCCGTTTTATCGCCGCAACCCGCCAAACCGCCCGTTAAGCCGACAATGCCCGCTATCCCCGCCAGCTTAACGAAGTTTCTGCGCGTAAGCTCCATAATAAACGCCCCCTAAGAATATTTCACGCCGATTATAAGTTATGCGGTTGACTGCAGGCAAGCGGCAGGGGCAAAAATTTTACGCGCCGAACATGACATTTTCAAAGTACAAGCCGCAACGCGCCAGATAATACCGTTCGTTTTCGACGAGGACGCGGTCGGGGAAATCCTTATCGAGGAACAAATTATTGGGCAACTCCACCGGCTCACGGAAATATAAATAGCTCGCGCCCTTCATGAGCGTCAGGCGGTGCATGCTGTTGATATGCCGCCCCGCTTCCTTAAGAATTTCATACGGATACAGCTCGGCAAGGCACTGCATAAGCGCGACGTAGCGGGTCTTTTCATTCTCAAAAGGACCGTGACGTTCGCCCTCCAGCATGAAGAATAAATTCCCGTAAACTTGCGGCTCGGCGCGACCGTAAGCCGTGGCGTGCGGCAAGACGACGGGCGCGGATTTGGGCGCGTAAGGCTCCATGGCGTCGAGGGTTGCAAGCATTTCTTCAATCGTCTGGTTCAGGTGCAGGACGGGCTTCGGGGTGCGCGGACGTTTGGGCGGCGGCACGTCAAGGACTTTGACGGTCGGCTTGGCAAAATAACTTTCGGGGTAAAGCGGCTCGCAGACTTCGATGCGCATTTGAACACTGCGGACATCTGCGCGGGTGAGGATAAACTTAATCGCCTTGAGGATTTGTTTGGGCGAGCGGTCGGTTTCGAGGTAGATAATCGAGGCGATTTTTTTCGGGCGAATCATGTCAATTGTATTGGTGCGGAGGAACAGCGTGCGCGTCGGGTCGGTACTGCACAGGCTGTTGATTGTTTCGGGGAATTCGGTATAGAGGCATTTGACCGCTATGAAGAAAAGCTCTTGCCAATCGCGCACGGGCACGCGTTCGCCGAAGTAGAGCAATGCGACGGGCAATTCGTTTTCGGTTATCTCCTGCGACTTCGCGGCTAAGTCGATTATTCTTGCTGTCGGCAAAAGTCTCACTCCTTTTCAAAGTGTTTTCAGGTTATTATAACCAACAGCCCGACGAAAAGCAATTAGGGATTAGGGATTAGAGTTACCGCAAAAAAGTTTGCATGGAGCGGGCTCAAGATTTTATAATCGATATGAAAGGAGGCTTCAACATGGACATCACACGCAGAGATTTGTTCAAGCTGGCGGGCGTTGCGGCAGTCGGGGCGGCTGGCGGGCAATTCGGCGGCGCAGAGGCGGCTAAGGCTAAGAAAATCCTCAAGCTCAATGCCGCTCCCGTCGTCGGCAGTAAAAACGTCACGGGCACGCGCTACACCGGCACGGCGGCTAAGGTCTACTTTACAGACAAAATCGACGCCGAGCATCTGATTAAGCTTTACGGCAAGATTAACGGCGAAATTTTCGGCAAAGTCGGTATCAAGCTCCACACCGGCGAACCCAACGGTCCGAATATCCTTCCCCGCGACATGGTAAGGGCTTTCCAGGCGCAAGTTCCCAACAGCAACATTATCGAGACGAATACGCTTTATGACGGCGCACGCTACACGACCGAAGGGCACCGCCAAACCTTAATGACTAACGGCTGGGATTTTTGCGACGTGGACATCATGGACGAATTCGGCGGCGTCAACTTGCCTGTGCGCGGCGGCTTGCACTTGAAGGAAGTCACTATGGGCGGGCACCTCGTCGATTACGATTCGGTTATCGTCCTCACGCATTACAAGGGGCACGCAATGGGCGGCTTCGGCGGCTCGTTGAAGAATATCGCTATCGGTTGCGCCAGCGGGCAAGTCGGCAAGGTTCAAGTGCACGGCTACAAATTGTCGGAAATGCCGCCGCCCGGACCGAGTTGGTTTGACGGCGTAAGTATGCCGCTTAAAGAGGAATTCATGGAGCGCATGGCTGATTCGGGCAAAGCGACCTGCGATCATTTCGGCAAGCATATCGTCTTCCTCAACGTGATGCGGCGAATGAGCGTCGATTGCGATTGTGCGGGCACTCGCGCCGCCGAACCGACCTGCGCGGACGTCGGGATTTTGGCGTCGACGGACATCCTTGCCATTGACCAGGCGTGTTGCGACCTTGTTTGGACGGCTGACGATACCGCTGACCTGCGCGAACGCATTGAATCGCGCCACGGCTTGCGCCAGCTCACCGCTATGGCTGAACACAAGATGGGCAATCCGCAATATGAACTGATTGGCATAGATTAAGGAGGCTTCAACATGGACATCAGCAGACGCGACCTCTTCAAATTTGCGGGCGTTGCGGCAGTAGGCGCGGCAGTCGGGCAATTCGGCGTCGGCGAGGCGGCTAAGGCTAAGAAAATCCTCAAGCTCAATGCCGCTCCTGTCGTCGGCAGTAAAAACGTCACGGGCACGCGCTATGCCGGCACGGCGGCTAAGGTCTACTTTACAGACAAAATCGACGCCGAGCATCTGATTAAGCTTTACGGCAAGATTAACGGCGAAATTTTCGGCAAAGTCGGTATCAAGCTCCACACCGGCGAACCCAACGGTCCGAATATCCTTCCCCGCGACATGGTAAGGGCTTTCCAGGCGCAAGTTCCCAACAGCAACATTATCGAGACGAATACGCTTTATGACGGCGCACGCTACACGACCGAAGGGCACCGCCAAACCTTAATGACTAACGGCTGGGATTTTTGCGACGTGGACATCATGGACGAATTCGGCGGCGTCAACTTGCCTGTGCGCGGCGGCTTGCACTTGAAGGAAGTCACTATGGGCGGGCACCTCGTCGATTACGATTCGGTTATCGTCCTCACGCATTACAAGGGGCACGCAATGGGCGGCTTCGGCGGCTCGTTGAAGAATATCGCTATCGGTTGCGCCAGCGGGCAAGTCGGCAAGGTTCAAGTGCACGGCTACAAATTGTCGGAAATGCCGCCGCCCGGACCGAGTTGGTTTGACGGCGTAAGTATGCCGCTTAAAGAGGAATTCATGGAGCGCATGGCTGATTCGGGCAAAGCGACCTGCGATCATTTCGGCAAGCATATCGTCTTCCTCAACGTGATGCGGCGAATGAGCGTCGATTGCGATTGTGCGGGCACTCGCGCCGCCGAACCCACTATGGCGGACGTTGGTATCCTCGCGTCGACGGACATCCTTGCCATTGACCAGGCGTGTTGCGACCTCGTCTGGACTGCCTCGGATAGTGCAGACCTGCGTGAACGTATTGAATCGCGCCACGGCTTGAGGCAACTGTCGGCTATGGCGGAGCTTAAGATGGGCAATCCGCAATATGAGCTGATTGGCGTCGATTAAACAAACGGCTTGATTTGTAAAAAAATTGCTCCCTGCGCGGGAGCTTTTATTTTTCGCATATGAAGCCGGCAAACGATTCGACGTGCGACACTTTTGCGCGGGAATAGAGGTTGTTCAGCCGCCGTTGCAGGCTCGAAAGCGTTTCGTAGGGCGGCGAAAAAAATCCCTGCCATTCGCAAAATTTCTCCACAAACAAATCCGTCCTCTGATTTTCGCCCTTAATGTACATGCAACCGCAGAAAGTTCCGCCGTGCTTTAGGACGCGCCGCGTTTCCGACCAAGCCGCCGACTTATCGGGGAAGGCGTGGAAGCCGTTGACCGATAATACCAAGTCAAAATACCCGTCAGCGAACGGCAACACCGCCACGTCGCCCTGTAAAAACGTCACGCCGCGCAGATTCAGCTTAGCCGCCCGCAACTTAGCCGCCGCCAACATTTTGTCCGAGTAGTCCAGGCAGAAAATCTCCGCGCCCGTCAAGTCCTTATAAATCGGCAACGACAACACGCCCGTCCCGACCGGTACCTCCAGCAGTCGCCCGTTGAAATCCTGCGGTATGCCCGCGAACGCTTGAGCCAAAAATTTTTCGTAAGCCGCCGCGTCCAGCCCCCAAAGGAATTTCAACGCCAGCCGCGCAGGTAAGTCCGCGCTCGTCATCATGCGGTCGAAGAACGTCGACAGCTGCCCCACGATTCGATACGCGTCAAAGATTTTCCTCATGGCTTTTGGGAACGGTGGTAAGGAGGGCGTCGCACGTGCCGTTGATTCGCCACGCGCCCGACCCCGCCGTCAAAAAGAACGAATCGCCCTTACGATAAGCCTTGGTCGTGCCGCCGTTTGAAATTTTCCCCGTGCCGCCGAGGATTTGCACGCTCAGGAAGCTTTCGCCGTTCACGACGCCTTGAGCCTCCGATAAAATCTTCCCGTCAAGGTTGAGCTTATCGACGACAAAGTAATCGCAGGCGGCAAGGTGCGGATAAGCGTCGCCGCGCAACGTCGGCGGATTTAAATCGGTCACGTCGAGGGCTTTGGCGATATGGAGCGGGCGACCTCTGCCGTAATCGTAAATGCGATAGCTCACGTTGGAATTCTGCTGAATTTCGGCAAGCAGGACGCCTTTGCCGACCGCGTGAATCGTGCCCGCCGGAATAAAAATCGTGTCGCCCTTATGCACCTTAACGGCGTTTAGCACCTCCAAAAGCGTATCGTCTTTAATGCGGGCGGCGAATTCGTTGCGCGTCAATTTTTGCTTAAAACCGCACCACAACACCGAATCCGCCTCGGCGTCGAGGATATACCACATTTCGCTTTTGCCGAGTTGCCCTTCGTTCGCCACGGCGTACTTATCGGTCGGGTGCACTTGCACGGACAGATTTGCGCGGGCGTCAATCAGCTTAATCAGAATCGGGAAGTCGCGGAAGTAGCGGCAATTCGTGCCAAGAATTTCGGAGCCGTTGCGCTTGATGTACTCGGCAAGGGTTTCGCCGCTCTCCAACGTCGACGCGCCGTCGGGGTGACAGGATAACGTCCACGCCTCCGCGCAGATTTGCTTGCCGCTCTCGACGCCGAACTCGTCAAGCAGACGCCGCCCGCCCCAAATGTAGTCCTTACACGCCGGCTTAAGTTTCAATATCGCCATGAAAATTCCCCCCGCTAAAAATTTAAGGAGCATTGCTGCTCCCCGATAGTTACCAATGATAAGGCTCGCGCCGATTTATTTTGAACGCCCGATAGATTTGCTCGACCAATATCAGCCGCGCCATTTGATGAGTAAACGTCATTTGCGACAGGCTCAGCCGATAAGCCGCCGCCCGCCGAAGCTCCGCGCTTAAGCCGAACGCTCCGCCTATCGCGAACGTCAAATCGCTCACGCCGCTTAAGGTAAGCTCGGCGATTTTTTTTGCAAAGTCCTCCGAGGTCAGCTCCGCGCCCGCCACGTCCAACACGCACAGCCACGAATCACGCGGCACGAGCGATAAGACTTTTTGCCCCTCCTCCTCGACCGTGCGACATTCGGGCACTTCGCGAACTTCAACCTTGGCGAACTTGCGCAAGCGTTTCAAGTACTCTGCCACGCCGTCAATCAAAAATTTTTCTTTGAGCTTGCCGACGACGATCAGCGTTATCCTCATTGATTCGACGGCTGAGGCATTTCTTCCAGCGTGACTTCAACGGTCTCCTCGCGTCCGTCTCTGTCGCAGAGGACTTTGACCTTATCGCCGACCTTGTGCGCCGCGACCTCGTTGCGCACGTCCGTAACCGAATTGACCTCTTTGCCGTCAATGCTCAAGATTATGTCGCCGCGTTGGAAACCTGCGCGACCGGCGGGCGAATCGATAGCGACCTGGAAGACGTAGACGCCCTTGTCAATCGACAGCTGATAGCCGTAGCGGGCGGCGGTGGGCTTATCAAAAATCGTCACGCCCAGATACGGACGCGCCACGTAGCCCTTATCCATAAGCTCGGCGACTATCGTCTTGACGGTGTTAATCGGAATGGCAAAGCCCATGCCCTCGACGCCGTTGGTTGCCAACTTCGCGCTGTTAATGCCGATAACCTCGCCGTCGGCATTGACCAAAGCTCCGCCCGAATTGCCGGGGCTTATCGCGGCGTCGGTCTGGAAGAGTTTAACGCGCCTGTCGTTCAAATCAAGCGTCCTGTTCAACGCGCTGATAACGCCGACCGTCACGGAGCCTTGGAACTCAAGCCCCATGGGGTTGCCGATAGCGATAGCCGGCTCGCCGACGACTACCTCGTCCGAATCGCCCAGCTCAGCCGTCGGCAAATTCTTGGCGTCGACCTTAACGACGGCGATGTCCGTCATCTCGTCGGTACCGATAATGGTGCCGCTCACGGTGTTGCCGTCGGAAAGCGAAACAATAATCTCCTTCGCGCCCGCAATGACGTGATTGTTCGTAATTATGTAGCCGTCGCTCTTGAATATGACGCCGGAGCCGACGCCTTCGGTCTCGACCATGCGGTTAAAGAAGTCACGCGCCACAGCCTTATTGGTGATGCCCACGACCGCCGGACCGACCGTCCTCGCCACGCGCACGGCGGGGGTATTTCGGGCGTCGGAGATTTTGGCGTTGCTTTCGGGCTTGTTGACGGCTTTGGCAGCCGCCTCGGTGTGTGCCGTTTGAGTTACTGCCGTCGCCTTTTCGCCCGCCGATTTATTTTCCGCGCTCGTGTCGTCGGAGTCGCTCAGCCCCGTCAAGTCGCCGCACCCGCTCAACGTCATAGCCGCCACTATCGCCGCCGCGCTGATTATCTTTGCCATTTTTTTACCAATCATGCTTAACGCACCTCCGCCGCCATTTTAGTTTTTGCCTCCGTCAATGTCAAACGATTTTAAAGCCCGTTCTTTAGGATCAACTTTCTTTTGCTTGTCCAAAAGAAAGTTGCAAAGAAAAAGACACCTCGCAGGGGCGCAAAGGGGTTGCAATTACCCGCGCCGCCTCATAATTTCAGCGTGGTGCCCGCAAGAAAACATCCGTGTTTTCGTTGCGGGGGAGCCGCCGTCCTTGGCGGCTCCATTTTTAAAACGTTTCAGCCGCGCTTTGGCTCATCATCAACAACCTTAAAGCCGCCGTCGGTCTTGTCGATACGTCGTTCGCTGTAAAGATGACCGACCGCCCGCTTGAAAGCCGCCTTGCTTAGCTTGAACACCGCCGCTATCGTTTGAGGCGGGGTTTTATCGTGGAAGGGCATTTCTCCGCCGTGTGCCGTCATGTAGGCGAAAATCCGTTCGGCGTCGGGGTTTAGAGCATTTTCCTTGGCGTGACGCAACGAAGCATCCAATCGACCGTCCTCGCGCACGTAAGTAACTCGCGCCTCCACGACCTCCCCGATTCGCAATTCACGCGGCATTTCCTTACGCGCTATGAAAACGATATATCGCTCCTCGCTGAACACAAACGCGCCCGCGTCTATGATATTGAAAACTGCGCCCTTAACGGTGTCGCCTCGCTTGACGTTGACGGCGGGCTTTGAGGCGCGGCGTATCTCGTCGCTGACCTTCATTGTCACGGCAAGCCGCCCCGACTTATCGCTGTAGAGCTTAGCCCAAACGACCTCGCCGACTTTGGGACGACCGCGCATTTCGGCGAACGGCATAAAAATTCCGCGCTCGGCTCCCGCGTCGACGAAGGCTCCCTCGCTCGTCACGTTGATAATCTTCAGGCGGGCGATTTGCCCCTCGCGCATTTTCGGGACGCGCATGCTGGCGGTAAGGCGTTTCTTCGGGTCAAGGTAGAGGAAGACCTTAACGACCTCGCCGATTGCAACGTCCGCCGTCTGCTGAGTTTTATGCAGGAGAATATCGTCGGAGGTGTTGCCGGTGCCGGCGTCGAGGAACGCGCCCAAATCGCTTGTGCGCACGACCTTAAGCTCGGCGACCGTCATGGGTTTAAGGTTAGTCTTCATAAAGTTTAATCTTAGCCTCGCTCCAAAGTTGCTCCAGCGCGTAGTACTGGCGGCTTTCCTCCTTGAAGATATGCGCCACAACGTCGCCGTAGTCCAACAGAATCCATTCGCCTTCGTGATAACCCTCGCGGTGACTGTAGTGAATGCCGTCCTTATCCAGCTCCTCCTCGATGTTGTCGGCAATCGCCCGCACCTGAGTGGCAGTCTGCGCGGAGCACACCACGAAATAATCTGTCGAAAACATGACGCCGCGCATGTCCATGGTTATGACCTCGCTCGCCTTCTTGTCGCTTGCCGCCTTGCAAATCTTCATTGCCAAATCGTTAGTCTTCACATCAAATCCCTCCAAAAAATTTTAAGTTATGGTTCGCCAAAAGGTTCGCTGTCGGCGTCGCCCTCCGCCGATTCTTTTACCAGGTCTTGCACAGGGAACAGCTGACTCATTCGCGCCGCTATCTCCGCGACGTTCGGTACCCACGCCCCGTCCACGTTTTCCGAGCCGGGCAACATTAACGTCGTCGGCGGGTCTGAACTCATTTTGCGCAGGACGTTCGCCAAGTGCGCCGAGTCGAATATCTCCGCGCTGGTCTCCATGCGGTTGCGGAAGATGTCGGCTATCGCGGGCAATTTGGGCAACGTGTCCAGTTGCAAGACTTTGGCGTAAAGTGCCTTGATAAATTTCTGTTGACGTTGCACGCGCCCCACGTCGCCGAGTTTTTCGCCGCGATACCGCAAATATTTTTGAACGTCCTCGCCCGACAGGTGTTGATAGCCCTGCGCTATGTGAATCGACAAGCCCGCCGCCTCGTCCTCGTAGTCCATATTTTCCTCGACGTAAATATCCAAGCCGCCCAGAATGTCAATCAGCTCGGCGAAGGTCGCCATGTCGATAACTATGTATTGGTGAATCGAAATGCTCAAGAGCTTAGACACCTCGCGGACGAGGAGGCTCGCGCCGCCCTGCCCGTAGAACGTGCCGATTTTCCCCGAATAATTGCGTGACGCTATCCACGTATCGCGGGGAATGCCGATAATCCGACTGTTGCCGGTCTCGTTGGAAAAGCTAAGCACCAAAATTGTATCCGCCTCTTGGCGTTCGCTGTCGTCCACGCCCAAGATTAAAATGTTGGTGTAGCCGTCGAACTTCGGATCCGCCGCGCCCATACGCGCCGTTTTCCTGTCGGTGTAGCCTTGATACATTTCGACGAATTCGCCGTAAACCCGCGTACCGGCGTTATAAAGGCTGTAACCCGCGAAAAGAATCGCCGTGCCGACCAAGCTCAAAATAATCAACACGAAAACCAGGCGGAAGAAGACAATCTTGCGCCTGCGCTTGTTGTATTTGCGTTTCTTGTCGACGTTATCTTGAGTTGTGTTGGTCATGCGGGTTACCCTTTATTTAGTAAGCAGGAGGAAATTCCTCGCGGCGACGGTATCGGGGTGAATCGGCAAATTTCTCTTTAGCACGAAGGCAATGGTGTCGGTGAACGCCGTAAGCAAAATTTCGTTGAGGTCGGCGGTTTCGGTCAGGGCGCGGAGTTTATCGACGCCGGGATAATTCCTGTTCGGCTCAATCATGTCCGCGAAGTAGATGATTTTATCGAGCGGCGTCATGTCGCGTGCGCCGACCGTGTGACGATAAATCGCCTGCGCAATTTCCGCGTCGTCCACGCCGTAAATTTCCTTAATCATCTGCGCACTTATGTAGGCGTGCAGGAGCAGAGGCATGGCGCGTTCGACCTCGCCGATATTTATTCCGCGAGCTTGAGCCTGCGCGGGCAACTCGTCGTTTTCAAATTCGCGTGCGCAATCGTGGAGCAGCCCTGCGATGTAAGCTTTGGTTTCGTCGACGCCGAAACGTTTCGCCAACTTTACGGCGGTATTCGCCACGCCGATTGAGTGGGCGAATCGTTCTTTTTTAAGTCGCCGTTGAAGTTCGCGGCGCATTTGGTCAATCGTCATAAGAAATTCTCCTTAATAAGGTCGGGGATTTAGAAATGCGCAGGCATTTCGTTTCGGCGCGGCGAGACGGCTTCACAAATCGAGCGATTAATCGCGCTTGCTGTTTGGTTACTTTTCAAAAGTAACCGGCGCATTTGGTCAATCGTCATAAGAAATTCTCCTTGACAGAATCGGGGGCAGCGCGAACGTCAGCCTTTCAAAAGTTGCCCCGGCTGAAATTTATCTTGCAAGCCGTAAGCCCTAATCAAATCCTTTTGTTGCCGCAACCGATTCAAAAAAAACTTATAGACCGGCGCATAATACGGCAGAGCCTTTTCATTGAACTTATAGCCGCTGTTCAGAGCATTTTTGACGTAAGCCAGGAAATTTTCAAAATCGCCCTTCGTGTAGCCGAAAAACTTATCGCCGAAAAAATCCTTGAGTTGCTTGCTGATTATGAAGCAATAGGATTCATGAAGCTCGCCGAAAATCGACAGCGAAGAATCCACATAATAAGCATCCAAAAAATTAACCTGATTGAGCAACTCCTGATAGCCGGTGAACATGAAAGGTCCGCGGGGAATGAAAATTGCTTTGGTGCCTTCGCGCATGAAAAGCGAATTGTGCGAACAGGAGCCGAGCGTCGAGGCAAAGCTTTCCGCGTTTACCATAAGGTTGAGCTGTTCGTCAAAAGTCAATTTTTCGGGCAAAAACATCCTGTAGCCCTTGGAGCGGAAATATGACGCCATACGCTCTTCGCCGTTTTGATGTCTGCCGTAGAAAAAATAAATCTTCTTGGACGCGACCGGCTTCTTGTTCCTCAACGCAAATTCCCGTATCTGATTGACCGTCGTCCGATATTCCTCCGTGAAACGCAGGCTTTTATCCTCCAAAAAATAAAACGAGTCTTCGGGGACGATGACGTTTGCAAATTGCGTCGGCTGCATAATCGGCTTGAGCGCGGCGGGGTCTATTCCCAACGTTTCCAGTATGCGCGGGAAATTCGGCTTCTGCGCCAAAGTCTGATAATCCTCGCCCCAACCCTTTTTGTGCCACGGCGTATAGACGAGCTGACAATTCTTGAATTCCTTCTTGAAAGTCTCGGTATTCAAAAACCAAAACCGCCGCAAGTTCAGCGTGATGTCATGCCCCCAAGCCGGCGCGAATAAGCCCAAGTAGATAACCGTCTTGGGACTGCGCCTCAAGCTGACAACTTCGCCGGAGCTTGCCTTAATCTTCTCGTTCAGGGACATGAGTGTTTCAACATCTTGCATATTGGTGATTTCCTTGCGAAAGTTGCCGTGATTGTCGACAACGCCGCAAATGCCCCAATAGTCGGCTATGCCCTCGCTGATTTTCAAGTGTGGAATGATTATGCCGTGCGGTATCGTTTGGAAACCCAATTTCCCGTCTACGAAGTAATTTTTACTGAAATGACCTTTGGCTATGCCCTTGAGGTAAAGATGGTCGCGGTTTGCCACAACAGAACTCCTCTCCTTAATTTATGTAAATTGTGCTCCAAACGAACGACAACGCTTAGCCCTTTTGATTCCACAGCTGAACAAGGAAGTCGGGGAAAATCGAATCATAATACCGTTTGGCTTTTGGAGTGATGTCGCGCCCCTTTGCCAAAGAATCCTTCAAATATTCGTGGAAGGTTGCGAAGTCGCCCTCAGTATATCGCCCGAACGGGTCGCCGAAAAATTCCTTGAGTTGCCTGCTCAATATGAAGCAGTAAGACTTGTGGAGCTCGCCGAAAATCGACAGCGAAGAATCGATATAATTCGTCTTCAGCGGGTGAACCTCGTTAAGTGCCTGCTGATAAGTCGTGAAGGCATTGGCGGCGCGTGGGATAAAAATCGTCTCGGCGTTATCGCGCAGGAAGAGGGAATTGTGTGCGCAAGAGCCCAGCGTCGAGGCAAAGCTGTCGCAATTTATCATGAGGTTGAGCTGTTCGTCGAGCGTCAAAGTTTCGGGCATAACGTTCAAGTAGCCTTTCGTTCTGAAATACGCCGCCAATCGCTCCTCGCCCATTTGATGTCTGCCGTAAAAATAATAAATCTTCTTGGAAGACATAGGCGTCCTGTTCTTCAGCGCGAAGTCTCTTATACGGTCAATCGTCGCCCGATATTCCGGCGTAAAAGAGAACTCGCGAAGCCCGCTGTAATAAAACGAATCTTCGGGGACGATGACGTTTGCAAATTGCGTCGGCTCTTCAATCGGTTGGAGCTCGTTCGGATTTATTCCAAGAATTTCAATCAAACGTGCGAAAGTTTTCTTCTCTTCAACATACTGAATCCCCCTCCGAACCATTTATATTTGTGCCACGGCGTATAGACCGGCTGACAATTCTTGAATTCTGTCTTGAAAGTCTCGCTGTTGAGGAACCAAAGCCGTCGCAAGTTCAGGGTGATGTCGTGTCCCCAAGCCGGCGCGAACAAACCCAGATAAACGACTGTCTTTGGGCTTTGTTTTATTTTCGTATCGGGCGACATAGTGAAAGTAACGTCTTGCATGGTGTTGAGCCCCTTGTGCAGCCGCCTTTGTTCGTCGATAACGCCGCTTATGCCCCAATAGTCGGTTTCCTCCGTCTTGGTGTGCGGAATGATTATGCCGTGCGGTATCGTTTGGAAACCCAATTTCCTGTCCGCAAAGTAATTCTTGCCGAAATAATCTTTAACGGCGTCGTCCTTGTTGTAAAGATAATCCAGGTTGGGCAAAGATAAAACTCCTCTCCTCGGTTACAATGAATACGCCCGTCAAATTGCGAAATACTCTGAGCTTTGCCTGTTCCACATTTGCATAAAAAAGTCGCGAAAAACCTTTCCGTAATATTGCCTTGCTTCGGGGTGAATTTCGCGCTTCCTAATCATGGAATCCTTAAGGTATTCAAAGAAGGTCGTGAAGTCTTTTTCCGTATAATCCAAAGACTCCTCGTCGAAAAAACGCTTCAACTGCCGGCTCACAATGTAGCAATAGGACTCGTGGACTTTGCCGAACATGGACAACGACGAATCCACATAGGTCACATTTAAGTTGCGGGCTTGGTCTATCGCCTGCTGATACTTGGTGATTTTAAAGGTGGTGGCGTCGCGGGGGATGAAAATCGCTTCGGTGCCTTCGCGCAGGAAAATGGAATTGTGCGCGCAAGAGCCCAGCGTCGAGGCAAAGCTGTCGCAATTTATCATGAGGTTCAGCTGTTCGTCGAGCGTCAAAGTTTCGGGCTTGACGCTCATATACCCTTTGGATTGAAAATAATCCGCCAAGTACTCCTCGCCGATTTGGTGCCTGCCGTAAAAATAATAAACCTTGTTGGAAGGCGTCGGTGTCCGATTTTTAATCGCAAAGTCCCGTATGCGTTCAATCGTATCTTTATATTCCTTGGTGAAATAAAACGTGTATTCTTTTTCGTAAAAGGAACTGTCGGGCAAGATGACGCGGTCGAATTGCGTCGGCTCTTCAATCGGTTGAAGAATATTCGGGTCAATGTCCAAAATCTCCAGGAGCCGCCCCAAGTTCTGAATTTGGTCAATGTAAATGTGTTCGCACTCGTCCCAGGTCTTATACCACGGCATGTAGACGATTCGGCAACGCTTGAAGTACTTTTTATAGAGGGCATTCTTCAAAAACCAGAGCCGCCCCAAGTTGATGGTGATATTGTGCCCCCAAGCCGGCGCGAATAAGCCCAGACAAATAACCGTCCCTTTGCTTTTCTTCACGTTGCCGTTGAGCAATGCGGAAGTTTCAACGTCTTGCATGGCGATAATTTCCTTTTTGAACACGCCTTGCTCGTCGATAACGCCGCTCACGCCCCAATAGCCGGTTTTGTCGGTCTTGATGTGCGGAATGATTATGCCGTTATTTATGGTTTGAAAGCCCAATTTCTTGCCGACAAAGCAATTCCGCTCGAAACGTTCTTTGGCGTCGTCCTTGTTGTAAAGATAATCAAGATTTGTCAAAGGTACAGCTCCTCCCTCAAGATGTATTCCTCGACGGCTTCGGGTACGAGGTATTTTATCGAACGCCTCAACCGAATTCGTTCGCGCAAATCGGTCGAGGATATTTCAAGTCCCGGCGTCGTGACGCGGTGAATATGCTCCCTTGCCGCCGCCCCGAAGAATTCTTCCACCGCCGAAAAATCTATGTCCACGCCCTGCCGCGTCGTCGCTATGAAGTGGCATTTCTCGACCAGCTCCCGCGCCGCGTGCCACTTAGACAGGTCAGCCAAAGAATCCGCGCCGATTATGAAGAACAGCTCCGTCGCCGCGCCGAAAGTCCTATGCAATTCGTTCATGGTGTCAAGCGTGTAGGATAAGCCCGTGCGTTTCAGCTCCATATCCGAAACCTTAAAAAATTTGTTGGAGCGGGTCGCCAAGTGCACCATTTCAAGGCGGTGTCGTTCGTCGGTTACGCGTCTGCCGAGCTTATGCGGCGGGCGGGCGGCAGGGATAAATAACACCTCGTCGAGCTTAAAAATTTCGCGGACAGCCTCAGCCGTCGCCAAATGCCCAAGATGAATCGGGTCGAACGTCCCGCCCATTATGCCAATCTTCAAGCCGCCCACCTCCGAACAATCAGCCCGACGATTAACGCCGTCAACAGAATCAGCGAACCTGCGCGGGCGTAGTCTTTGAAGTCGTGACGAGCCTTCGGCGTGCGCAAATAATTCCTAAGCGTGCGAAAATAGCCCATCAGCGAATCTGCCCGTCACCGTCGACGAGATATTTCATGGTCGTAAGAGCCTCAAGCCCCATCGGACCTCTGGCGTGAAGTTTCTGCGTGCTGATACCAATTTCCGCGCCGAAGCCGAATTCAAAGCCGTCGGTGAAGCGCGTCGACGTGTTGACGTAAACCGCCGCCGAATCAACTTGTTGCTTAAACTTCGCCGCCGCGTCGGGGTCGGTCGTGATAATCGCGTCGGAGTGCTGGCTGCTGTACTTGTTGATATGCGCAATCGCCGCGTTCACGTCGTCGACAATCTTAACGGACAGAATCAAATCGTTGTATTCGGTCGCCCAATCGTCGTCGTTGGCTTCCTTCATGTCGGGGATAATCGCCCTGCAAGCCTCGTCGCCGCGCAGTTCGACTTTGGCGTCAATCATAGCCTGCGCGATTTTGGGCAAGAATTCGGCGGCAATGTCCTTGTGGATAAGGAGCGTCTCCATGGCGTTGCAAACCGACGGGCGCGAAGTCTTGGCGTTAATGCAAACTTTAAGCGCAAGGGCTTGGTCGGCGGTCTTGTCAACGAAGGTGTGACAAACGCCGGTGCCGGTCTCGATAACGGGAACGGTGCTGTGCTCAATCACGCGGGCGATAAGTCCTGCGCCGCCGCGAGGAATAATCACGTCGATAAGCTTGCGGAGCCTGCACATGACGACAACGGCGTCGCGGTCCATTATGCCGATAAACTCAATCACGTTGGCGGGCAAGCCGGCATTGGTCGCCGCCTCCTTCATGATGTCGACGATTTTTTTATTGGTGCGAATAGCCTCGGAGCCGCCGCGCAGGACGCACGCATTGCCCGACTTGATACAAAGCGCAATGGCGTCCGCCGTGACGTTGGGACGCGCCTCGTAGATTATGCCGATAACGCCGAACGGAACGCGCACGCGCCGAATCTTTAAGCCGTTGGGACGCGTCGTGTCAAAGTCAATCTTGCCGGTCGGGTCGTCGAGCTTGACAACTTGACGAATGCCCTCCGCCATGCCCGCTATCCTCTGCGGCGTCAAGATAAGGCGGTCAATCATGTTGCGCCGCGTGCCCTTTTCCTTAGCCGCCTCGACCTCTTTTGCGTTGACTTCCAAAATTTCATCCTGCTTAGCCTCCAAAGCGTCAGCCATAGCCAGCAATGCCGCGTTGCGCACGTCGATTGATACGCACGCCAATTCCCGCGACGCCTCTTTAGCCCGCCGCGCCTGTTTCGTTACGTGCTCCTTCATGAACAGCATACAAATCGCTCCTATCCTTAAATCTTTATGATTAAGTTGTTAAGCTTCAAAACGTTGATGTAATTAAATTCGGTCGCAATCTTCCTGCAAAGCCTTATGCCGATATGCGCCGTCGGGTCTTCGGAATTATACAGCTCAACTTGCTTTTTCGGGTCGAAGGGGCGGCAATCGTCGCGTAACCTTATTATAACCTGCTCGCCGTCAACGATAACGCGCACGTCGACGAAATGTTTTTTGCCGTCGCCGAAGCCGTAATCGACGATATTGCCCGCCATCTCCTCGATACAAATGCCCGCGAACATGCTGCGCCTCGTGTCAATGCCTTGGCTCTCGCAAAAAGTCTGTGTGCGCTCCGATAAGCCCAACACCTCCGCCTTAGATGTTACGGTCATGTCAAGTTGTTTATCCTCAGCCGCGCCGAAGTCGTCGGGCAACAGCAGATAATCTTCAAGCCGAAACGTTATCCGCCCGCAATGCCGACACGCTATGAAAAATATCGTAAGCAGGTACGCGGCGGCGTTTAACGGGAGAGCAAGCCACAATGCCGCTATCCCGAAATGCGGTTTCAAGAGCAAGACTATCGGCACACTGAATCCGATATTGCTCGCTACCAATAACGCGCTCGTGAGTTTAAATCGCCCGTAAGCCATATAGAAGTATTGAAAAACTTCCCCGATTATGCTGAGCGGCAAAAACGCTATGAACAGCTGAATCGCCTCAACCAACATTTGATTAGCCGTCGGGTCGTTGGGTATGTAAACGTCTGCGATTAGCGGTGCCGCCCAAAATACCGCTACTGCCGTTGCCAAGGAGATTATCAGCGAATATTTCAGCGCGATTTTAATCAGCCGCAGGATTGAATTGCGGTCTTGTTCGCCGATTAGAATGCCGCTGATCATTTGCGTCGCCGAGCCGAACGATTTTGGTATTACATACAACAGCGAGGCAAAATTCCCAATCACGGCATAAACCGCCATGCCGACGCCGCCCGCCAAGAAAATCGCCATTCGGTTGAAGAAACCCTTTTGCAAAATCGCGGCGGCACGCCCAAAAATTATCGGTAAACCAATCAGCAGCATTTCGCCGAGGAACTTCAAGCTGATTTCCTTTGGCATGTAAGCAAAATTCGCTTCGGGCTTGAGGAAGTGCATTGACAAAATCCCCAGCTCCAGAAAATAGCTAATTGTCGTGGCAATGCCTATGCCCCACATGCCGCCCTCAAGCACGAAGATACTTATCGCGTCGCAAATCACGTTGCAAATGCTAAGGGACGTTATGGCGACCACGGTGCGTTGTCTGTCGCAATCCAGTTGCATTAGCGGCATAAAGACTGCGCCCAACGCCATTGCCGGCAAGCTCAACGAATACGCTCGCAGATAATCCGCCGTCATGCCCACGATATTGCCCAGCCCCTCCTCTACGCCGAGCAGGTCGAGTATCGGTTGCGTGAAGAGGAACGTTCCCGCCGTCATCAAAACCCCTAAGCCGAACGTCACGGTCGCCGCCAGGGAAAAAATTCGATTGGCTTCGCGCAAATCGCCCGCGCCCAAACTTTTGGAGCAGAGCACTTGCATTCCCAGCGCGATTATAATGGGCAACATGACGGTGAATTTTTGATAGGGAAGTGTCAAGCCGAACGCCGCTATCGCGTCCGTGCCGAGGAATTTTGATATTAGTATGCCGTCGATTAGGTTGCCCAGCATCACCGTCGATTCCGACATTGCGAAGACGATAACCGTATCTTTTAACAGTTGGGCGATTAGTTTTTCCTGCTTATCGGTCTTCAACATGAGCTTTTGCTTAGAAATTGCCGACGCTCGTCAGGCGGTCAATCATCTCAATCTTGTCGCGATTCATGTAGTGCAAATCGCTCACCACCACCTTGCGGACGTAATGTTTGGCGGTCTTGCCGCCGTCGAAGGTGTAATAACTGCTCAGCGCGTGAATTGCCAAGGGTTCGCCGTTATCGTCGGTACCGAGGTAAATCATGACGTGCCCGCCCGTGAACAGCAACGCGCCCGCCTTGGACTTTTTGATAATGTTAAGGCGTTCCTCATGGCTCATGCCCTTCAAGGAGATTGAACGCGCCATAGCCCTTTCCTGCTTATCGGCGTCGCGGGGCAACTCAATGCCGACGGAGCGATAAACGTCCTGCACGAAGGCGGAACAATCGACGCTTTTATCCTCGCCGCCCCAGCTGTATTCCTCGCCCAAAAATCTGAACGCCTGCCGAATCAAATTATTTTCGGAGCAGGCAAGCGCACCTTTGACTACGCCGTTATCGTTGGGGATATTGAAGGCTTGCTCCATAATCGTGCCGTTTTTGTCGACGGTCGGCATAGTGATAGCCCAAGTGCCGTCTTTTTGCAATTCGTTGGCTCGGAGCAGAACTTTGCCGCCCATTTGATAATAAGCCTTGCCGTAAGGGACGGTCTTGCGGCTCGCCAGGATTGTCAGATAATTTTGAGGCGCGGCGTATTTCAGCCACGTTGCCTTATCGGTGAAGGCAATATCGGAGGGCTTAACCCAGCCAGCATAGTAGCGCGACTCGACGAAGACGAATTGCTTATCCTTGCTGTCGATAAGGACGGCAAGCGGCTCGCACGGGTCAAGGGCGGTGGCTTGCAGTTGATTGTACTTGGTATCGTCCTTACCCTCGAACCAGCCGGCGTCTTCGGGCAACAGTCTAAGGTTTATGCGGTTAATCGTCAAGGCGTAGCGCACCTCGCAGACGGCGGGCAACTCGTCCAGGCAAGTATTCTGCTTGGCGTGGGTGTAGCTGTATTCGGTCAGAGCCGCGCCGTTCTTGAAGAGTTTGGGTACCTCGTCTTTATCGAAGTGCCCGATTGTCAGCGTGGCGGTGATTTTATTTTTAAGCCACTGCGTGTAAACCTTGGCGGGATATTGCGCGAGGTCGACGAGAGTATTGGAGCTTTTCTGCCGTATCTGCAGGTTGAGCCTTTCCAAATCCGCTGTCGACACGAAGACCTCCTCGCCCGATTTATTTTTGCCGACCCAATAATCCGCCGTCGCCCTGTTGTCTTGAATCGCCAATGCCGCCTCTGCGGGTGCCGCCAATGCCATGAGTATCACTCCGATTATTATTAAGAATTTTTTTATCATGATTGTTCCCTCCTTGGAAATCGTTGCCGTGCGAACAAGGTTATCGTTCATAAGCAAGCCTCCTTTCGCGGAAAGACGGTGCCGACGTTTTCTCCGCTTAGTGCCCGCCGCAAGTTCCCGACGGTCGCGCCGTTGATTATCAGCATGGTGACGCCGTTTGAAGTCGCGAGCTTAGCCGCCTGAATTTTAGTAAACATGCCGCCCGTACCGAGCTTGGTACCCGCGCCGCCCGCCATGCGTTCGACCTCCGAATCGATAGCCGCCACCTCGTCGAGGAGCCGCGCAGATTTATCGACCTTCGGGTTGCCGTTATAAAGCCCGTCAATGTCGCTGAGGATAATCAAAACTTCGGCGTTCATCATTGCGGCGACCATTGCCGACAGGTTATCGTTGTCGCCGATACGGATTTCGTCGACCCCGACGGCGTCGTTTTCGTTAATGACGGGTATCGCGCCCATATTGAGGATAGAACACAGGGCGTTACGGGAATTTGTGCGGGCGTGTTCGTCGACGGCGTTTTCCTTAGTCAAGAGCACTTGCCCCATAGTCTGCCCGTATTCCGCGAAGAATTTTTCATAAATGTGCATGAGGACGCCCTGCCCTATCGCCGCCAACGCCTGATTTTCGGGGATGGTCTGCGGCTTAACTTTGATGCCCAATTTATTCATGCCCGCCGCTATCGCGCCCGAACTCACAAAAATTATTTCCTTGCCCGCGTTGTGCAAATCGGCTATCTCGCGAATCAGATGTTCGATTCGATACAAATTCAGCTTGCCGGTATCGGCGTGCGCCAGCGTGCTCGTCCCAACCTTGATGACGATTCGCCGCGCCGTCTTCAAATTCTCTCGCGCCGTACTCAATGCGCTCACTCTCCTTTTGTTTTCATTATAAATTCATTTCGCCGTTTGCGCAAGGAAAATCGCGCTTTATTTTTTGGCGGGCGCGGTGTATAGTCTAAGAAAAATTCACAAGCCGAAAGGTGACGGTCGATGTCGGAAAAGATTTTATGCCTCCGCCCGCGCTATGTCCGCGAATTCAAATGTGACGGCACTCGGTGCGGAGCCTTATGTTGTCGGGGCGATTGGAATATTTACGTTGACGCGAAGACTTACGAGAAATATTGCGCGTTGGAGGGTGTAACTCAACACCTGTTGCGCGACCCGTCGGCGGAAAGATATTTGTTGCTGTTGGACGAAAACGGCACTTGCCCGATGCTCGGCGCGGATAATCTGTGCAGTATCCAGAAGGCGCACGGCGAGGGGTATCTGTCGCCGGTGTGTGCGAGCTACCCGCGAATCATCACGCGCTTTGAAAATTTCATTGAGCTGGCGTTGTCGCCGACGTGTCCTTTGGCGGCGGAGCTGATTTTGCTTGCCGAGGAGCCGTTGACGTTTGAGGTCATCAAGGCGGACGAACGGCTGTTGCGGTTGGGCGAGTGTCATATCCTGCGCGGGATACCGCAGGACTTCGCGCCGCTGATATTCGACGTGCAACTAATCATGATTTCGATACTGCAGGAGCGGCGATTGACGCTTGACCGTCGGCTGATAGTGCTGGGCTTTTTCTTGGACAAGGCTGAGGAATTGCTTTACGGCGGCAGATTGGACGGCGCGGCTCTGGAGAAATTGGCGGCGGTTTATTCGTCGGAAAGCTTCATGACGCGGCAAGTACCGCAGATGTTGGCGGGCATACGCTTCAACGCGTCGGCGCATGAAAGGCTTATGCGTCAAGTCACGACTAAACTTTACGGCGAGCCGCTGCCGCTCCGCGAAAGAATTCCGCTTGACCGATTCGCGACACCGCTTGAAAACTTGCTTGTCAACGAGATTATCTTGCATATATTCCCGTGGCGCATAGACGCGAGCATAACAAAAAATTTCGGCGTGCTCGTGACGATGTACAAGATTTTTGAGCGGCTGTTGAGTGTTCGGGGCGCACGAAGTGTTTCGGACTTTATGCGCGTGGCGGGCGAGTTCAGTCGGAAAGTTGACCACAGCGACGATGTTGTTTTGCAAATCGCGGAGCTGCTCGGCGACGATATGCTGACGTTAATGGAAACGCTTTTGCGCGTGTGAGGAGGTTTTAAATTGAGACGCGGCTTAATAATCATGCATACGGGCGACGGCAAGGGTAAAACGACGGCGGCTTTGGGCTTGGCGATACGGGCATGGGGCGCAGGCTTGAAAGTTTTGATTCTGCAATTCATCAAGGGCGGGCGACGTTCGGGCGAGCTGGCGGCATTGGACGCGCTGGGAATTGAGGTTCGGCAAATGGGGCGCGGCTTCACGAACACGGGCGCCCTCGACGAACACAAGGCGGCGGCTAAGGCGGCGTTTGAATCTGCACGGAAAGAAATTTTATCGGGGGCGTGGGACTTGATAATCCTCGACGAGATAAACTGCGCGGCAAAAATCGGCTTGCTGAGCGCGGCGGAGGTTTTGGAGCTGATAACGATTCGCCCGCCGCAAATGCATTTGGTGTTCACGGGGCGCGACGCTCTGCCGGAATTGATTGACGCCGCCGACTTGGTAACGGAGATGAAACTAATCAAGCACCCGTTCCAAAACGGCGTTGCGGCGCAAGCGGGCATTGAGTTTTAGTTATCGCTATGATAAAATTCGCGGCATAATCGATTGGCGAGGAGAATTTTCATGGAGGCTTTCATCAAGGACATAGACCGTGACGAATTACGCGGCGGCTGCCTTGTCACCACGCACAAGAAAAAGCTCTGGAACGTGGAGCTTAATCTGCTCAAGGAGTTTGCCCGCGTCTGCGACAGGCACAATCTGCGCTGGTATGCTATCGGCGGGACGCTCTTGGGTGCGGCGCGGCATAAGG
The DNA here is from genome assembly GCA_937877545.1 of uncultured Selenomonadales bacterium. Lineage (GTDB taxonomy): Bacteria > Bacillota > Negativicutes > Selenomonadales > Selenomonadaceae > Quinella. Next base: position 5,438 of record CALFJE010000143.1, on the reverse strand, counting down.
GCTTCATACCGTGGGACTTCGATATTGATGTCATCATGTTTCGCCCCGACTACGATAAGTTTCAACGCTTCGCCGCCGAGGAGATTCGCGAGCCGTATTTTTTGGACGTCTGGTACGACTATCGCATCGAGAGCGAGGTAGCTTCCCTGTCCGACGCGGAAGGTTCGTTTCAATTCATAACCACGGAGCAAGAGCGGGCTTACGAGGGGCGTTGGCTGACGCAGTTGCCGTCAATCCGTCTGCGCGACAATCGCACGACCATGATTGAATTCCCCGACCGCAATTTTATCAACCAAGGCATATGGATTGACATCTTCCCGCTGGATCCGTTGCCGCCGTTCGCAACACAGGAGCAAGCTTTGCTGTTCGAGGCGGCGAAAACTTTATTGGTAGCCGCCGCCGCGCCCGTGCGAGTTAGGGCGGCTATGCGGACGGGCGAAAATTTGTTTATCGACTACGCCGAGCTGGAAGAGTTCATGGGCTATCCGTACAGGGAACGCGGCTTGACGTTCGATTACTTCATGAACAAGAATTTTTTCATATCGGAGCGCATGGGCGACATCCGCGACTATTGCCTGACTTTTGCCAAACGGTTTTATCAATCTAAGGACTTCGCGGACGTAGTATGGTTGCCGTTCGAGACGATAGAGGTACCGGCACCCGTCGGCTACGAATCGGTCTTAACGGACTTTTACGGCGACTGGCGCAAGCCCGTTTACATGAAGCCGCATTATCAACTGCACAGCGCGGACATTCCTTGCCGTGATTACTTCAAAAATTTTAAAGGGTGATTTTATGGTAAGGGGAACAGGCAGGCTTGAGGCGATAACTCGGCAGAATGAATTACTTGCCGAACAGAACGATTTACTGCGCGAGGAAATTGAATTGTTGCGCCGCCCTTCGATAAATGATTCGCGACCGTGCTTTGTCGATAACATTGACCGCGACGAAATGCGCAATGGATTTTTGGTCACCAGCCAAAGGAAAAAACTTTGGAACGTGCAAATCGGCTTGATAAACGAGTTCGCCCGTATCTGCAATAAATATAATTTACGCTGGTTCGCGCTATACGGGACGTTATTGGGCGCGGTGCGGCATAAGGGCTTTATTCCTTGGGACGACGACGTTGATGTTGCCATGCTTCGCCCCGACTATGAAAAGTTCCGTCAAATAGCCGCAACAGAGGTTCATTCGCCGTATTTCCTTGACGTGTGGTATAACTACCGTTTTGAAAGTGAGGGAGCTTCCCCGGTCGACGCAGAGGGCGCGTTTCAATTCGTGACGGCAGAGCAGGAAAAAGTTCGCGGAATGAAATGGTTGACGCAGTGGCCGTCAATACGTCTGCGCGATAACCGCACGACAATGATTGACTACCCCGATCGCCATTTTATCAACCAAGGCATTTGGCTGGACGTGTTCCCGCTAGACCCGTTGCCGCCCTTCGCTACGAAAGAGCAAACCAATTTCTTTGAAACCGCCGGAATTTTATTGCTGGCGACAGCCTCCCCCGCCTTGATAAGGAACGCAATTCAAAACAACCAAAAATTCATAATCAGCCATGAAGAGTTGAAAAAGTTTCTAAGCCGACCTTTTAGGGAACGCGGCGGAATTTATGATAGCTTCATGAACAAAAATTTTTTTATGTCCGAACACATAGGCGAAATACGCGACCACTGCTTAACTAAGGGGCATAAGTCTTACCACTCGAAAGACTTCACTAACGTGACGTATTTGCCATTTGAGAGGATAGAATTGCCCGCCCCTGCCGATTATGATTCGGTCTTAACGAGCTGTTACGGCAGCAACTGGCGAACGCCAATTTACACGCACAGTCACGCGAACATTTACAGCACGGATATTCCTTGGACGGAGTATTTCAAGCGGTAAGCGTTTAATTAACTTACGGAGGTGAATTGCGGCGAATTTTTTTTGCCGCGAATTTTTATGGCGAACATAGCTTTAATTTTGGCGGGCGGCTCCGGTCAAAGGATGCACCAAAACATTCCCAAACAGTTCCTTACGATAAACGACCGCCCCGTCATTGTCTACACAATGGAAGCTTTTCAGAAGCACGCCGACATCAACGCGATTGCGGTCGTCTGCATTAGCGGCTGGGAGCAAGTCCTGAAAGCCTACGCCGACCAGTTCAATATCACCAAGCTCAAGCACATCGTCACGGGCGGCGAAAACGGGCAGGCGTCCATTCGCAACGGTGTCTTTGAGCTGGAGAAGCACTACGCCCCGGACGACATCGTTTTGATTCACGACGGGATTCGCCCGCTGGTTTCCGAGGAGCTTATTTCCGACTGTATCGTCACGACCAAAAAGTACGGCAGCGCAATATCTTCCGTGCCCTGCTACGAACCCGTCATGCGCACCGAGGACGGCGTCAAGACCTGCGATTTTTATCCGCGTGAAAAGTTGAGACGTTCGCACACGCCGCACGGTTTCCCTATCGGCAAGATTTGCGCCATGCACCGCCTTGCCTTGGAGCGCGGCATTACCAACGCCGTTTCCTCCAATACCATGCTGTTCGATTTGGGCGAGCAGGTTTATTTCTCCGCCGGCTCCGAGAAAAATATCAAGCTCACGACGGTTGAGGACATTGAGATTTTTAAAGCCTTGCTGGTCGCCAAAAAGACCGAGTGGCTCAAGTGAGGCGGCGGCATGTACATTAAGCATAAACTCTACGCGACGGACGTGGCGGGCATTGCCGAGGAAAATCTGCCTTGGGAAAAGCTTGCCGGCAAAACTCTGCTCCTCACCGGCGCGACGGGACTTATCGGCACGACGCTCGTTGATGTCCTCATGCATAAAAATCGCGCCGACAATCTGAACGTGACAATCTGCGCGGCGGGGCGCAATGATAAAATCGCCCGCGAAAGATTTGCCGACTACCTCAGCGATAAAAATTTCGCTTTCGTCAAGCTGGATGTCAACAAGCCGATTGAAGGCGACTTTCGCGCAGATTACGTGATTCACGCGGCAAGCAATTCGCATAACTACCTGTTCGCCACCGACCCCGTCAACACGATTACGGCGAACATTATCGGCACGAACAATTTGCTGGAGTTTGCCGTCAAGTCCGGGGCTGAGCGGTTTGTCTTCCTGTCGAGCGGCGAGGTCTACGGCAAAGCTCTGAACGACACGGACATCTTCAGCGAGGATTATTGCGGCTATATTGACTGCAACACGCTCCGCGCCGGCTATCCCGAAAGCAAGCGTGCGGGCGAGGCTCTTTGCCAAGCTTATATCAGCGGGCACGGGCTGGACGCGGTGATTGTTCGTCCGTGCAGGATTTACGGCGCGACCATGCGCCTCGACGATTCCAAGGCGATGAGCGAATTTATAAGGAACGGCGTGCGCGGCGAGGATATTGTCCTGAAAAGTCACGGCTTGCCGAGGTTCTCCTTCTGCTACGGCGCGGATTGCGTGAGCGGGATTTTGTATTGCCTGCTTAAGGGCGAGTGCGGCGCGGCATACAACATTGCCGATTCGAGCGAGATTCTGTCCTTACGCGAGATTGCCGAGTATATCAGTTCGCTTGCGGGCAGGAAGGTCGTTTTCGAGTTGCCGAGCGAGGCGCAAGCCAAAGGTTTTTCCAAAGCCGTCAATGCCGTCCTCGACAATAAAAAGCTCCGCACCCTCGGTTGGACGCCCAAAGACGATACGCGCTCCGGTGTCAAAAAGACCGTGGAGATTCTTAAATCTATCCTTTAACGAAAGGAGTTGCCTATTTGAACGAATCAAACGAAAATCCGAGCACAAATCAATTAGTCCGCTTAATGCAACAACAAAATCAGTTGTTGGAGCAACAAAATCGTTTGCTTCAGAACCTCGCGGGGGAGAGAAAAAATTTCGGAGAGGAATTGTTGTTTCCGGGCGAGGAAATTTTTGTAGATAATTTATTCCGCGACGAGATTCGCGACGGCTTTGTAGTAACGACGCAACGCAAAAGGCTTTGGAACGTTCAACTCAATATCCTTGCCGAAATAGCCCGCATTTGCCAAAAGCATAATCTGCGTTGGTTCGCCTACAGCGGGACGTTGCTCGGCGCAGTGCGGCATAAAGGTTTCATTCCTTGGGACGACGATCTTGATATTTGCCTGCTCCGCCCCGACTACGAAAAATTTAAAGCGGTCGTCAAGTCGGAGATAAAGGAGCCGTATTTCGTCGACGCCTGGCACGATTACAAATTGGAAGAGGAGGAGCCGGAAGCGGCGCAGGATAAACCTTTCCTGCAACTGGTTAAGCGCGACCAGCGCGAGAAAGTTCCCATGTGGTGGTCCATGTGGCCGACGATAAAAATCAAGGACAGTCGCACGACGTTTATTCAATACCTCGATCGCCCGCACGTTCATCAAGGCATGTGGGTTGACGTCTTCCCGTTTGACATCGTGCCGCCCTTCGCCGATAAACAACAACAAATTAACTTCGAGCTTGAACGGGAATTATTGTTCGCAATGGCATTGCCCGACGTTTTGATAAAAGCCCTCAAAGAAAATCCGAAGTCGATATTGTTGTCGCGCAATGAATTGGAAGAGATTCTTAAGTTGCCTCACACGGAAAAAGCCCTTACCTTTGACACCATTGCAAAGGATAATTTCTCGACTTCGGAATACGTCGGCGAGGTGCACGACTATACTTGGTATAACAAGCCGCGCTCCTATCCGGCGACCGCATTTGAGGAGCCGGTTTATTTGCCCTTCGAGAAGACGGAATTGCCCGTGCCGAGCGATTTTGAGAAGTGTTTGACGGTGACGTATGGCGATTGGCGCAAGCCCGTTTTCAGCAATACGCACGCCAAAATCTTCAGTACCGATTTCAACTTCAAGGAGTTTTTCAAGTCGGTCAAGTTCATTCAAAGTTAAAGGTGAGTGGAATGTTTGTCTACAGAAAGGCGACGTTCGCGGACGTGGACGAGATGCATGATTTGATAGCGGGCTACGCGGCGCAAGGCGTCATGCTCCCGAAGCCGCACAGCACGCTTTACGAGACGTTGCGAGAGTTCGTGGTCGCCGAGGAGGTCGCGTCGAAAAAAATCGTCGGAGTGGGCGCGTTGCACTTGACGTGGAACGAATTGGCGGAGGTGCGTTCAATGGCAGTCCACGCCGATTTTTCGCGACAGGGCATAGGCTCGGAGATCGTCAAGCAACTTTTGGCGGAGGGACGCGCCGTCGGAGTTAAGAAATTCTTCACGCTGACCTATCGCCCCGAATTTTTTAAATCACTGGGCTTTAAGACGACGACCAAAGAATCCTTGCCGCACAAGATTTGGAAGGAATGCATAGAGTGCCCCAAGTTCCCGAATTGCGACGAAATTGCCATGACGCTTGAATAAAAATTTTCCCCTCCGAATAACAGGAGGGATTTTTTTGTGGAATATCGCCCCGAATTTTTTAAATCACTGGGCTTTAAGACGACGACCAAAGAATCCT
>CALFJE010000142.1 GCA_937877545.1 uncultured Selenomonadales bacterium | reverse complement strand
GGTAGACGACGCCGTAATTGCTCGTGGTGCCGAAGATATAATCGTTGCCGGTGCCTGCGGCGATTGTGACGTTATAACCGCTGTTTTGAATGGTATCGTTGCCTGAGGTGCCGTTGACGGAGACGCTTGGGTTTGCGTTGCCGATAATGGAGACGTAGGAGCCGCCCGTTACGTTGACGGTATTGTCGGAGGCACCTTTGACGGTCATTGCGCCGTCGCCCGAGGCGTATTGGAAGATATTTCTGCCGTCGCCGCCGTCGGAGTAAACGGTATCGTTGCCTGTACCCGCGTTAATCGTGGCTCTGTCTGCGTCGCCCGTCATGCTGACCAAATCGGCTCCCGCGCCGCCCGATATTGACGAATCGCCGAAACGCCCGACAATCGTATCGTTGCCGGAGCCCGCGCTTATCGAAACGTAAGGGGCATTGCTGTAAACGGTATCGCATTGGGGAACATTAAAAATTTTTAAAGCATATCATAATCAAGCGTAATGGCAATAAGCGGCAACGGTTTTGGCAAATTTTAAATTCGGCTTGACGAACAATTAAAGCTGTGGTAATATGCGGCGCAGTGATTAGGCGCCTTCGTCAAGTGGTTAAGACACCGCCCTCTCACGGCGGGTTCAAGGGTTCGAATCCCTTAGGCGTCACCAAACATTGAAAATTCCCAAGGGCGATGCGTGAGGCATCGTCCTTTTGCGTTAAGCGGCTGAAAATAATTTTTCGAGGGAGGAATACACGTGACGGAAACAGAAATTCGAGCGGCGATAGCCAAGACGGTGGCGGCGGTGCGCCAACAAAATCCGCTTGCCCCGTCGATAACCAACACCGTAACTCAAGACTTCGTGGCGAACGCACAACTGGCGGTCGGCGGCTCGGCGGCTATGCTCTATCTGGCTGACGAGTGCGCACAAATCGCGCAAATCGCGCCCGCGTTCTACATCAACATGGGCACGGCTATGCCCTTCTACGTCGACACGTTGCCCAAAGTCGTGCGGGCATTGCAAGCCAATCAAAAGCCCTGGGTGCTCGACCCCGTCGGCATCGGTTTATCCAGCTTGCGCACAGACCTCCTTAAGCAGTTTAAGGACTTCAAGCCGGCACTCGTGCGCGGGAACGCCTCGGAGATAATTGCGCTCGCCAAGCTGTGGGATTTGGTTGAGTCGGGCGGCACCGTTCGCGGCGTCGATTCGACGGAAAAAGTCTCTGCGGCTAAGCCGGCGGCTGTTGCGCTTGCCAAGTTCACGGGCGGGGCGGTCGCGGTTTCGGGCGAGGAGGATTTGGTCACCGACGGCAAAGCGTCAATCCTCTGCGCGGGCGGCTCGGAGCTGTTCACCAAGATAACGGGCAGCGGCTGTGCGCTCGGCGGCGTCATGGCGATTTATCTGACGGTTGCCACGCCCTTTATCGCGGCTTTGACGGCGACGACCAGTTTTAATCAGGCGGGCAACATGGCGGCGGCTAAAACGGAAGCCCCCGCGACTTTCAAGGTTTATTTCCTCGACGCCCTGTATCAGTTGACGGCTCAAGAGGTTGCCGATAACTTCCGCGTGGTCGGCTCTATGGAAAACATGTTCGATTTCTCCATGCAGTCTCCCGAACTTAAAAATATTTTGGGGTGATAAAATGAATACGCTGATAGCGGTAGCGATTGCACCGGTGGGCACGGGCGAGGAGCTTAGCAAACACGTCGCCGAGGTCGTCAAGGTCATTCGCGAATCGGGCTTGCCCAATAAGACGACTTCGATGTTCACGGAGCTTGAGGGCGATTGGGATGCGGTTATGGCGGTCGTCAAGCGTGCGACGTTCGTTTTGGCGGAAAAGGGCATTCGCACCGAGGTCGTCTTGAAGGCTGACATTCGCCCCGGCTTTACCGGCATGATGGAGGGCAAAATCGACAGGCTCAACGAGGCATTGAACGAAAAGCCCGCCGCGCAGAGTCCCAATCCCGAAGTCAAGCCCAAACCCGTCGAGGCGCGGATTCGCGACACGATAGGACGCTTGGGAGGCAGAAGATGAGCATTCGCGAGCGATTGGACGTATCGGCTTATTTGGTTATCGGGCAGGAAAATTGTACGCGCCCCGTCGAGGAGGTCGTGGCGGCGGCTGTCGACGAGGGCTTTACTTGCGTGCAAATCCGCTCCAAAGTCGCCACAGCCCGCGAACTGATTGCCGCGTTGGATAAATCTGCGCGGGTTATTCGCGACCTCGGCAAGAGCGATACGGTTGCGCTTTTGATTAACGACCGGCTCGACGTTGCATTGGCGGCACGCGAGGCGGGTATCAAAGTCGACGGCGTGCACGTGGGGCAGAGCGATATTCCCGTCGAAGTCTGCAGAAAATACCTCGGCGCGGATTCTGTCGTCGGGCTGAGCGCACGCACTTTTACGGGCGTCGACACCGCGCAGGTTGATTATATCGGCGTCGGGGTGTTGCACGCTACCGATACGAAGAGCGACGCGGGCGCGATTATCACGCTCAACGAAATTGCCGCGCTCGTCAAAAATTGTCCGATACCGGCGGTGGTCGGCGGCGGCGTCAAGCTCAAAGACATTCCCGCCCTTGCCGCGACGGGCGTTGGCGGATTCTTCGTGGTGTCGGCGGTGGCGGGCGCGGATAATCCCCGGCTTGCGGCTCGTGAACTCGTTAATGCTTGGCGGGGAGGTCGGTAAATTGGAAACGGAACTCGAAACGGCGGAGGCAACCTCGGAGCAAGCGGCGGCGACACTCGAAAAGATTTTGGAACTTCAACAAAAAAATTCGCGGCAACTGGTACAGAGCTTGCGCGAAAACGTGAACTTTCAAAATCAAGTGCGGCTGGGTATGCAACGCGAATTGGAGACGTTAAAAGAGCAACAGCGCGGCGAACAATTCACGCCGATATTAAAATCCGTGGCAACGGTTTGCGTCGAGTATCGGAAACTTTTGGCGGACGAATCAATTCCGCGCAGATTAAGGCGGACGTTGCGGCTCATGTTCGACGAGCTGGAAGACATCTTGGCGGAATACGACGCGGAAATATTTACGTCCAAAGTGGGCGAACAACGCCGCCCGCTCCTTACCAAAATCGTAAACACCGTGGCGACCGCCGATAAGAATTTGCACAACACCATAGCCCACAGCCGACGCCCCGGCGTCATTCGTAACGGGCGACCGCTTTATCGCGAGTTCGTCGACGTTTACGTTTACGACGCCAACGCCGCCGGTAAAAAATCCGAATTGATACGTACCGAATAAGGGAGAGATTTTATGAGCACATACGGCATTGACCTTGGCACGACCTACTCTTGCATAGCGCATTTGGACTCGAACGGCAACCCCGAAGTCATCCGCAACAACGAGGACGACTCAAATACCGTGGCGAGCGTGGTTTTCTTCGAGAACGAAAATAACGTCGTGGTCGGACAGGCAGCTAAGGAAAACGTGGAGACCGACGGCGACCGCGTGGTTCAATTCGTTAAGCGCGAGATTGGCAAGCGCGACACCCGCACCTACGAATTCGACGGCAAGACTTATACGCCCGTGGAGATAAGCGCACTGATTTTGACGCGGCTTAAAAATTTGGTCGAGGCGCAAGGCGGGACGATAGAGGACGTGGTTATAACCGTTCCCGCGTATTTCGGATTGGAGGAGCGTTCGGCGACGCGGCAGGCGGGCGAGCTTGCGGGGCTTCACGTGCTGAGCTTGATTAACGAACCGACGGCGGCGGCTTTGAGCTACTGCGCCCGTCAATTCCAAGAGGACAGGACGATTCTGGTTTACGACCTCGGCGGCGGCACCTTCGACGTTACTGTTGTTAAAATGTCTATGGCGCAAAATTCTTCGGGGCGCGACGTTCAGAAAATCACGGTCTTGGCGACGGGCGGCGACGACAGGCTCGGCGGCAAGGATTGGGACGACCGGCTTTATAATCATATTTTGCACGCGTGTTGCGACGAAAACGGCATAACGCCCGAAGAGGTCGAGGCGGAGACGCGTCAAGACATCCGCTCCAAAGTCGAGGAGGCTAAGCGCAAGCTAAGCAAGAAACAATCGGCTAAGGTGCGAATCGACGTGAACGGCTCGCGCACGGAGGTCACTGTCAAGCGTGCGGACTTCGAGCAAATGACATCGGACATAGTGGCAAAGACGATGAACTTCGTCGACGCGACGCTGGAAAAGGTGCCCGCCGAGGCGATAGACACGGTGCTGTTGGTGGGTGGCTCAACGTATATGCCGATGATAATCAACGCGGTGGAGGCGAAATTCCCCGGCAAAGTTCAGCAGCACGACCCTGACCAGGCGGTTGCCAAGGGCGCGGCGATTTACGCCAGCATGTTGGTTGAGGAAGTGGGCACGCCTTCCGAGGGCGAGGAAACGTCGGGCGGCGAAACGTCTCATGCCGAGCAGCTTACGTCCAAGTTCACCGTGGAGGATCAAACGCCGCGCTCGTTCGGTCCGGGCGTCGTGGATACCAAGGGCGCGAAGCACAAATACGTTTTGGAAAACTTCATCAAAATCGGCGAGAAAATGCCGGCGGTATTTTCAAAGACTTACTATCCGCTGGAGGACAATCAGGAGCGCGTATTGCTTAGGGCGTTCGAGAACATGTCGACGGACGACGCGTTGATACCTTGCGTGGACGAGGACGGCAACCCTCAAGCGACCGACCCCGCGCACAACGTCAAACTTTTGGGCGAGCTGGTAGTGAACTTGCCGCCCAATACCAGCCGCGATACGCCGATAAAAGTCACGTTCAAGGTAGACGCGTCGGGCGTGCACGTGGAGGCGGTAAACACCAAAACCGACGAGACCTTTGAAACGTTCCTGCGCACCGAATCGGATATAGACGTGGAGCGGAGCGCGGTTCACCAACTCAGAATTTCCTCGGATTGATTTAAGCGGCGGCTTTCGTTGGGGCGGCATGTGGAGTAAAAAAATAACTCCTGCCGACTTGACGGGAGCCGCTGATTCCTCAGCAAGTGAAATGTATGAGCAATGCCTCTCCGAGACGGAGAAAACTTTTCGCCGCGTTAAAAGAAAAAATCCCACGTTGCGGGCGCAGGAAATACAAAAGAATTTTGAATCCCCTTCCTGTCGCTCGCAGGTCAAACGGTGATTGTTAATCGAGCAGTTCTCCCGACTTCGGATCTTCACTTGTCTGCGCCTTCCCAAGTTTCCCCAGTGACATAAATGCAGATTTGCTCCCCGCTACGGTGGCGTGACCGTGTCGGCATTTGACCGACTTCCCTATTGAGGCTTGCGCCACTCGACCCAATCCGTATTCAATTTTCAACGCCCGTATAATCCTACAAATCGCGGCTTTTGTCAACTTGACAGCGGCAAAAATTTTATGTTAGACTTTGCAAACTGTTGAGGCGTTCCTCTGCGTGCGGGCAAGAACGTCGGGCAAAGATGGGAGGACTTAACTTGAATATAATTGAACTGATTGAACAAGAACAGCTCCGCGATAACATTCCGCAATTCGCGCCGGGCGATACGGTTCGCGTCCATGCAAAAATCGTTGAGGGCAATCGCGAACGCATTCAGATTTTCGAGGGCGTGGTTATCGGGCGTCACGGCAGCGGCGTGCGCGAAATGTTCACTGTCCGCCGCATTTCCTACGGCGTGGGCGTCGAGCGCATGTTCCCTGTGCATTCCCCCCGCGTCGACAAGATTGAAGTCGTGCGTCGCGGCGCGGTTCGTCGTGCCAAGCTGTACTATCTGCGCAAGCTCACGGGCAAGGCGGCGCGTATCAAGGAAAAGAAAGCCAAGAAATAATTCGACCGAAACTTTTTTGGGCGTCGTGCAAAATCTGCGCGGCGTTTTTTTCATGATACTTTGACTTACAGATATTGCCATGAAAGGTTGTGAGGCTGTTTCAAGACTTAACGCGCAGAGATTTTATCAAAGGCACGGCGATGAGTTTTTTGGCAGTCAATACGCTCGGAATTTTGCCCGACAAAGTTTTTGCCGCCGATAATTGCACGGTCAAGACTCGCTACGGCAAATTCAACGGCTTTATCGACAAAAACGGCGTAAAAACGTGGCTCGGTATCCCTTAGGCTCAACCGCCCGTCGGAAAATTGCGCTGGCAGGCTCCTCAACCGTTAAAACCGTCAAATAAATCTTTCGACGCGAAAAAATTCGGCTTTAAGGAGATTCAAATCAGCGACCCTATAGCCGATGCCTCTGAAATTCCGCAAAGTGAAGATTGCTTGACGATAAACATTTGGAAACGCTACGGAAGTAATTTTGCGGCGGCAAGCGATGTTGTTTTGGTGAGTTTTGATTATAGCTGAATTCGCTGGCGACCCCGACAACGTGACGATTTTTGGCGAAAGTGCCGGTTCCATTTCCTGTATGTTGCTGACTGTTACGCCCGCCGCAAAAAATCTTTTCCGAAAAGCAATTATGCTTTTCCTACATGCGACGGGAAATTTTTGCCTAAAAATCCTTTGCAAGCACTCAAAGACGGCGCGGCACGTGGAATTAAATTTTTCTTTGAACATTTCCGCGCAGAGCCTGAAAAAAATTCTCTGGCACTTGCAATGCACAAATCACACACTCCGCAGGAAATTTATCAATCATGGCTTAAAAATCGTCCCGATACCGATGATACTTACGGCGATTTTGCAACGCAAGTGGATTGGCGCGTCGGTCAAGAAGTTGCGGCTGAATATCAATCAAAATTTGAAGACGTTTATCTTGTTAAGCAAGTTCAAGCGTCATGGGCGGCTTTTGCAGCGACAGGCAATCCGAATAACGAATTTATTCCGCACCGGGAGAAATATTCCGCTCAAAATCGCCAAACTATGGAGTTAAACTCAAAAGGTTGCGTACTCAGCAAGGATCTGAACACGGAAAACTTAAATTCCTTGCGCTATGTCTACGAGAACTAAAAAATCGTCTCGATGAAAAAAACAAGCCCTTCGGCTCATCGTCGGAGGGTTTTTGCCTTATCATATCGACAGAAAGGGAGATTTTTTATGCGACGAACGGTTTTTAGGAATGTCACACAGATTTTAACGTGCATTGCGGTTATCTGCGTCATAATTGGGACTTGTACGCTTGCTAGTTGTCAAAAAAATCGTTGCCGACCTCGTGGTTTACGGAAAAATTTTCACTGCGGAAAAAAATCATGTTGCAGAAGCGTTTGCGGTCAAGGATGGCAAATACATTTATGTTGGCGACAAAAGTCATGCCGTCGAATCATTCGGAACGATGATTGACAGGGCAGACAGCGTCGAAAAGTTTCTGACGGAAATCGTTCCCGCCGCCGCCAAAAAGGCAAAATCTACGGGAGCAAAGGCTGTATATGGCATGGGTTGGAACACATCAGAATTTCTGAAAAATATGCCGACACGTCACCGGCTCGACGCCATTTGCAACGATATTCCTATGTTCTTTGCCGACGAGGAAATTGTACTTGATTCAAACGGTATTCCGACCGGTTATCTTAAAGAACAAGCTCAAAATTACGTGCGTTCATTCCCGGACAACGAAAGCCTCTATTCTGTCGACATGGCGAAAGCAGACTTGGCAAAAGTCGAGCAAATATTGTTGCCGAAAGGTTACACAATGTATCCGGACGGCTTCTCCACGTACCTTTTTAACGACACTTATTACAAAGCCGCTCGACAGTTCGACAAAGCCGGCGATATGCACTTCATTTTAGGCACGACTTACGAAATCGAAAGCTGGATGGACGTTGATTCAGCTTTGGCAAAAGCTCACGACGTCAAAAAATTTGCCTCCAAACACGTCCTGTCGAACCGGATTAAACTTTTCATGGACGGCACTGTTGAAACCGGCACGGGATTTATCGAGCCGCTCTACAATGACGGACACCAGGGTATTCCCAACTGGTCGGAGGAAGAACTGACCTGCCTCATCCACAAAGCAAATGCAAATGACTTGACCATACACATACATTCAATGGGCAACAAGGGCGTCACTCGCGTCGTCAATGCTTTTATCAACGGCGGCAAAGACGAAATGCGCAATACTCTGGTACACATCTACAGCGTCAATCCGTCGGATTATAAACGTATGGCAGAGCATAACATTTACGTCACCGAAGGAATGCTTTGGCATCATGCCCCCGATAAGGAACAATCGATGTTGTTTGAAATACTTCCTGAACCGTTGACTCGTGGTTATCCGATGAAATCCTACTTCGATAACGACATAACAATGTCTTCGCACTCGGACTTTCCTGCACTCTCCGGCAGTCCCGATGATCCGTTCGGTATCATGGAAGTTATGCTTACCGGCGTATATTACCCCGAAAAATCAAAGGCTTGGTGGACTGAAAAGTTAATCACCCGTGAACAAGCCATTACAGCTCTTACAATCAACGTCGCAAAGCAAATGTTCCTCGAGAAACAGAAATTCACACTGCCAAACTGCCATTGAAGGAAAAAAATCCCCGTTCGTGATGAGCGGGGGTTTTTTGCTACCTGAAAACTTTTTGAAGACAGGGCGGCGGATTCGTGCTAAAATGCGCAACGGAGGTGACGGCATTTTTGGAGAACAAAACAAAGGCGACGGCGACCTTGGCGACGAGTGCGGTATTGGCAGTCACGACGTTGCCGGAAATATCGCCGCTTAAATTCATATTGACGGGGGCGACGGGCGGCTTTATCCTCGGACTGATAAATCACGGGTTCCTGGCGGCGACGATAGGCGGCATGGCTGACTGGTTCGGCGTGACCGCGCTTTTCCGCAAGCCGCTGGGTATCGGCTTCCATACGGAGATACTGCGGCGCAATCGCGGGCGAATCATGGACGCGATAGTTGAATTCGTCGGCACCGATTTGCTCAATACCAAAAATATCATGGAGACCGTCCGCGACGAGGACACCGCGCAGTTGCTGGTTGACTTCTTCGAGCAAAATAAGGGGCGCACCAAAACAAAGCTCCTCGTGCGCGAGATTATGGGCGAATTGGTCGGCAGACTCGATACCAAAAATATCGCACACGGCGTCGCGCCGATTCTGGAGACGGAAATCAAAAACCTCGACGCGCAAAAATTCTTCAACGCTATGCTTAAAGTCGTGACGAGCGATAAGCACAGCCGCAAAATTCTAATCGCGCTCCTCGACACGGGGCATAAAATTTTGCGCAGTCAACACATGCAGATTGAGATACTCAAGAAGATAACGGAATTGCGCACGGCTTACGAGGGCGATTCGGCGGGACGCGCCTTGGTGCTGAGTTCAATGGATTTGACCGACGAAAAGATTTTGCAAATCCTAAACGAGACTGTTGAAAAGAAAATCAGCGACGCCGAGAAAGTCCTCAACACGACGGGCGTGCTTGTCGACAGCGATACGGCTAACGCGGCGGACGAAATGATTAAGACTTTCGGCGGTTTCGTGAAGTCGGCGGCGGGCAGCCTCAATACCGCGAAATTCCTTGACGGCGTTAAGAATCTTTTCCTGCAAAAGTTTGACACGGAGGGCTATATCAAGACGTGGCTGGACGTGAACATTAAGGGCGAGACCGACCCGCGCATTTTGGAGAAGTTGCGCCGCCAACAAGCCGCCAATCCCAAGAGTACGCTTATCGTCGAGGTTGAGCGCAAGCCCGTCATTTGGAAGGACGCCGTTGATTATCTTGTCGACATGAAGATTGACGAGTTCATCAAGGACGAGGAGTTGCGGCGGAAGTTCGATAAGCTCATGAAGGATTTTGTTGAAAATTTGCTGGAGGAGTATCGCGGGCAGATACCGCAGATGATTCGCGAACGGCTCGACAAGTTCAGCGACGATGAGCTTACCGAATTCGTAGAGGGGCATGTGGCTGACGATTTGCAGATGATTCGTATCAACGGCTCGGTGTGCGGCGCGATTGTCGGCATGTTTCTTTTTATCGTGGCGCAAGCCGTGGAACACCTTATGCGATAGACAGCCCCCCTTTTTATAAAGCGTGGTTTCGCGGAAAATTTATCCTCGGCGCGGCTCGTCGCGCTGATTCGGCTAAGTCTGATTTTTATCGTTGCAAACTACTTTCTTTTGAGCGACCAAAAGAAAGTAGCAAAGAAAAGTCGCCACTGCGCGTGGGGCGGATACCGTCTGAAGTTCGGACGTCCGCGCCCTCCCGAAACCGCCCGTGCCGCTATGAAAGCATCCTGCTTTCAAGTCGCGGCGGCGCACGTCCTGTGCGCCTCTGCTTTCGCTGTGTATATGCCCTCGGAAAGGTCGTGAAAATTTTTGGACAGATGGAATAACGCGGACACAACGCTGCTTTGCGCGGCTCTGCTGTTTGTAATGGCGGTCGGGCTTAAGGTCACGTTCCCCGGCAACGTCGCGGCGGAGGGCTTCCTTTTCGTGACGGAGGCGGCACTCGTCGGCGGCATAGCGGACTGGTTTGCCGTCACCGCGCTTTTCAAAAAACCGCTCGGCTTCCCGTTCCATACCGCCATACTTCCGCGCAGGCGTAAAGATTTCGTTAAAGCCTCCGTCGTCATGGTTCAGCAGGAATTCTTTTCCCGACGCAACATCTTTAAAAAGCTCGGCGACTTCAAGCTCATGCCGCGTATCGTCGAATACTTTGCCAAAGACGCTACCCGCAAGCTCGTCGTCACCGAACTGTTTAACGTCGTCAAAAAGTTCGTCGCCGCGCAGAATAAGGAAACTCTTTCCAAGACTATCGCCGGCGAATTGCGCCGCCTCCTCCGCGACATACCCGCGCAGGGCTTGATTGACGACTTCGGCGCGAACTTCAAGCGCAACGATAAGGACAGGGAAATTTTTATCGGTATCGTCAAGGCTATGCGCTCGACTGCCGCCAAGCCCGAAACTTGCGATAAACTTCAAGCCATCCTCGAAGAATACGCCAACGAAAAGACCAAAAACATGGGCGGCTTTTCAATCCTTATGGCGGGGCTGGCGCAGATGTTGGATTTGGTCAACTTCGAGGAGGCGGCGCGAATCATGCAAATTCAACTGCTTAAGCTCCTCGACGAACTTGCCGCCGATTCGCAACTGCACAGGCGCACGCTCAACGAATGCCGACTTAAAATCGCGGAGCTGAGCGACACGCCCGAATTCAAGGATTTGGTGGAGCGGATACAAATCGACGCGGCGAACGCCTTGCCGTTGGAGGAGGCGATTGAACTCGCGCTGATACACCTGGAAAGCCAAATCGCAACCGTCGACGTGGAAGAGGCACTGGCTAAGGCGCAGGCGTCGAAGTCGTCAAAGCTGAGCGGCAAAAGTTTGGGCGTCCTGCTGATTAAAATCTTCAATGACGAATACGAAAACTTCCTGAAGCTCCTGCGCGAGGATACGGCGTCGCGGGCGGCGTTTGAAAAATTCCTCGACGAACTGACGGCGCGGGCGGCACTTCACGCTCAACCGCTGGTCGGCACCGTCGCCAAATCCGCGCTCGACAAGCTCACCGAGGAACAACTCAACAATCTGGTCTACGATAAGGCGGAACAAGATTTCGTCTGGATACGGCTCAACGGCTCAATCGTGGGCAGTGTCGTCGGGCTGGCGATTTTTATTCTGATTAAGGCGGCGG
>CALFJE010000141.1 GCA_937877545.1 uncultured Selenomonadales bacterium | reverse complement strand
TGCGTGATTGGCGAACGCCCGACCGTGCGAATGTACCGCGTTGAAGTCGTACTTGCCGCGATATATCTCCGACTTGCTCAAGTTGAACATCTGCTAACCTCCGCCGCGCCGTTACAGCGTTCGTCGTTGACGACCGGGATAACCGGTGCGTGATTGGCGAACGCCCGACCGTGCGAATGTACCGCGTTGAAGTCGTACTTGCCGCGATATATTTCCGCCTTGCTCAAGTTGAACATCTGCTAACCTCCGCCGCGCCGATAAGCTAAAAAAAAGGTCACTCCGATTAGTGACCTGTCGCACCCTCAAGCTGTAAGCACTTTTCTGCCACGCTGACGGCGTCTTTTTATGACAAGCCGCCCGCCTTTAGTCTTCATGCGTTCGCGGAAGCCGTGCGTTTTTTTGCGCCAATGTGTGTTCGGCTGGAAAGTCCTCTTCAAGCCCGACACCTCCCTGTTAAAAGTTCAACAACAACGCCGATTATAGACGAGCCGTTTTTTGGTGTCAAGTAAATCATTGCACGAATACGGGCGGCGTCGTGAAATCGGTCATTGGCGGGCGCGGCGGAGCGAATAATAATCCGCGCATATTCGTCGCCGTCGTGTCGAGCATCAAAAGCCGTTGGTAAGGCTCAAGCGGTCGTCGTCGTTCGCGCAGGTCGCGTTGATTCAAATGTTTTGTGAGCTTTGTCACGATAGGCGCGGTTATTTTTTTAAGGAGTACCCGCCCGCGTTCGTTGAAGGCTAAGACTCTGGCGCATGTCGCCGCGTCAAGTTCGGCAATCTGCGCGGAGGTCACGTTCAGCAGGAAATGCAGGAGCAATCGGCGGATTCGGCTTGCGGTGTAGCGTCGCCCGACCAAAGTCGCCACGAGTTCCGATAAAGTTTCGGACGCCGCCGCGTTCATCAAGCGATATTCCAAGCCCTCCGTCATGCCGAAGATTTGCCTAAGCTCCTCGGCTCGCGAAGTCAGGAGCTTTGCCAAGATTGGACGCAACAACAGATTTTCGTCGACAAGCCCCGCAAGTTTCTCTGCGCGGAGGACGGTTAAGGTATCGGCTGAAACCTGCGCGGAAATCTTTTGCCACGGCGGAGGATTTTCGTACAGAGCCGCTCGAATTGCCGACGCGCTTGAAAATTCCGCCCGCAACGTCAAATCGTCGTGAGCCGCCCCGACGCGTGCGATTGGCAACGGCGCGATTGATTCGGGCAGGGCGCGCAGATATTCTACGGCGAGAATCGTATTCGGTTGACGCAGGAGCTTTTCGTCGAGCCGCGTGACTTCGGATAAAATTTGCGTGACTGCCGCCGCGTAGGACGTGCCCGCCGTCATGAGTCCGCGCAGATTCGCCGCGAAGGATTTTTCCTCGAACGCCGCCGCCGCCGATTTTAGTAATCTAATATCCGTGACCTCCGAGCCGAAGGCCAGCGTATCGACGACGCCCAGGCTTTCAAGCAGTCTTACGCCGCCGCGTGCAAAATCTTGAGCACTGCGCACCGCCGACGCGAACGGCAATTCCAAGACCAAATCGACGCCGCCCAAGACCGCAAGCCGCGCCCGCGTCCACTTGTCGAGGAGGGCAGGCGACCCGCGTTGCGTGAAATTGCCGCTCATGACCGCCACGACCTCCGACCTTGCGAGCCGTTTGACCTGCGCGAT
>CALFJE010000140.1 GCA_937877545.1 uncultured Selenomonadales bacterium | reverse complement strand
CCGCTTAAGGAATTGCCCCGCGATTTTTATTGGGACGAGAATCTTCACGTGCATTTTATCTTCCAACACTACGCGATTGCGCCCTACGCGGCGGGCATTATCGACGTTGACATCGACGAATAAAAAAACCGCCACGCTCGGCGGTTCAGTCTTCAAACAGATTGGGGGCAACGGTCTTGGGATAAGCAACGCCCATGTGACGATAGCCCGCCTCGGTGACGACACGTCCTCGCGGCGTCCGCATGATAAAGCCCAGTTGCAACAGATACGGCTCATAAATGTCCTCGATAGTCTCACGCGGCTCGCTGATAGAGGCGGCAAGCGTATCCAATCCGACGGGACGCCCGCCGAACTTGTGAATCATGGCGTCAAGGAGGCGGCGGTCGGTGTGGTCAAGCCCTGCGCGGTCAACCTCCAAGGCAACAAGCGCACGGTCTGCAATGTCGTCTGTGACGGTCGCGGAGCTTTCAACCTGCGCGAAGTCGCGGACACGCTTAAGCAAACGATTGGCAATGCGGGGCGTCCCACGCGAACGACGGGCAATTTCGGCGGCTCCGTTCGGCTCAATCGGTATCTTCAAAATCTGCGCGGCACGCGTAATAATCTCAATCAGCGCGTCGACGGAATAGTACTCAAGGCGGCTGATAACTCCGAATCTGTCACGGAGCGGCGGCGACAGGGCACCCGCCTTGGTCGTGGCACCAATCAGCGTAAACGGCGCAATGTCGACGCGAATGCTCCGCGCCCTCGGACCTTTGCCGATAATGATGTCAAGCGCGAAATCCTCCATAGCCGAATACAAAATCTCCTCGACTTGGCGGCTTAGGCGGTGAATCTCGTCGATAAACAAAACGTCGCGGTCTTGGAGATTGGTAAGAATGGCGGCAAGGTCGCCGGCACGTTCGATAGCCGGTCCGGAGGTCTGGCGGAAATTGACGCCCAACTCGTTGGAAATGATGGCGGCAAGAGTGGTTTTGCCCAAGCCCGGCGGACCGTAAAGGAGCACGTGGTCAAGAGCCTCGCGACGCTTAAGGGCGGCTTGCACGAACACCGCAAGATTAGCCTTAGCCTTGTCCTGCCCGATGTATTCACTCAATCTGCGCGGACGCAGGGAATATTGCCAATCGTCGGTGGCAAGCTCCGTGGTGGCGATTATGCGTTCGTCCAAAAAGAATCACCAACTTTGTTGCCCCGTAGGAAATCTGCGGCGGCAAGTTTTTTTGCGTTCGGAGCCTGTATTTCCAAAATCTCAAGCGAGCCGTCACCCGTGCCGACGAACAGCCGTTGCCCGACGATTTTAATCTGCGCGGGAGCCAAAGTTTCCTCGGTGAGCCGCGTCCGCCATATCTTGTACTTGCCCGAACGCGCTCCGCCGTAAAGTCCGCGTACCAGATTGTGTATCGCCCGCGCAGGTTGCCGCCAATCGATTAGTCCCGTGTCTTTTTTGAGCAGCGGCGCGTAAGTTGACAGCGAATCGTCCTGCTTAATCGGCTCAATGTCGGCTAGGCGGTTAAGCGTCTCGACCAACAGCTCCGCGCCCGCCGTCATGAGTTGCAAGCGCAATTCGGGCAGAATCATATCTTCGCCGATTGGAACTTCGCGCTTTAGGAGCATGTCGCCTGTATCAAGCCCCGCGTTCATGAGCATGGTAGTTACGCCCGTCAGCTTTTCGCCGCGTATGATACTCCACTCAACGGGAGCCGCGCCGCGATACCTCGGCAACAGCGAGGCGTGTACGTTAATGCAACCGAGCTTCGGGACGTCGAGGAGGGCTTGCGGGAGGATTTGTCCGAAGGCGACCACGACGATTAAATCCGGCTCCAGCGCGGCGATTTGCGGGATAATTTCTCTGACCTTGTTCGGTTGGAGGACGGGCAGATTGTTGGCTTGCGCGAAGGCTTTAACGGGCGTGGGTTGGAGTTTATGCCCGCGCCCCTTCGGACGGTCGGGCTGAGAGACGACCGCAATAACGTCCCGCTTAACGGCATCAAGACTCGGCACGGCAAAGTCGGGCGTCCCCATAAAAATAATTTTCATAACGACACCTCAAGGCTTGCAACGTTTGCAGGGAATGTAGCCGGCACCAATCGCCTCTTCGCGGGTGTTGAGGAAAACTTTATTGGCGGGGTTCATCTTGGCGACGGTTGGGCAGTCGGCGTAGTGAAACTTGCCGCTGTTTGAATTGCCGATATAGGCGGAGGCAAGCGCGTGGACGAATATCATCAAGACAGCCGCGCAGATTAGGATAAGCCGTTTCATATCAATTCCTCCCTTGTGACAAAGGTTTGCAATTACCGCAGATATTCTTTGGCAAAGAGGCGGCGTCAAACCTCGTTGGCGGTGAGGAGCACGTCAACCTTTAAGTCCGTGCGGCGATTGAGGTCGATGAACTCGTCATTGGCGGTTTGCACCACCGGTTGATTCGTGACGCGTGAATCGTCAATGTAAACAATCTTAGCCCGTTGCCCGTCGCTCAAGCCCACCCAACTGCCGTTCATTGCCTGCAAAAGTTTCCGCGTGAATACCACGACGAACTTTGTTTCCAATTTGCCCGCCACCGCGTCGGTATACAAAACCTTTATGATGTCGAAGGGCGAATTGCGCTTGGCATAGGAGCGATTTGTCGCCATGGCGTCGTAAATGTCGAGTATCGCGATAATCTTGCCGAAGTCGCTTATCTTATCGCCCGCAAGCTTACTCGGATAGCCCGAACCGTCGCAACGCTCATGATGATGCAACACGCCTTGCAAGACGTTCTTTAAGTTTTTGAGCGGCGAATTTATCAGCATGGCGTAGCCGTAAACGACGTGCTTTTGAACTTCCGCCAATTCGTCGGGGTCAAGCTTGCCCGTCTTGTTGAGGATACCTTTTGGCACCTGCATTTTCCCTATTTCGCTGAGCAAGCCCGTTATCAGCAATTCGCCGACCTGTTTGGCTTTGAAGTCAAGCCAATGCGCCATTATGCCCGCCAATATCCCGACGTTAAGCGCGTGGTGAATCACGTAGTCGCCGTCGCGTTTCATGTTGTGAATTTGCGTGATAGCCTTCGCGCCGTCGTCGCACAACTCGGATATATTATCGACGCGCAGGAACTCGGAAAGCTCGCCCATGTCCAACTTGCCGGTGTTGGCGAAGCCGTAATAAATATTCTGCGTCGCCGTGAAACAATCCCGATAGCACATGACGTATTTGGTATCCAACAGGTGTTCCTGCTTGCTCTTGACCGATATGTAGTCTTCGGGCGTCACGTCGATATATACCGTGAAAACGTTTTTGCCGCGCAGACGGTCGAGCAACTCGCTTGTAAGTTTGACGTTCTCCTTGATGATAACTTTGCCGTCCCAATCCTTGACGGCACGCCCGACTTTCATGCCCGAACGCAATTCCGTCACGTCGTAGGCTCTGAGCATCTCATCTCCCCCTCGATAAAAAAACTACAGCCTTATTTGCCGCGCAGATTGAAATTCCTGCGTCACAGCCAAAATTCATTGCGCACGCCTTAAGGATACTTTATAATCGTGCGGAGGTGGTAATCTTGACTGATAAAAAAATTCCACGCAGTAACATTTCCGCTTACGTGAAGAAATATATCCAACTTTGCGTCGGGGCGGTGATAGCGGCGGTCGGGCTTGAACTCTTCCTTATCCCCAACGAGGTCATCGACGGCGGCGTAGTCGGCTTGTCGATTATGGCGCAATACGTTACGGGGCTGCCGCTGGGCGTCTTTTTAATCGCGTTCAATATCCCGTTCCTGTGGCTCGCCTATAAGCAAATCGGCAAAAGTTTCGTCATAGCTACGATTGTGGCGATTTGTTTCCTTAGCGTCTGGTCGGAGGTCATCGGGCAATTCGATAAGGTTACCAATGATCCGTTCCTGGCGGCTATCTTCGGCGGCATAATCGACGGTATCGGCGTCGGGCTGATTATGCGGGCGGGCGGCTCCCTTGACGGCACCGAAATTGTTGCGATTATCGTCGACAAGAAAACCATCTGGTCGGTCGGCGAAGTCGTCATGTTCATAAATCTGTTTATCCTGAGCGGCGCGGGCTTGCTCTTCGGCTGGGATAAGGCTATGTATTCGCTCTTCGCCTATTTCGTGATTTCCAAGATGATTGACGTGGTTATCAAGGGGCTCGACGAAATGTACGCGATTATGATTGTGACGAATATCCCCTACGAGCTGACCGACGAGCTTAACGCCAAGTTGGGGCGCGGCGTGACGCTCCTGCACGGCGAAGGCGGTTACACCCGTCAAAGCAAGGAGATTCTGTATTGCGTCGTCACGCGCCTTGAAGTTGATAAGCTAAAAAATATCGTGCTTGATATGGACGAACGCGCCTTTATCACGATTTATCCCGTCAACGATATTGTCGGCGGGCGATTCAAAAAGTCCGGGCATTGACAAAAAAAATCCCTCGCGTAAATCTGCGCGGCGAGGGCGGTTACACCCGTCAAAGCAAGGAGATTCTGTATTGCGTCGTGACGCGCCTTGAAGTCGACAAGCTTAAAAACATCGTGCTTGATATGGACGAACGCGCCTTTATCACGATTTACCCCGTCAATGACATTGTGGGCGGGCGATTCAAAAAGTCGGGGCATTGACAAAAAAATC
Source organism: uncultured Selenomonadales bacterium (assembly GCA_937877545.1). Taxonomy (GTDB): domain Bacteria; phylum Bacillota; class Negativicutes; order Selenomonadales; family Selenomonadaceae; genus Quinella. Next base: position 1,629 of record CALFJE010000140.1, on the reverse strand, counting down.
CCTCGCGTAAATCTGCGCGGGGGATAATTTTTTTGAGGCTGTTATCTTTTGGCGTTGCAGGAATAAATCATGCAAACCATACCGACGAGGCTCGCCAAGGCTCCTCCCCAAAGAAGAGCCTCAACGCCAAGCCCCTGCATAAGGAAGCCGCCAAGGATACTGCCCAGCACTATGCCAATCGTCTCCGTCGCCGACATGTAGGCTTGTCCCGTCGTCTCGTATTTTTTGCCGACAACCTCGTCGACGTAGTAGACACGCGCCGCCGCCATTAAGCCGTAAGATACAATCTGCAGGCATTGAATCAGATAAATCATCATGACGGACTGCGCGACTATGAACAGAGCCGCCTTGGCAAAGAAGAATACGCCCGACGCCGTCAGGAAATATTTGGAGGGCGTGTTGCCTTTAATGCGCGTGTAGAGGAACAGAATCGGAATTTCCAAAGCCGCCGCGATACCCAGTGCCACACCGAGATTGGAACTGTCGCCGCCGACGTGTTCAATCGCGTAGATAAAATAAGTCATCAGCATATTGTGAAAGAGCATGACGAGGCTAAGCCCGATAAGCATCATGCGGAAGGCGGGGAACATCGACAGCTTGAGCGAGCTGCTTTGCGTCGGCGAGGCTGAACCAGACGCGGTGCCTTTGAGCGTGGGCATAGTAAGCAGTATCGCGAAGAGTGCCGCGCCCAAGAGCCCATAGCTTATCGGGACGACACCGGTACCCAAATTCGCCACGAGGAAGCCGAGCACTACCGAACACGCGGCGTAGCTCATCGACCCGCAACCGCGAGCCACGCCGTAATTGACCGAGACGCCCTTATTCTGATAAAAGAAGCTGAACGAGTAAAGTATCGGCATCATGGTCAGCGTAATGCAGTAAAGCCCGCCGAAGATTATCGCTTTGAGCCCGCCGACGTTCACGAATACCAGCGAGAATGCCGCCACCGTCAACAACGCCGTCATGAACAGCAGGAGCTTTTTTCCGTCGATTAAGTTCCTGTCGACCATGCGCCCGAATATCTGTTGGAACACGACCGCCAGTAAGCAACTTACCGCTACCAAGATACCGATATTGCTGTTGGAAACCTGCGCGGCGGCGAGGTATGGCGCGACGAAGTTAATCGCGGGGCAAAGCATCATCGTATGCACGCCGAGCAATGCGCAATACCGAATGTTTTCCTTCCGTTCGTCCATTACTATTCATCTCCTCCGAATATTTTTGGAAAGTATAATCGTCCGCGCCTCGAAAGGCAATAAAAATCCCCGCCATGTTCGACGGGGATTAAACGTTGCCCGCGCAGATTTATTTTTCGAGCTTGACGGGCGTTTTGGCGTCGAAGGTGAATTGCTTGCCGTCGAAGCCGATTTCTACCGTGTCGCCCTCCTTGACCGCGCCCGATATTATCTGCTTGCTAAGTTCGGTCTCGACCGTGTGCGTCAAGAGGCGTTTAAGCGGACGTGCGCCGAAGTTGGCATCGAAACCTTGACTTGACAGAGCCTCTACCGCCGCCGCCGTCCACGTTGCTCGCGCGCGCAGATTTATTTTTCGAGCTTGACGGGCGTCTTGGCGGTGAAGGTGAATTGCTTGCCGTCGAAGCCGATTTCTACCGTGTCGCCCTCCTTGACC
>CALFJE010000139.1 GCA_937877545.1 uncultured Selenomonadales bacterium | reverse complement strand
GCCCCTGCGAGGCACCCTTTCTTTGCTACTTTCTTTGGGTGCGCAAAGAAAGTAGATTTTAAACGTAAGAATAACGATAAGCCGAATCAGCGCGACGAGCCGCCAAGTTGACTTTGCGCCCTTTTGCTTAACGAACGAAAGGGCTTTAAAGTACGCGGTGAGCGTGGCGCATGGCGTGACAGCAAATCGTGACAGCAACCGGTAAGCCCGCAATGTGCGTGGGTGCCCATTCGATATTGACTGCCAAAGCTGAAGTCGTGCCGCCGAGCTGCGGTCCGATGCCAGTCGAGTTAATCATGTCGAGAAGCTCCTGCTCAAGCTTGGCGTATTCGGGCATGGGGTTGCGTTCGTCGATTGAGCGCGTCAAAGCCTTTTTCGACAGCAACGCGGCTCTGTCCATAGTTCCGCCTATGCCGATACCGACGACCATTGGCGGGCAAGGATTCATGCTGGCGTGAAGGATAATTTCCATGACGGCTTTCTTGACGCCGCGCACGCCGTCGGCAGGGACGAGCATTTTAATCCCCGATTTGTTTTCGGAGCCGAAGCCCTTGGGCGCGACGGTAATGCTGAGCTTGTCGCCCGGTACAATCTGCGTGTAGATGACACCGGGCGTATTGTTCTTGGTGTTGACGCGATTAAACAGCGGCTCGCCGACGACCGACTTGCGCAGGTAGCCTTCGGTATAGCCCTTGGCAATGCCCGCGTTAATGGCGTCTTCAAGGTTGCCGCCGACTATGTGCAAGTCCTGCCCGACTTCGAGGAATATAATCGTCATGCCCGTATCTTGGCAATAGGGACGATCCTCCGCCCGCGCAATTTCGGCGTTCTTGATGATTTGGTCGAGGACAATCCGACCGACCGGCGACTGTTCGGTTTCGCGCCCGCGTTTGAGTCCGCGATAAACATCGTCGGGCAAATAATACGCCGCCTCCTTGCACATTTCGGCGACGTTCTCGGTTATGAGTTTAACGTCCAACTCTCTCAAAGTGATCCCTCCCAAAATATAATTATGGCTCAAAAATTTCTGTCAATCGCTGTGCTTATTTGCCGCGCCAAAGGAAAATCCTGCCGCGTCAACAAATTTTGCCTTGCCGCACGAAAACAGCGGCTCCGCAAATCGCAATGCCGTCGCAAATTTTCCGTCGCTTGTGCAACTTGCCAACGGGTTGGCAATGTGCTACGCTTTGCAAAAATTCTTCGGGAGTGGTTGATTTGGAATACCTCGGCGCGAAAAAAATTATCGATATGAAGCGCGAATACATCATGCCCTGCCTCGGACACTTTTACTCCGACCCGCCCCAATTCGTGCGCGGCGATATGCAATACCTCTTCGACACGACGGGAAAAAAATATCTCGATTGTTATTCGGGCGTCTCCGTGATTAACTGCGGGCATTGCAACCCCGCCATTACCGAGCGCATGATTGAGCAGATTCGCACGCTCCAACACGTCTGCAACATTTATCTGACGGAGAACTTTGTTAAGCTTGCCGAACGGCTCGCGCAGGTTACGCCGGGCGATTTGCAAAAGTGTTTCTTCTGCTCGACGGGAACGGAGGCTAACGAAGGTTCCCTTATGCTCGCGACGATTTATACCAAAAGCTCGGAGTTCCTCGCGTTGCAGAGCGGCTTGCACGGGCGGACGAAATTAACGCTGAGCTTGACGGGAATCGGCATGTGGCGCACCGACCCAAGTCCCGTCGGCGGGATAAACTTCGCGCCCAACCCTTACTGCTATCGTTGCCCGCTCAACAAGAACCCCGCCACTTGCGACCTTGCCTGCGCGGACGCCGTGGAGACGATTATCCAAAGTGCGACTTCGGGACACCCCGCCGCGTTGCTTGCCGAGCCGATTCAGGGCAACGCCGGTATCGTCGTGCCGCCAAAAGGCTACTTCAAGCGCGTCAAGGAGATTCTTGCCAAATACGGCGCGTTGCTGATTGTCGACGAGGTTCAGACGGGCTTTGCTCGCACGGGCAAAATGTTCGCGATTGAAAACTTCGACGTAACGCCCGACATTATGAGCGTCGCCAAAGCTCTGGGCAACGGGCAGCCTATCAGCGCGTTTATCGCCACGAAGAAAATCGCCGACACCTACACGCGCCCTGCTGCCTCGACGCTCGGCGGCAATCCCGTTTCCTCGACGGCGGGACTTGCAGTACTTGACTACATTGCGGAGCATAATCTTATGGGCAACGCCAAAGCTCGCGGCGAACAGCTTATGAGCGGCTTGCGGACTTTGCAAAAAAAATTCCCGATAATCGGCGACGTGCGCGGTATCGGGCTTATGGTCGGCGCGGAGTTCGTTCACGCCGATAAATCGCCCGCCTTCAAGGAGTTGGATGAACTTTTGGAGGAGCTGAAGAATCGCGGCTTTATCGTCGGCAAAAACGGCGTCGGGCGCAACGTGCTGGCTTTCCAACCGCCGCTTGTCATAACCGCGCAGGACGTTGACGACGTGTTAAACGCTATCGAATTGATTTTGGAGCGCAAGTCATGAACGAGGACAAACCGCAATCCTTTAAGGAAAAAGTCTCAAGCAGTTTCCTGCGCGGCTTGCTGGTTATCATTCCGCCCGCGATAACAATCGCCGTGATTATGTGGCTCTTCGACTTAACCGAACGCATGATGACGGCAATTTTGCCGGCGCACGTGCCGGGGACGGGGCTTTTGGTCGTCGTGGTGGCGATTTGGATTATCGGCGTGCTGAGCGGCAACTTCCTGTCCAAAGCCTTAATCGAATTCTTCGACGCGATAATCGATAAAATCCCAATCGTGAAATTCATCTATGGCTCGGTCAAGCAGGTGACGAAGGCTTTATTTGAATCGGATTCGGCGTTCAAAAACGTGGTGCTCGTGCCCTACCAACATTCCTACGTGCTGGGCTTTTTGATGTTGACGTTGCCCGAACCCGTGCGCGAAAAGCTCGGCGACGATTATGTTTGCGTCTACGTGCCGTGGAGTATGAACATGACGGCGGGAATGAATCTGTTCGTGAAAAAGTCGGACGTGATTTATCTGAACATGGCACCGCCCGACGCGTTCCAATTTATTTTGACGGCGGGAACAATTTCACCGGCGGGGTTGGTGTCGAAGGGCTTGGCTGACCTCAAAGGCAAAAAGGAATGATTTTGTGGCTAAGTTAAAACTTTTGCTCCTCGTCGCGATTGTCGCGTTGACGGTCGGCGGCTGTTCCAAATCCAACGGCGACGCGGATTTTAACACGTTGGAAGATTTAAATAAGCCGTCGTGCACTATAGCGGCAATGGTCGGCACGGCTTCCGAGCCTTACGTCGGCGAAGTCTTTCCGAACGCCGTCGAGAAACAATTTCCCTCTATGAGCGATATGGTCGTCGCGCTGGAGAAAAAGCAGATTGACGGCATAGTTTTCACGCGGGCGACTTTGGAGGGCGTCTTGGCGGAAAAGCCCGCCGCGTTCAAGATTTTGGATCAAGCCGTCGCCATGACGGACATCTGCGCGGTTATCTCGCCAAATACCAAGCTTGAGACTTTGCAGACCGAATTTAACGAATTCCTCCGCGCCAAAAAAGCCGACGGCACTTTGGACAAAGCCTACAAGTATTGGTTCGTCGACCACAATACCGAAATGCCCGCCTTCGACAAAGCCGCCGCGCCGACCAAAAAGTTGACCGTCGGAACTATGGGCACGTTGCCTCCGAATTCGTTTTATGCCGGCGATAAGCTTGTCGGCTTCGACGTGGAAATTACCGAGCGATTCGCGGCTGAATACGGCTACGCGGTTGAGTATCGCGTTGAAGATTTCACCTCCATGTTAGCCGACGCCGAGTTTGGTAAAATCGATGCGATAAGCGGCAGCGTAATGTACACCGCCGAACGCGCCGAGCGTGTGATTTTCCTTGAGACGCCGCTTTATACCTTGCCGGTTTCGGTCATGGTAAGGAGTCCGCAGGGCACGCCGACCTTTGAGACGCCCGCCGATTTTAACGATTCCAAATTTACGATTGGCGTCGTGACGGGCAGCGCGACGGAAACTTTCGTTCCCAAAGTTTTGCCCGAAGCTCGGCTGAAACAATTTGCCGGGGTTAGCGAACTGATACTTGCGCTGGAGGAAGGGCAAATCGACGCGGGAGCCTATTCGCGACCGTCACTGGAGAGCGCGGTAACGGAACACGCCGACAAGCTTAGGATTCTGGAGGAGCCGCTGACGTTTTCGGATATGTGCATGGTGATTTCGCCGCAAACGACCATACCCGATTTGGCGCGGCAGGTCGACGAATTTTTAATCAAAATCAAGGGCGACGGCACGCTCGACAAAATGCAACAATATTGGATAGCCGACAAGAATACGGAAATGCCGCCGATTCCCGCGCCCGAAAATCCCGCGCAAAAGTTGACGGTCGGAGCCGCCGGCACAATCCCACCGTACAATTTTTATGCCGGCAATGAGCTGAGCGGCTTCGATATTGAGCTGATTAAGCGGTTCGCGCTTGAGTACAACTACGACTTGGAGTTTCGGGTTGAGGAGTTGACCTCGCAGTTGGCGGACGTGGAGTTCGGGAAAATCGACATGCTTTGCGGCGAAATTACCTACACCGCCGAACGCGCCGAACACGTTCATTTTTCCAAAACGCCCGTCTTCAGTATCCCTTCGTCGTTGGTCGTAAGGGCGGAGCAAAATATTGACGGGGACTTTTTCGGCGGCTTAAAGAGTTCGCTGGAAAAAACGTTGATTCGCGAAGACCGCTACAAAATGATTCTGGACGGCTTGAAAGTCACGCTGATTTTGTCGCTCGGCGCGATTGTCTTGGGGACGATTCTCGGCTTTATTTTCTGCATGATTAAGCGCAGTAAAATCCGCCTCGCCTCGACGCTGATGACGGCATTTATCGCGCTGATAAGCGGTCTGCCAATCGTCCTGACGCTGATGATTTGTTTTTACATAGTCTTTGCGGGCACGGGCTTGAATGAGCTTGCGGTCGCGATAATCGCCTTTGCGGTCGATTTCGGTTGCTACTTCGCGATAATTTTGAACAGCGGCATTGAGAGCGTCACCGTCGGAGAAATTGAGGCGGCTGAAGCTTTGGGCATGAGCAATTTGCAAATCTTCAAGACGATAATTTTTCCGCAAGCCGTTCAAAAAATTTTCGGCGTGTATAAGCGGCACGTCATTTCGCTAATCAAGGCGACGTCGGTGGTCGGCTACATTGCGGTTCAAGATTTGACCAAGGTCTCGGACATAATCCGCGCCAGAACTTACGAGGCATTTTTTTCGCTGATTTTCACGGCGGCGATTTACTTTTTAATAGCGCGGCTTTGCATATGGTTGTTGAATCGGGCGGACGCCTTGCTTAATCGGAGGAAACGAAATGTCGGACAGTGAAACTTTACTTGAGGTGCGGCACTTGAGCAAGAAATTTGCGGACAGCGAGCCGCTCAGAGATGTTAATTGCTCCGTTCGGCGCGGCGAAGTGATTTCGATAATCGGTCCGAGCGGCACAGGCAAATCAACCTTTTTGCGGTGCATTAACAGGCTCGAAAAGCCGAGCGGCGGGCAGATTTTTTTCCGCGGGGAAGAAATTAAGGACGAGCCTGCCCAAATCCGTCGGTTGCGTCAAAAAATCGGCATGGTTTTTCAATCGTTCAACCTGTTTTCAAACATGAACGTCTTGGAAAATATAATAACCGCGCCGATGATGTTGAAAAAAATCGGTCGAGCCGAGGCGACGGAACAGGCAATGCGCCTGCTTGAGGCGGTAGAGCTGAAGCAGAAGGCGGCGAATTATCCCGATGAACTTTCGGGCGGGCAAAAACAACGAATCGCGATAGTGCGGACTTTGGCAATGGAGCCGGAGATAATCCTGTTCGACGAGCCGACCTCCGCCCTTGACCCGCGCATGGTTGACGATGTTTTATTCACAATTCGTTCGCTGGCAAGAAAAAATTACACGATGATGATAGTGACGCACGAGATGCGATTTGCGCAAAACGTGAGCGACAGAATTTTTTTCATGAACGACGGCATAATTTACGAGGAGGGTTCGCCGCAACAGATTTTCGAGGCACCCAAAAAAGACGCCACGAAAATTTTCATTCAACGCTTGAAGACCTACGAAAAAGTCTTCGACAATGCGCAAATAAATCTGCTTGAAGTTCAGAGCGATATTGAAGCGTTCGCCCGCAAACAGTTCATGAGCGGGCGGCGGGCAATGACGTTGCAACTTATCTTTGAGGAGCTGATTTACGAGTCTCTGCTCAAACGCGGCGACGAAATTTTTCCCGTCGAAATGAAAATGTTTTACAACGACGCGCAGGCGGAATGCGAAATTAAAATCGTAAGCGGCGGCGCGGAACACAATCCGCTTGAGGACGTCGACGAAATTTCCGCCAGCATAATCAAAGGTTCAATCAAATCGGCGGAGTTCAAATTCGACGGCAAAAATATTTTGATTCTCAAGGTAAAATGACATATGGAGACTTTTACGGTTGAGGCGATTGTTTTGCGGACGGACGACTTCGGCGACGCCAATCGGGTCGTCACGCTTTTCAGCAAAGAGCACGGCAAGTTGGAGGCGAACGCTTACGGTTGCCGACGATCGCGCAGTCCGTTATCGGGCGCGTTGCAAATGTTCAATCACGTATCGGCGACGCTGACACGCGGCACCAAGGTCGACACGATACGCGAGGCGGACATCATACATTTCTACGACGCGCTGACAAAAGATTTGGAGCGGCTGGCTTACGCGTCGCTGTTTTTTGAAATCGTCAATCGCATGACGTTGCCGCGCCAACGGGAGCTTGAAACGTTTCGCTTGCTTAGGAGGTCGTTGCCCGTGTTGAGTGTGCGCAATCCGAAAGTCGCCGCACTTATCGGAGCGTGTCAATTCATGGAGACGAGCGGCGTACAGTTGAACTTCAGCCGATGCGTTCATTGCGGCGCGGAGCTTGACGGCGACGCGGCTATCAGCTTGTTTGACGGCGGCGCGGTTTGCATGAATTGTATCGACGCCGCGCAGGACGTTCGCCCTTACCCCGAAGCCTTACGGCGGACGTTTGAGACTATGCTGGGCTTTGATTGGCGCGAGGAAACTAAATTGACTTTCAACACGCGTCAACTTCACGCGGCGGAGGATTTCTTTATCGAATACGTTCAAGCCGTCCTCGGCACCGGCTTAAAGTCCGTGCAATTCATTCGCGAGATTAAATCCTTGCAACTGTAAAAAATTATCGGGACACTGCGAATCATGCAATGCCCCGATTTTTTTTGCGTTGCCGAGCCGTCAAGGGTTGCGATTCAATTCTTAAAACACGGCTCCTTGGACTTGGCGAAGTCGGCTTGCGCCTTTGTAGCCTCGTCCGAATTTTTGTAAGCCATGCCGCGTCAATGATACGTAAAGGCAAAGTTCTGAGAAAGCCTCAAAGTTTCGGTATAATCTTGAACCGCCGCCGCGTTGAAGTCGTTGAGAGCGTAATGAACCTCGCCGCGCTGAAAATAACCGTCGCAGTCGTTCGGATTGAGTTCGAGAGCTTTGTTGTAATCGATAAGCGCGGCGTCCAAATTCATACGGGTCGGTCTGAATTGCCTTGTTGCAGTCGGCAAGGGCTTTATCGCAGGTTTTCATGTAATAGAAAACAAGCCCTCGCATAAGATAACCGTTGGGAAGGTAAGGGGCAAGCTTAACGGCTTTCACGGCATCTTCCGGAGCCTGCTATTGCCCGAATGAACAAATATTAAGTTGCGTCCGAAATATGCTCAGGCAGAAAAAGGGTCGAGCTCAATGGCAGCGTTGAATTCGTCCGCCGCTTGAGAAATATTGCCCGACATGGCATAAACCATACCATGTCCAAAGTGAGGCTCGGCGTAATTCGGGAGCAATTCCGTCGCCTTGTTGAAGTCCGCCAACACTTCACGGAAATTTTTCATGAAGGCAAGGGCAAGAGCGCGATTGTTATACGCCATCGCCACGCTCGGATTTATAGCCAAAGCCGCGTTGCAGTCGTCAATCGCCTTTTGAAAATCATTCATGGCAAAGTAAACCAAACTGCGGTTGCTGTAAGTGAACGCCTGATTCGGCTTGAGCGCAAGAGCTTTGTTGAAGTCAGCAAATGCAGGGTCGTACTTACGCAGACAAAAATAGGCAAGGGCGCGATTGTTTAGCGCATATTCGTCATTCGGTTCAATCTTAAGCGCGGCGTCGTAATTTTTCAAGTTGAAGTGCGCATTGTCCTCCTTTTACTTTTGCAACGCCGGATAATTTTTATTGAGCTTATCGAATTCCGCAAGAATCTTATCCTTGGCAACTTGAGTCGTCGCCTCGGCAAAGCTTTTCCGCAAAGTCTCAATCTTGGTTCTGTCCTCGGCAGTCAAGCGGTTTTCCGTTTTGGTTCGCGGAATCAGAGCCTTGCGATTTTTCTGTTCGAGCTTGAGCCAATGATTCACGCCGTCGGTATCAATTCGGCATTTGACTTGCACCTTGTGAATCGCTATCAAAAGCGTAAAGCCTTATCTTTGGCGTATTGGAGGGCGTCGTCCGTGAGGTAGGAATTGTTTTGGCGAAGTCGGCACTCTCCGCGTTACCGGCGTGACTTTCGTCATAGTCGACATTGCCGCCCTCCGTTATTTGCCCGTCAACTCCTTGACTTTTTGCATATCGGCTTGAGCTTGAGCTTCGTTGCCGAGCCGCCTGTGACAAATGGCGCGTCCCCTGTAGGCGTCGGCATTAGTCGGATCCAACTCAACGGCTTTGTCGTAATCGGCAAGAGCCGCCTCATTTTTTTGCAACAAAATGTAATCCAAGCCGCGACTCAAATACATTGAGGCGACCGTCGGGTCAAGCTCAATCGCACGGGTAAAATCCGCTATCGCGCTCTCGTAATCCTTCATGCCGTGATAAACCAGCCCGCGCCCGAAAAAATTCAGCGAATCGCTCGGATCAATCGCGACGGCTTTGTCATAATCGGCAAGGGCGGCGTCGTACTGCTCCAAATTGGAATAAGCCAAACCGCGCCCGCTGTAAGAATTGTCGTCGGTCATGCCCAAATCAATCGCCTTGGTGAAGTCGTTAATTGCCTGTTGATATTCGCCCAGGTCGTTGTAAATGAAACCGAGATTATTGTAAGCCGCGGCGTTGGTCGGGTCGAGTTCAATAGCCTTGCTGAAATTCCTTACCGCCAAACGAGTGTTGCCCGTCGAGTAGTAGAGGAAGCCGAGATTGTTGTAGGTGGACGCCGAGTCGGGTTCGAGGGCGGCGGCTTGCGAATAATCGAACAGAGCCTTGTCGTACTCATTCAAGTTGACGAACAAAGTCCCGCGATTGTTCAGAACGGCGACGTTATCCGGCTCCAGCTCCAAAGCCTTGTTGTAATCCGCCAAAGCCCGTTGCGCATCGCCCGTTTCGGCATAAAGATAGCCGCGATTGTTATACGCATTCGGATTTTGCGGGTCGGCGTCAATCGCCTTGTTGAGGTACTTCAACGCCTGCTTGTAATCCTTCAAGTTCATGTAAGCCTGCCCGATATTGTTAAGCGGCGCAGAATTTTTCGGGTCGAGCTTGAGGGCGGCTTTGTAGTCGGCAAGGGCGGCGTCGTAATTTTTAAGGTCGGCGTAAATCGTGCCGCGCCCGTTGCGAGCCGAAATGTTTTTCGGGTCAAGCTCCAAAGCCTTGTTGAAGTCGGCAAGAGCCGCGTTGAAGTCCTTGGCGTATTTGTAGGAGGCGGCGCGATTGTTGTAAAGCATAGAATCCTTCGGCTCCAACTCAATCGCTTTGGAATAGTCGGCAAGGGCGGCGTCGTAATTTTTCAAGGCGTCGTAAACGGCGGCGCGATTGTTGTAAGCCTGCGCGTAATTCGGATTGAACGCCAACGCCTGATTGTAAAGCTCCAAAGCCCCGCGATAATCGCTCTTGTAATAAAGCTTGTTCGCCTCGCGCAACTTCTGAATCGCCATAAAATCTTTGTCCAGCGTCGCCAACTCAGCACGTATTTTATCGCGCTCGGCTTGCGAATCGGTCTTGGCGTAGCGGCGTTTCAAGTCCTCTACCTTGCCGGCATTTTCGGCGGCTTCCCGCTTCAAGCGTTCGTTGCGTTCAAGAATTTTTGCGCGTTCCTCCTCGTCGCGCTTGAGGTAAGCTGTGATGCCGTCGGTATCGATTTTGGCTTGGAGCGTCGCGGTTATGATGACCGCCGTCGATTGAGTCGTCACCTGATGAAAATTCTCCGCGTAATCGACTTCGCCGACAAGCTCGGTGATGTTATTGGTTATGGCGGAAATTTCGTCGACGGTCAGACGGGAGTTTTCGCTCTTGGAAAAAGCTTGCAGGTAAACGCCCGCCTGTTCCCGCGCAGAGTCCTCCGCACGAGCCTTGGCGCGTTCCCGCGCTACGTCGATGTCCTCGAAATCGCTCATTAAGTATTCGCCCGTGCCCGTGTAAATTTTTATCGCCGCGCCCGCCGCCGTCGCCGGCAACAAAATCAGCATCGCCGCCATTATCGCCCAAAATTTTTTCATGGTTACCGCCTCCGCCTTAATGTTGAAGCCGACTCTGCTTTTCGCGCTCGACCGCCTCGACGACTGCCGCAATATCAATCTCGGCGTTAACCGTCGCCCTGACGACAAAATTCCCGTCCGCCTTGCTCACGGAAAATTTTTTACCTGTCACGTAAATCAAGCCCGCCGCAATCGTGATAATCTCGTCCTTGTTCAAGTCGGAGTTGCGCAACGTCGAATCGGAGCTGACGTAAATGTAGACTTGTTCCAAAGCGTCACGTTCGGCGAGTGCAGTTGCCTTTTTTTTGGCGTAGTCGAGTGTATCGCCGCGTTCCAACCAATATTCGCCGACGCCCTCGTAAGTTTGAATCTGCGCGGAGGCTTGAGCCGTAAACAATATGCTCCCGATTAGCCACAGCGCAACCGCTAAAAATTTCCTCGGCATGCCCCGGCCCTCCATAAAAAAATGCGCCCGAATTTTTCAAGCGCAAAGTTGCAATTCCTCAAAACAGTCCGCTGATAACGCCTTCGGGCGTGATGTCGATTTTCTCGGCGGCGGGACGTTTCGGAAGCCCCGGCATCGTCATAATATCGCCGGCAAGCACCACGATAAAGCCCGCGCCCGCGCTAATCTTAAGTTCGCGCACCGTCACGTTGAAATTTTTTGGGCGACCGAGTTTGGCGGCGTCGTCGCTCAAGGAGTACTGCGTCTTTGCGATACAAATCGGGAGCCGCCCGAAGCCGAGCCGTTCAATCTCCGCAAGTTGCTTCTTAGCTTTGTTCGTGTAGTCAACGCCGTCCGCGCCGTAAATTTTCTGCGCCACCGCCAAAATTTTTTCGGCAATGCCCGCGTCGTCGGCGTAGGTGAATCGGAAATCTTTAGCGTCGTTGAAGCTGTCCTCGACCGCACGCGCAAGCTCAATGCCGCCCGCGCCGCCCTCGGCAAAAACTTTCGACCGCGCAAACCTGACGTCCCTACCCGCGCAGATTTTCTCCACCGCCGCAATCTCTTCAGCCGTATCCGTCGGGAAGTCGTTGAGCGCGACCACCGCCGGCAGTCCGAAGCCTTGAACGTTTTCGATATGCTTTTCCAGATTGGCAAGCCCGCGCTCGACCGCCTCGACGTTCGGCTCTGCAAGATTGGCTTTGGCAACGCCGCCGTGCATTTTAAGGGCGCGAATCGTGGCGACGATAACCACAGCGTCGGGACGCAAGCCGCTCATGCGACACTTGATGTCCAAAAATTTCTCCGCGCCGAGGTCTGCACCGAAGCCCGCCTCCGTGACAACAACGTCCGCCAACTTGAGCGCGTATCGCGTAGCCGTGACCGAATTGCAACCGTGCGCTATGTTCGCGAAAGGTCCGCCGTGAATCAGCGCGGGCGTCCCCTCCAACGTTTGAACGAGGTTGGGTTTTATCGCGTCCTTAAGTAGCAACGCCAGCGAGCCTGTAACGTTCAAATCGTCCGCCGTGACAATTTCCCCGTCGACCGTGTATGCCACGACGATTTTGCCGAGCCGCGCCTTCAAGTCGGCAAAGTCCGTCGCGAGGCAGAGAATCGCCATCATCTCCGAGGCAACGGTTATGTCGAATCCCGATTCGCGTGGCACGCCGTTGACCTTGCCGCCCAAGCCTACGATAACATTGCGGAGGGCGCGGTCGTTCAAGTCCAAAACTCTCTTCCACACCACGCGCCGCACGTCGATTTTGAGTTCGTTGCCTTGTTGCAGGTGATTATCCAGCACCGCCGCCAGCAAATTATGCGCCGTCGTTATCGCGTGAAAGTCGCCCGTGAAGTGCAGATTTATATCCTCCATGGGCACGACTTGCGCGTAGCCGCCGCCCGCCGCGCCGCCCTTTATCCCAAAGCAAGGTCCGAGGCTGGGTTCACGCAACGCCACACAAATTTTCCTGCCCAATCTTGCGAACGCGTCCGCCAATCCGATTGAGGTCGTCGTTTTGCCTTCACCTGCGGGAGTAGGAGTTATCGCAGTGACAAGAATCAGCTTGCCGTTCGGATTGTCTTTGATACGTTTCCACACATCGGCAGAAATTTTCGCCTTGAACTTGCCGTAAAACTCCAAATCGTCTTCCGTCAAACCGAGCTTGTTCGCCGCCGCCGTTATCTTTTCAATCTGCGCGGCTTGCGCTATTTCCACGTCGCTCAACATGTTATCGCCTCCAAAAGTTTTTCGTCATGATAGCAAAAAAAATCCCCCGCCGCAATTCGCAAACAGAGGATAAAATTTGTTGGTAGAATTTCAATATGTGCGCGTATGAATGAACATGTATTTTCCACGTTGCCAATAAGCATAAACAAACCTCTTGCCGCTTTCATTAGTGACTTTTTGCATCGCGGGTTGCATAACTTTATCGTCGGCATATTTACCGTCGAACGGCACAATAATGGAGAACCAACCGTTTCTTTCCTTGAGTTTTTGAGCAATAAGTTTCAACTCCGCTTCCACGTTATTTGCCCGCGCAAGATGGCTGCCAAGGTAACAATACGAATAACAATCATCGACGCTCGGTTGAAGATTTGCCGGAGCCAAAGACCAATCCCACTTATGAGTTTCTTGCATAATCTCAATGGGAGCGTTGAAATAAATGTAAGAGTTAAGATTTCCGAAGCCATGGTCTCCCCAAGTTACATCAACACAAAAGGTATTACCGTCGTCAAAAGTTATTGTATTCCAGATATGACCTTCGCCGCCAGCTTCACCGACCATTTTGCCTACGCTCCAGTTAAGCATTCGACCAAGCATATAAAAGGCGTCCGCGTAGCCTTGGCAATTCGCCTTGCCTTCAATGAGAACTCCATATGCCGTGACGAAATGCGGCTGATTGCTCATGTCGCCCGTGAGGTAATCCGAACGATTCATTATCGTTTCGTTTCTTCGCCTCGTTGACGATTTTAACTGCCTCGTCGTAAAGTCGTTTTTCTTCGGCGTTGAGCCAGGTTGTGTCGCCGCGCAGGTAAGCATTGGCGACCTTCGTGCCGGGATAGTCCATAAGCGTATAAATCATTCGTGTATTTTGCCCGTCGTTGGCAACTTCTTGCCAACTGACAATGGACGATGGGCATAATGTAATAAAATCTTGACCAGTAACATTTACGCCGTTGAGAATCACAGGAATAGTAGTTTCTCCCGCTCTTTTTTGGCTTTCGACGTACGGACCAAGTTCGGTTGGATTGCTTATGCGTTTGACTTTGCTCCAGTCGATTGGGGGAGCGGCAGAGGCGATTTGTGCGCCCAAGAAGAACACAGCAACAAACACGGCGACGAAACACTTCTATAAATTGACAACCTCCGCCACGCATGATATAAATAGAAAAATTTTAGCAACGCGCTCGAAATGCCGATAATTCTTAAAAGGAGCGTGAGTAAAATGGGAATTTGGGAAGTCACAAAACCTGCGGCGGGCACGGGAGGTAATGCCGCGCAGTCAAAATACATCAGAGGCTCGGCGGCGGCTTCGGAGTACTCAAAGATACTTGCGGAGAAGATAGCCAACGTCAAGGCGGACGTTAAAGCGCAAGCGGCGGTTCGGGAGCAACTTGACGCGATAAGCGACATGCACGAGGAGCTTACGGGCACCGTCAAAATCGATGAGGATTCGGGCAACGCCAATCGCGACAGCGGCACGTCGACGACAATCACGGAGCAAGAGACGATTAAGCGGCTCCTGCCCGACGGCTCGGTAATGATAACGACCTACGAGGGCGCACGAATCGTCGAGCAAATCAAGCGCAAGCCGCACATGACGGTTGTCCCCGACTACACCGCGCCGCCCAAGCCCGACGGTTCGCCGGCAACAGAGTTAAAGCCGACGCAAAGTTTGGAATGGGAAATGTTGCTGATGCTGTAAGCCGCAGATTTTGTGACAGCGTTCAATTCAAAGGAGGTTTTTAACATGGATGTAAGCAAGATGGCGAGAGTAACGCAAGGTTTCGCGCAATACGCCGCGCAAGCCGCCAACGCGTCTAAGGCACCCGCGCAGGCTCAAGCTCAAGACGATTCTGCAAAAGTCGGAGCGGCGTTCGAGCTGGACATTTCGGACGCGGCTAAGCAAGCTCAGCAAGCCCCCAAGCAAACGGCGGAGTTGTCGGTCGAGGACGAGGGCGCAAAGACTAAGGGCTTGTCCGCCGAGCAAGTCAGCGCACTCAAAGAGGATTTGGAGACGCAACAGCAGACGTGGCTCAACGTGATGATTCAATCTTTGCTGGAGCATAACGACAAACTTACGGGCTGGCTCAGCGAGGGCACGGGGATATTGAACTTCGGCGGCACGCAGATTGACGCGTCGCGCTTTGTCCTGCCGGAAGTGGCTACCAATCCCGAAGACGCGGCTAAAGCCATTGCGCCCGGCGGAGCCTGGTCGGTTGACGCAGTATCCACCCGCGTATTTGATTTGGCGTCGGCGATAGCGGGCAACGACCCCGAAAAACTTTCGCAAATGCGTGCGGCTGTCGAGGAGGGCTTCAAGCAAGCGGGCATGGCGTGGAATAAGATGACGGGACAGGACAACATGCCCGACATTTCCAAGCAGACCTACAACGAAATTATGAGCCGCTTCGATAATCGCGCCAACGAACTCAACGGAACCTCTGCAGTCGAATGAACTTAAGCGGTGACTCTGCCGCGTAAAATTAAAAAGGCTGTCGGACTTGAAACGTTCGGCAGTCTTTTGTTTTGCAAGAGCGGAGCCGTTACTCGACGTTAAGCGTAAAGCAAAAGTGCCGCCCGAAGACGACACTTGAGTTTTCAATATGGTGGGCAGGGATGGATTCGAACCATCGTACCCAAGGGGAGCGGATTTACAGTCCGCCGCGTTTAGCCACTTCGCTACCTACCCGGCTGGTGACCCTGGAGGGACTTGAACCCCCGACCCTTTGATTCGTAGTCAAATACTCTAATCCAACTGAGCTACAGAGTCATTTATGAAAGTTGGTGGATCCACTAGGACTTGAACCTAGGACCGACCGGTTATGAGCCGGTTGCTCTAACCAACTGAGCTACGGATCCGTTTGAATCGTTCGATGGCAACTTGTTTTCAAAAAAATTGAGTTCGCCGCGTTTAGCCACTTCGCTACCTACCCGACCGGTGACCCTGGAGGGACTTAAACCCCCGACCCTTTGATTCATAGTCAAATACCCTAATCCAACTGAGCTACAGAGTCATTTATGAAAGTTGGTGGATCCACCAGGATTTGAACCTGGAGCCGACCGATTATGAGCCGGTTACTCTAACCAACTGAGCTACGGATCCGTTTGAATCGTTCGATGCCAACTTGCTTTCAAAAAAATTGGAGCGGAAAACGAGGCTCGAACTCGCGACCCCCACCTTGGCAAGGTGGTGCTCTACCACTGAGCTACTTCCGCTTGTTCTGGAGCGGACAACGAGGCTCGAACTCGCTACCTCAACCTTGGCAAGGTTGCGCTCTACCAGATGAGCTATGTCCGCTTACATCAGCCACTTGACTAACACAGGGCGCATTATAATTGTTCTACTAAACTTTGTCAAGAAAAATTTTTCAACATGTTGCCGACTGAATTAAAAATCGTTGTCGCCTCGCGCTTGACGAAAGCCTTAGCCGTCGACACGGTACAGCCGCCGAATCGCCGAATCATGGGCAAATCGTTCGACTCGTCGCCGATAACGTGAACCGCCGCCGCGCTCCAATTCATGATTCGCAAAAGGTTGCCGACGCCTTGCGCCTTGTCGATGCCCGCCGCCACGATGTCGACGCTGTAAGTATTCTTCTGCGCGTGAATCCGCTCACCAAATTTGTCGTTAAGCGTGTTAGTCGCCGCAAGAGCTTCGTCGGGCGTCTCGAACAGCAACGCGAATTGATTGATTTTGCCAAGCTGCTCAATCTGCGCGGGTTCGATTATGTCTATCGGAAATTTCCAACGCTGATTCTCGCGCATGACCCACGACTCCGGCTTTACGTTCGCGCACGAAACCGCCTCCGCTGTCTCGAACGCGAAATGCAAGCTCCGTTGCACAAACGGCTCCGCCATGAGTTCAAACAGTATCGCCTTCGGCAACTCCGTCTCGAACAGTATTCGCCCCGCGCCGTCGAAGATTATCGCCCCGTTGTCGCAAATCAGAAAGTCCGTCTCGACGCCGTGTTTCGTCAGCAACGGCGCAATCATCGTTCGACAACGCCCCGTTACTATGCCGAACTTGTTGCCCGCCGCACGCCAATCACTTATCGCCGACAAATCCGCCGCCGAAAATTCCTCATCACGATAAAGCGTTCCGTCAAAGTCGCTCGCCGCCACCTTAAAGCTCATATATCGCCGCCTCCGTTGCCCGCAAGTAATTTTTCGCGTCCGCGTAGTTGCCCAAAATTTTCTTTGCGCCCGAAATCTGCGCGGGTAACTTGACCTCGTGCGTCGTGAAGTTGACCACCGTGCAAAGTTTCTTATCGCCCAGCGTCCGCGTGAAGACGTAAAGCTCCTCGCTGTCGGGGTAAAGCTCGGCATACTCGCCGCCAAGCAAGACTGCGCTGCCGTTGCGCAAATCACTCAGCCGCCGATAAAAATTCAACACCGAATCCGAATCTCGCTCCTCGACCTCGACGTTGCAAGTCTTAAAGTCCGCGTGAACAGGCAACCACGGCGTCCCACTCGTGAAGCCCGCATTAGCCGACGTGTCCCATTGCATGGGCGTCCGCGCATTGTCGCGACTGAACTTCTGAACGAAACGCAACGCCTGCTTATCGCTCAAGCCGTCCGCCCGCGCCAAATCGTATTGCCCACGTGAAGATATGTCGTCGTAGGCGTCAATCGAATCGAACGCCGCATTGGCAAAGCCCAACTCTTCGCCCTGATAGACAAACGGCGTCCCGCGCAGAGTGAACAATATCGTCGCCATAGCCTTAGCCGCCAATTTTTTATCCGACCCGTGCGGGAAGAAATTATTTACCGAACGCGGCTTGTCGTGATTCTCAAAGTAAATCGGATACCAACTGTCCCGCGTCGCACGCTGGCTAGCCGTCAACGCCGCCTTGAACTCGCTGAGCTTTATCGGCTTCGCACGATGCCAAACCTCGTCGCCGTTGTTGAACATAACATTAACGTGGCTGAACTCGAAGAGCATATCGAAGACGCCTTGAGAGCCGACCCATTCGGGCAAATCTTCGGGCTTGACGCTGTTCGCCTCGGCAACCGTGAAAATGTCGCGCCCGTCGAAAACCTCGCGCTTGAACTCGCGCAGAAAATCCAAAATACCGGGCGTCGCCGCCGTCACATTGTGGACGCTGCAAGTACCGTCCGAATCGGGCGCACCGTCGGCAAAGACGCTCGGCTTTTTGATATAAACAATCGCGTCGATACGAAAGCCGCCGACTCCCCTGTCCAACCAGAAATTTGCGGCGTCGTAGAGGGCGCGGCGAACGTCGGGATTTTCCCAATTCAAATCGGGCTGAGCCGTCGCGAACGTGTGCAGATAATATTGCTGACGTTCCTCGCACCACTGCCACGCACTGCCGCCAAAGATACTGCGCCAATTCGTCGGCTCGTCGCGCCAAATGTACCAATCCGCCTTGGGATTGTCGCGGCTCGCCTTCGACTCGATAAACCACGCATGCTTATTCGACGTGTGATTGTAAACCAAATCCATGACGATACGGATGTCACGCGCCTTAGCCTCGGCAATCAGCTCGTCGAAGTCCTCAAGCGTGCCGAAGCGCGGATCAATCGCGGTGTAGTCGGCAATGTCGTAGCCGTTATCGACCATGGGCGACACGTACACGGGCGTCAACCAAATCGCGCCGACGCCAAGGCTTTTGATATAGTCAAGCTTGCGAATGACGCCGCGCAGGTCGCCGGTACCTTTGCCCGTCGTGTCGAGAAAGCTCTTCGGGTAAATCTGATAGACCTCCTTGCTTTGCCACCAACGCCTTGCTTCGGCGGAGGCTGTCGGCGTGCAGATAAAGCCTGTCGGATTGGTAAAGGTTAGTGCCGTCAATGCCATTGCCCCCTTGATGAATGTTCGCCTGTTCATAAAAAAACCTCCTTGACGGAGGATTTTAGCATACTTAGAAACGTTTGACGATAATTCTTGTGCCGAGCGGGAATTTTTTATAAAGCTCGAATCCGCGCCCGTCCAACGTGATTTTAAGCCGCGTGCCCTTGCCCGTCCTAAGCTCCAAATTCTTGAAGCGGCGATTCATGTCGTCCATTACGAACCACTCGCCGTCGCGATGAAAGTTGCCGTCCGAAGCGTCAAAAGGCAATCCGACGCCTTGAGATTTATATTTTGTGCGTAGCAAGACGAATTCGCCGTTTCTAAGCTCCAATTCTTCGATGACGGGCGTTTTCTGGACTGAATGGGTAAAATTTATAGTGATGGGAAGATTTTCTTGATAATCGGCGACGAAAATGGTTTTTGATTCTGTGCCAAGGAAAATTTTTGGCTGATGAGTAGTCATAGTTAAGAAAATCAGCGCGAATACGGCGAAGAGTAATTTTTTCACGTTCAAGACCTCCTCGAAAACATTTTAGCATGTTAATTGAAATCGGGCAATGACGCCCGATTGACGGCTGAATAGATTTGTGTTATCACTAAAAAAATTTTGAAGGGAAGTGGACGCTATGTTGAAAAGGTGTTTGCTCGCGGTGATAGTCGCCTTGCTTGTGACGAGTTCGCAAATCGCCTCCGCCGAAGATTACGACTGGAGTCAAGCTCCTCGAATCAGTAGCAAAGCTGAGTTCGCCAGTTACATTGAGAGCGAACGACGCAATAAAAATACTAATAAACATCGTCAAATTTTCCATGTCGTTCTTATAAACGGACTAAAAGTTGATACTGCAGAAGATTTTGTAAATCTTGTGACAGTTTCTGTTGTTAACATAAGTGGCATTCGCTCAACTGATGGAACTGCAAAACTAACTTACAATATAGTAGAATATCCTGGAACACGCGTCGCAAATGCTTATTTGAGCAGAAATCAACAACAAGCTTGGCTTAATCTTAATCACGAGGAACAAGACCTTTTCAATATCGCAGTCGGAATCGTCGATGAAGCAAATAAACTTTCTTCAGAAAGAGAAAAAGCAGAATACATTCACAACGAAATATGCAGACATGTAAAAGAAACCAGAAGTGAAAATGAACGATATAAAACAGCTACTGGTGCGTTAATTGACGGCTACGCTCAATGTCAAGGATTTACTGATGCTTTTTATATGCTCGGCAGAATGGCTGGATTAAAAGTTGGCAGAATAACAGGCACCACTAACAACGGTACAGGTCACGCGTGGAATTGGATAACTTTTTCTGACGGCAAAAGCTATTGCATTGATGTAACTAATGGATTTAACAGCAAATCATTGTATCTTTTCTGTGCGACTAAGGAAACCATGCAAAAATACGTTTCATGTGACTGGGAGATAATCCCGAACCTGCAATAAATCGAAACTGGAATAAAAAATCCCCGTTGAAGTTCTCGGCGGGGATTTTTTTGTCTCAAACGTATCGCCTTGAAAAATGGAGCGATTAAGCTATAATCGGCGTCGGTGAGCAACGTGACGTTGCATCCAATGTTCGCGTCGCAACTTTTCAACTGTTAAAGTCGTGTGCCGCGCTCAAAAATTTTTCTGGCGGGTTGATAAATTTGTTTGAATATGAATTCATGCGCAACGCTTTGTTGGCGGTGCTGATGGTGACTCCGCTGTTCGGGCTGTTGTCGACGATGGTTGTGTCGAATCGGATGGCGTTTTTTTCGGATTCGCTGGGGCACGGCGCGTTCACGGGCATAGCGATAGGCGCGTTAATCGGCGTCGGCTCGGAAATTTTCGGGTTGCTCGCCTTCTCGATAATCTTCGCGTTGCTGATAACTTACATAAAAAACAAATCGCACGCCGGCGCGGACACGGTTATCGGGGTGTTCAGCTCGACGGCTATCGCGCTGGGCTTGATGTTGATGTCGGCGGGCGGGCAGTTCAATAAGTTTTCGCGCTTCCTGATAGGCGACTTGCTGAGCATATCGAAGACGGATTTGCTTTGGCTGACGTTGGTATTCGCTCTCGTCGTGACGGCGTGGGCGGTGCTGTTCAATCGGCTGTTGATTTTGTCGGTGAATCAGACGCTGGCTCGCAGTCGCGGCATACGGACGCAGGCGGTCGAATCGGTCTTCGCGATACTTTTGGCGGTCGTCGTGGCGTTAAGTATCCAATGGGTCGGCATTTTGATAATCAACGCGCTGTTGGTGTTGCCGGCGGCGGCGGCTCGCAACGTCACCAACTCGGTAAAGAGCTACCACGTGCTGAGCGTGCTGATTGCGTTGACGTCGGGGCTAATCGGCTTGCTGTTGGCTTACGAAATAAATTCGGCGGCGGGCGCGACGATTGTAACCTGCGCGGCGGCGGTTTACTTCGTGACACTGATACTCAAGCCGCGATTTATAAAGTAGGTGGCAGTTTTGAGCAGAACTTTGGCGTTAATCGTCGTGGGGCTGGCGGGAGTTTTTTGGGCGTCGTCGGGTGTGGCGGTACAAGATTTCTTCGCGCACTCGTCAAAGTCGGCAATGGAGCTGACGAACGTCCGCATGTGCACGGCGGGTGCGATTCTGATTGTGCTCTCGGCGCGACGGAAAAAATTTTGGCTGACGTTCGGTCTAATCAATCGACACCCGCGCCTTTGGCTCGACGTGATAATCTACGGCGTTATCGGCGTGATGTTCATGCAGTTCACGTACTTTCAAGCAATATCAATCGGCGGGGCAGCGGCGACAACCGTCATAACCTACGCGTGCCCGGCAATGGTCGTTATCTGGGAGTCATTTTATCATAAGCGGCTGCCAAAGCGCGGTGAAGTTATCGCGGTAATTTTGGCGATGGGCGGCGTATTCCTGCTTGTTACGGGCGGCAATCCGACGAAATTACTGGTGCCTTTGGGTTGCGTAATTTGGAGCTTGGCAAGCGGCGCGGCGTTCGCCTTCAGCGCGATTTTCCCAAAGCATCTCTTTGCAAAAAAAATAGACCCGTACTTTTTGACGGGCGTGGGAATGTTTATCGGCGGGCTGTCGACGTTCGCGCTGATTGACGAGCGGAATTGGTTGCCGTTTCTGGCGGCGGATGTCCTCTTCGACGTGAGCTGGATAATAATCTTCGGGACGGTCGGCGCGTTCCTGAGTTTCAACGCGGGCTTGAAGTTCCTGACACCGGAGGAGGCGTCTATAACCGCCACGACCGAACCCGCCGCCTCCGTGGTGATAAGTTGGGCGATTTTCGGGACGGCGTTCGGGCTTATCGAATCAATCGGGATAATCTTAGTCTTGCTGGCTATCGTCGCGCCCTCCGTTATCAAGCGGTAGCCGCCGCCCCAACTCGTCGCGCAGATTCACGAACGTCGGCAAGTATTTATCAAAAATCAACGTTATAAGTTCTTCGGCAATGTCCGCGTCGTAAATGTGCGTTGTCTGATATTGAATTGCCCGATAATGCCCATGCGATAAATTTCGTCGGCGGGGCGTTTAGCCTCCAACAAAACGGACAAATGCTTAGCAAAGGCGGCATACTTTTTCACGGCGGCAGGAGCCTCCTCTAAGATTCACGCTCAACGCTCCCAAAGCAAAGCGACCGTCACGCCCTTAAATGAGGTTTTCGGCAAGGCGAACCGTGCGCCCTCCACGCAACACAACGCCGCCGCCTCACAGACGTTGCCAACACTGACCGTCCGCTTGACAAATCGCGATTCGGCAAGGTTGTACTCGTCGATTTTTTTTTGCAAATCTGCGGCGGTGAAAAATCTTATCTCAAGTCCCATGACCTCCGCCAACGATACCAGCCCGACCTCGTCGCGCTTAACGTCGACGCTTGCCAAAAGTTTCACGCGCTCTATCGGTTGATGAATCATGGCGCACGCCCGTTGCAAAGCCTCGAAGATTTTCAGCGAAGACGTGCCCCGTCTGCAACCGACGCCCGCTATCAAGTTTTGCGGTATCAAATTCAAGCGCACGTCGCCCGCCGTCACGAAGACTTCCTCGCCGCGCAGGATAGCCGCGTTTATCGCCTTGATAGCCTCCTTCGGTTCGGGCAACAAGCCCAGTTTGGAGGCAACCGCGTCAACCGAAAGCTGCCCTTCCACGTCCGTCGCCGTCGTTATGACAGGATTAGCTTCAATCGCCTTGGCTATTTCTATCGCCAATTCGTTCGCCCGCCCCACGTGCCCGCTAAGCAGGCTGATGACATTTTGCCCCCGTTCGTCGAGCACCAATACCGCAGGGTCGCTGAGCTTGCTGACGATATGCGGCGCAATCATGCGTACCGCTATGCCCGCCGCGCAGATAAATATAAGTCCGTCGAACTTGCCGAAAATCTCCGCCACCAAATCGGGCAACTTGGTAAAATTCCTGCCCTTGGCGAAAACTTGCCCGCCGACCTTTTCGGAAATTTTGTCGGCAAGCCGCGCCCCCGGCGTCGTCAATGATATAATTGCTGTTCTCAATTTAAAATCTCGCCTGCCTGAACATGTGCCCGAATTTCGGAGAATAAAGATTGGATTTTTGATAGTCTTCCGGCTTTGAATCCAAACAACGCCCGATGATTATCAGAGCCGTGCGGTCGATGTTCGCCTCCTTAACCAGCTGAACGATATTGTCGAGCCGCCCTTGGATGATTTTCTCCTCGCCCGGCCACGAGGCTTTGTAGACGACCGCAACGGGCGTTGACGACTTGAAGCCCGCCGACATGAGTTCGCGCTTTATCTCGTCAAGCAAGTTGATTGACAGGAATATACACAGCGTCGTTTGATGTTGCGCGAGCTTTTTGATTGATTCGGAGTCGGGAACGGGCGTGCGTCCGCCGCGCCGCGTGATTATTACCGTTTGCGTCACGCCGGGCAAGGTGTATTCCGCCTTGAGAGCCGCCGCCGCCGCCAGGAAGGAGCTTACCCCCGGCGTCACGTCGAAGGCTATGCCCCGCGCCGTCATGGCGTCCATTTGTTCGCGTATCGCGCCGTAAATCGACGGGTCGCCCGTGTGCAGCCGCACCGTCGTTTTGCCCGCCTGCTCCGCCAACGATATGACGTGCATGACTTCCTCCAACATCATCTGCGCGGAGTTGTAAATTTCTGCTTCGGGCTTGCAAAAGCGCAAAATCTCCTCGTTGACGAGCGAACCCGCGTAAATTACAACGTCCGCCTCGCTTAAGAGCCTTTGCCCGCGTACTGTGATTAAATCCGGGTCGCCGGGACCCGCGCCGACTATGTGAACCATTGCCCATTCCACCTTTAAATAAATTTTAAAGCGATTTTATCACGCGCCGATTTATCGCGCAACGATAAAACTTTGTCTCCGAAAAAATTTATCCTTTCACGAAAAATTTCTTGTATCTGAAAGGCATTTATGTTATTATTCTTGACAGAAAGTTGGACGAGTTTTTTGATTCAAGGAAGATGAAAGGGTGAGATAAAATGGCTATGACGGTGGGCGGGGTAAACAACTCAATCAGTGCGTATAAGAGGATAGTCGCCATTTCGCAGAATACCCTGCAAAAAATTGCGAGCGGCTCAAAATATCCGAGCGCATCAATGGGCGCGTCCGAATACGCAATTTCCGTGCGGCTCGACAGCAACGCTCGCGGCACAGCGCAATCTGTTCGCAATACGCAAAATATCAGCTCTGCAATTAAAATTTCCGCCGGCGCGACGGACAATACCCTCAAAGGGTTGCAGGCAATCAGAGAGCAACTCGTGAACGCGGCGAACGATACAAACGGCACTCTTGACCGCCAGGCTCTGCAAAAGAGTATCAACCAAAGCATCGCGCAAATCGACGCGAATGCCCGCGTGCAGTACAACGGAATGAATCTGCTCGACGGCTCCCGCAACGGTTTGGTGCTCGCCGGCATTGACGGCTACGAAAATTTCAATACGGGTGACCTCCGCGCCAAGACTCTGGGCTTGACGGATTCACGGGGCAATGTTACAATCGACGCGTCGACGCCCGAAGCGGCTGACAATTCGCTGAAAATCGTCGACAACGCCCTGAAGTCCGTCGGAAACGTCGCCGAGTCTCTGCAGTTCATGAGCGACTACGTAGGCGAAGGAATTGCCCTCGACGAGGCAACAACTCAAGGCGCACAACTTCAACGGCTGGAATTCCAACAGGCAAACTACGAAACCATGGAAATAAATCAGCTCCAAGCATTGTCGAATATCGGCGACGCGGACATAGCAAAGCAAACAACGGATCTCCAAAGCGAACAACTTCAACAGCAAATGGCACTCTTCGCAACCATGATGTTCAACCAAAACAGCGCAAGAATATTGGCGTTGTTGGCTTAAAGGCGGGCATAGTTCATCGGTAGAATGAAAGCTTCCCAAGCTTTAGAGGTGGGTTCGATTCCCATTGCCCGCTCCAAACGAAAATCCTGAGGCACGCTTAGCGGCGTGTCTCTTTGCTTTCTGCGCGGCTTGCTTTTTCCGTAAAGCGTGGTATAATTCCCGCGTGTCGATTCGGGAAGGTTACGAGTCGAACAAGAAGAATTTTTCACGTTGTAAGGAGATTTTTTAGAATGGCTTTTGAAGACAAAACACTCGTGTGCAAGGACTGCGGAAAAGAATTCATCTTCAGCGCGGGCGAACAGGAATTCTACCAAGAGCGCGGCTTCGAAAACGAGCCGGTGCGTTGCCGCGACTGCCGAGACAAACGCAAACGCACTCGCGACGGCGGCGAACAGCGTCAAATGTTTACCGTGACATGCGCAGATTGCGGCAAGGAGACGGAAGTCCCGTTCGAGCCGAAAAACGACCGCCCCGTCTACTGTCGCGACTGCTTCAGCAAACATCGTCCTGCGCGGCGAGCTCAATTCCAATAAAATTCGCGAACGAACTTTCAAGCCCGATAAAACTGTCGGGCTTTTTTCCTCGACTAAACCACGCCAAAAGATTCGCGGCGGCTTCGGCAACCCCGTCCTGCGCGGCAAGCTCAATTCCAATAAAATTCGCGAATGAACTTTCAAGCCCGATAAAACGGTCGGGCTTTTTTCCTCGGCTGAACCGCGCCAAAAGATTCGCGACGGCTTCGACAACCCCGTCCTTCGCGGCGAGCTCAATTCCAATAAAATTCGCGAACGAACTTTCAAGCCCGATAAGATTTTCGGGCTTTATTTTTTTTCGTAAGCGTGATAAACTGTGCGAAATATTTCTAAGGAGGAATTCCCATGAAAATTGCAATGGCGAACGACCACGCCGGCACCGCGCTCAAGAATCAGATTAAAGCTTATCTGGAGGAGCAAGGCTACGAGGTTAAAGACTTCGGTACCTACGACGAGGGAGCTTGCGACTTGTCCGACTTCGTGTATCCTGCGGCGTTGGCGGTGGCTAAGGGCGAATGCGATCGCGGTATTTTCGTCGACGGCGTAGGCTACGGCTCCGCGCTTATCGCCAACAAGATTTACGGCATCTACGCGGCTGTCTGCCAAGACCCGTTCTGCGCTCAGCTGTCCCGCGAACACACCGACTCCAACGTCCTTTGTATCGGCGGCAAGATTATCGGCTCCGCAATCGCTATGGAAATCGTCAAGACGTGGCTCAAGACCGAACCGCTTACCGCCGAGAAATACCGCCGCCGCGTCAAGAAGGTCGCCGACATCAACGATAAACACTGCGTCCCCGTCAAATAAATCAGCGCGATTATCTCATCGTAACAAAAAACCTCCTGCAAAATTGCGGGAGGTCTTTTTTCTTTCGCTAAGAATTATTCAAGCGTTTTGCCGCTTACCCTGTAAGTCGTGCCGTTGATATTAAAGTTGGTCGTGTCGGTTACATTTTTAAAGGTAATCGAGCCGCCGCCGTCAATCGCAAGCGTAAGGGTGTTTTTGCTGAAAGACGCGCTCTTAAACGTGCTGTCCGTAATGGTCAAAAGTTCGCCGCTCTCGTAGTCCATTATGGTATCCTTGCCGTCGCCGGGCTTGTAAATGAACGTATCGACGCCCGTGCCGCCGTAGAGTGTGTCATTGCCTGCGCCGCCCCACAGCGTGTCCGCGCCGCCGTTGCCGAAGAGTTTATCGTTGCCCGCGTTGCCCTTGAGCGATTCGCCCTTGTCGCCGCCGTTGATGATGTTCGCCTTGTCGTTGCCGATAATCTCTGCGCCCTTAAAGGTATCGTCCGCCGTGATTGTGGCAATTTTGGACTCGCCGCTCAAATCGCCGTTCGCGCCCGTAAGCGTGACCGCCGTCTTGCCGCCGTTGAATATCTTGCCGTCGCCGAAAGCGTAGGAAACATTCTGCCCGACCTTCTTGCCTTTGGTACTGATACTCGTCTCCACGAAAGCGACGGTCTTATCGCCGATGCCCATAAGTTTAAGCGGGTCGCCGCTTGTGAACTTCAAGGTAACGTCTTTGTCGACGACGCTCGCGTCAACAATCGTCATGTCCGTATCAAGGCTGACTTTATCCGCGCCGACGCCGTAATCCATGATAACATCCGCGCCTCTGCCGTCGAAGACGAACAAATCATTGCCTGCGCCGCCCCAAAGCGTATCCGCGCCGCCGTTGCCAAAGAGTTTATCGTTGCCCGCGTTGCCCTTGAGCGATTCGCCCTTGTCGCCGCCGTTGATGATGTTCGCCTTGTCGTTGCCGATAATCTCTGCGCCCTTAAAGGTATCGTCCGCCGTGATTGTGGCAATTTTGGACTCGCCGCTCAAATCGCCGTTCGTGCCCGTAAGCGTGACCGCCGTCTTGCCGCCGTTAAATACGCCGTCTGCAGTGTAAATGCTCGCCGCAGAGCTTTTGCCCGCAACGAACGTTATCGCCTTGCCCGCGCTGTCTTTAAGGCGCATGGAATTTCTGTTGCCGAAATCGATAACCACGTCGCCGCCGTCAACGGAGAAGCCGCTCGAAATGTAACTGCCGACGCTGATTTTATCCGCCCCGTCGCCGTAATCGGTTATCGTAAGTTCGCCGCCGTTGTAAATGAAAACGTCATTGCCCTTGCCGCCCGCAAGAGAAGTTTTGCCCTTGCCGCCCAGGAGCGTATTCGCCTTGCTGTTCCCGACAATCAGCACTTCGCCCGTAACGTTGCCGGCGTCGATTGTCGAGACTTTGGAAAGTTTCCCGTTGTTGAGATAAATGTCGTCTTCGGCTGTGACAGTCCCGCGGAAAGTACTTGCAACCGTTACGGCATTGCTCTTCGCGTCGAAGGTAAAATTATTGTCGTGGTTAATCTTGCTCATGTCGAGGCTCAAGTTTTCGGTCTTGTTGAAAACCGCCAAAGTATCGCCAATGTCGGTGACAGTGATTGAATCGTTTTTGCCGAGGTTGAGGATAAGGTTGCCGGAGTCCTTGGCGATACTTATGGGTTTCATTGAGCCGTTCAAGCTGATTTTAAGCCCTTTGGCGTAATTAACGGTGTCTGCCCCGTCGCCCTTGGTGTAGGTGAGCACCGCGCCGTTGCTGCCGACGTTGAAGGTATCGGCACCCGCGCCGCCGCTCAAGGTTACGTCGCCGCCCGTGATTGTGAATTCGTCATTGCCGGCACCGCCCAGGACGCTTGCCGCCGCGCCCGTGATTATAAATTTATCGTTGCCCGCGCCGCCGAGGACACTTGCCGCCGCGCCCGTGATTGTGAACTCATCATTGCCCTTGCCGCCGTCGACGAACGCATTGGTCGCCGAAACTTTGAGCGTATCATTGCCGTTGGTTCCGTAGAATCTTTTGCCTGCAGTGTCGCCCGTAAGCTCAACCGTGAAGTTGTCGGCATTGGATTTGAGCGTCGTCTTGGCACCCAAATCAGCCGCCTTGAGGGTAAGGACATCTGCGGCGGGGACGGCGGGATTAACATTTTTCTGCAAGCCGCTCAATACCGCTTGAGGCTTGCCGGTCTGCCTGCCGCTGTAGACGACCTTGTTGCTCTTGACGGTGTAGCCCGCGCTCGTGTCGGATTTCAAGCTTGCATTCGTGCTCCTTACGAGCCAATCGGCGTCCAACTTGGCGGGGTTGAGCTTATCGGCAACCGTAACCTCGTAAGTGACGCCCTTATCCGCCGAAATTGAAGGCGATTTGCTGTCCAAAATTTTATCGTCGTTGAAAGACACCGCGAACTTGCCGCCCGTCTCCGTGATCGTCAAAGCATCAATGTCATCAATCGTCGCGGTCTTCTTAAGGTTGCCGATTGTGATTTTCTTTGCGGCGTCCTGCTTGCGATAGGTGTAAACGTTGGCTTCGGTCGGCTCATAGTAGGAAAGATTATGCGTCGCCGTGTAAATCGCCTTGCCGCCGCTTACGGAGGTGAACGCGCCTTTAACCACGGTCGCCGCTTGAAGTATATCGGTGTCGAGCCGCAAGGTATATTTGTTGTTGTTGTCGGTGAGGAGGATTTTCGCGCCGTCCTTTTCGGAGGAGTTCAAGGCGTCGGAGGAGACTTTGACGACGTTGTTGGCAACCGTGACGCCGCTGTTGAGCTTGACGCCGTTTTTAATCCCGCTGAGCGTGAATTGGTCGCCGCCAACCTGCGCGGAATAGACGATTTTGCCGTCGGCAACAGACCAGCCCGCGCTCGTCCCGGTCGCCGTGTAGGTATATTTGCCGCTCTTGTTGATGAAGCTTTCCGCAATGGTTTTGGGCGCGGCAACTTTGCTGTCGAGGGCAAGCGTGTAATTTGCCGCCGCAATGCCTTCAACGCCCGAAATGCCCTTGACGGTAACCGCATTCGTCGTCGGCAGAACAGCGGAGTTGAGAATCTTGACCGTGTAACCGTTCGTCGAGTTGCCCGTGACGGCGATATTTTTGGTGGTGAGATTATCGGCAGTCACGTCGCTGTCGAGACCGCTGAGCGTGAACTTGTGCCCGCCCGTCTGATTATGGAATGTGTAGGTATTGCCGTTCTTCGCCCAATGCGTGAGCTTGTAATCTTCCGTAAAGGTAAAGGTGCCGTTCGAGCCTGACCAGCCGCCCTTGTGCGTCGAGGTATCTTGCGCTATCTCCTCGTCGAAAGTCAAAGTGTAGTTGACGCCGTCGCCCGCCTTTAAGTCCGTAAGCACGACCGTTGCGCCCTCGGTTGCTTGAGGCAGAGCCGAAGCCTTGACGGTAACCTTGCCGTCCTCGCCGACGAAAATATCTCTGTCAAGTTTGGCGTCGGCTTTCAAGCCGGTAATTGTGAATTGCTGTCCGCCCGTCGCCTTATGGTAAGTTATCGCGCCGTCGTCCTCGGTGAAAGTTTCGGTGGTAATTGCGGCGGTATAGGTGCCGTCGCTGAAGGTCGCCGCCTGCGCGTCTGCAAGGGTTAAGGTGCCGTTAATCGCGCCGTCGAGTTTCAAATTATAATCGCCGCCGCTGATTGAGATGGTGTTCGCCGTGCGATTGGCAAGAGCCGCCTCCGTCAAGATAACGTCGCTGCCGTCAATCGAGACGCCCTCCGCAGAATTCAAGTTCATGACGGTAAAGAAATATTCCCTGCCGCTTTCCTCCGAATAAGTAATTTCGTTGCCGTTAAGGACAGCTCCGGGCGTCATGTCGCGCTTATAAGAAATTCTGTCGCTCCTTGTGAGCCAGGAAGTTTCGCTTGTCGCTATGGACGAAATGCTCGTGACGGTTGCATTGCCCGCAATAAGTTTTCCGTCAGTAATTTCAAGTTCGGCGGGTGCCTGTTCCAAAATTATCATATCGTCGGTGCCGAAGCCCTCGACGGTGAAATCTTCAACCTCCGCGCCCACGCTGATGTAGTCGGAGCCGGCGGAGGTCTTAATCGTGTTGGCGGAGCCGTTGTAAGCCACGATGACATTTTCGCCCGCGCCCGCGTCAACCGAGTTGCCCGAACCGTGAAAGCCGATAATGTCATTACCTGCGCCCGTGTTGAGAGTTGAATTTTTGAGCACGGTGATTGAGATAACGTCATTGCCCGCGCCCGTCTTAACGGAGCTGTCGACGAGCGAGGTCAGGTGAACTTCATTATCGCCGTCGCCGAGGTCGACAGTGCTGTCGAATTGATAGCCGTAGAAGTCATAAGCGGTTGCGTCCTCGGTGTCGGGCGTGACTTCGTAACCGTCGTCGTCAAAGTAGCGGTAAGCAAGATTTAAAACGGTGTCATTGCCCGCGCCGCCCGTGATTGTGTTGCCGTAAAGTTCGCTGTAAATATAGCCGTACCCCAGGAAAGGTTCGCCGTCGAGTTCGAGATAATTATCGCCGTCGCCGAGGTTGATATTGTTATGCCCGCCGTCGAAGAGGATAATTGAGTCGTCACCCGCGCCCGTGTTAATGGAGGCGTATTGCCCCGTGACTTCGAGATAATCTGCGCCGCCGCCGCCGTTAATGGAGTTACTGCCTTCGACGATTTGAATGGCGTCCGCGCCTTCGGAGCCTGTGAGGTTGGTGTTGGCGTTGAGTTGATAGACGTTGGTTATCTTGCCGCCGAGCGTGATATTTTGCTTGACGAGGTCATTATCGACGGAGTAATAAAGTACGCCGTTGCCGAGGTCGAGGATTTGCCCGACAGCGAGGAGCGAATTGTTTGGGTCGTCGAGACCGTTAAAGGTGTCCAAATCTTTGGCGACTTGAACGGTCGGATCAAACGCAGATGTATCGACATACAGGACGCTGTTTGCCGAGACGTTCAGATTGTTGAAGTTGACGGTCACGGGAGCAATTTCGCTGAACGAGGGAAAGTAAATCGTCTGCAGAGCGGCTTGCTTGGCGAAGTAGCGCAGGAATACATAACCCGCCGCGTAGGTATCGGTCGTGACGTTTTGTGTCGTGTTGTTGGTAAGGTCGAGCTGAGCGGCAAGGCTGTCGGTGTTTCGTGCGACGCGCAGAATGGCGTTTTGCTGATCGTCGTCGACGCCTTGAACGAGTTCGGCAAAGCCTTCCTTAATGAATGTCGGCAAACCGTTGAAGTAATTGATATTGGCATTGAAAACGGCATGATTGAATTCGTGGGCGAGCGTGCGGTCAAGATAGCCCCAACCGTTGCTGTTGCCGTTGACGTTATCGGCGGAAATGTTTTGGTAAGGCTCAAGATTAACATTGAGGTAAAGAGCCGTGGCAACGCCGTCGAGGTCTGCACGAGCCTTGGGAAGAATGGCGGCGAGGGAGCCGTTTTCGTCGTAGAAAAAGCACAAGTCTATATCGTGGACAGTGGCATTATCCCCGAAGCTTAAACCGTAGCTTTCTTCGTTGAGGGCGAGAGCCTCTTTAACCCACCACTTAAAAAGCCCCGCCAGGATAATTTTCTGGTCGTCGTCGAGGTCGTCGAGCGTGAGCGGAATAATATTGGAAAGCCTTATATCGCTTGCTTGTCCGCGCAGGTGAACGGTCAGCCCGTGGCTTGTAAAGGTTGAGACGTTCGCGGAAGAATTTGATAGCTTGCCTGCCGCAAAGCCTTCAAACGTGACGGTGCCGGAGCTGTCGGCGGTAACGTCATCGAGGTTGATGTTAAATGTCGCGCTGCTTGCAACACCGGTGTTTTCAGTCTCCGAGGCTGTCGACCAATCCCAATTCGCTTTATCGGCGAGCCATTCACCGAGGGTCGTGCTTGCGTTGCCGACGTTGACTTTTGTCGCGGC
Source organism: uncultured Selenomonadales bacterium (assembly GCA_937877545.1). Taxonomy (GTDB): domain Bacteria; phylum Bacillota; class Negativicutes; order Selenomonadales; family Selenomonadaceae; genus Quinella. Next base: position 15,784 of record CALFJE010000139.1, on the reverse strand, counting down.
TTGGAACTGCGCGAGCGTAATTTTGCGCGTGCCGGTCTTATCGGTGATTGTAAGCATCATGTCCTCAACCTGCGCGGAGCCGACTTCAAAGTTGCCGAGGATAGTGAGTTCGTCTTTGTCGCTTAGGTCGGTGAGTTTAACGGTCTTGACGCTTGCCGAAACGGTGATTTTATCGTTACCGGTGCCCGAAGCGACGGTTGAGCCGTTGGCGTTGACGGTGATAACGTCGTTGCCCGCGCCCGCGTCGATTGAGTCCGCGCCGTTGGAAATTATGGTGTCGTTCTTGTTTGTGGCTTTGACTAGCCAGCCCTTAGTGCCCGTGTCGATAACCTGCGCGGCGTTATTGGAGGCGGTATAGGTATTGAAGTTTTCGGGAATAATATCTTCGGCGGTTTTGGTTACGCCCGTGCCGATGATAAGCGTTTGCCCGTCGTCGGAAAGCGCAGCTTCGTCGCCGTAGTATTCGCTCAGGACTTGGAGTACTTGTTCGCCGTTGGAGCCGAGCATATTGGCGGTTATAGTTAAGTTGGCGTCGGAGCCGGTTATCGCGCCGGTGTCGTCGTTATTGAGGTCAATGCCGCAATAATTCTTAAGGAAAAATTGAGCGGTCGTTTCTCTGATAAGGTCGCCAATGGTTATATTATCAGCGCATTCATAATCGAGAATCTCGTTGCTGATTTCGGAAAGCGGTTTAACGGCGTCACCCTCCACGCAGTAGCTGTTGAAAGCGTCTTCGCCGAGATAGTAGTTGACGACGGTTTCAATGGATATTTGTTCGGCTTGAAGATGATCGGCTTGAATGGAAGAGATAACCTCGTCAATGCTCGTGTAGCGCGAGGAGGCTCTGACCGCCGAATCAAGCATACCGTTTACGTTGCCGGCGGTGTAGCCGTGATTTGCAAGTCGAGCAACAAAACTTTTGATGACATTTTGCGGTGTCATGATATATCACGTCCTTTTGGAAAATTTTTACATCCTGTCATTAAGGATTATATAATAGGCACTTAAAATTTTTCAATCACTTTTCGGATATTCGCGTCACTTTTTGAGCGGAGCTTGACGGTTGCGGCGTCAAATAAATCTGCAGACTTGTTATTGCGTCGTGAAAAAGTTTAGATTAAGATACGTTCGATACAGCTAAATTCGTGAGGAGATGATTTTAGTGGACATTCTGCTTTTTGACCTTCAACGGTTTTCGGTGATGCCGACGCTCCTTAACGGCGAGGACGGCGGCGGCGTTCGTTATTGGAATACGATTCTTGGAGCGGAGGTAAGCGGTTTCGGCAATACGTTTTTCGTCAATCACGGAGCCGGTTGCGTGATTTATTGCGACGGCGACAATACAAAAGTCTACAACGATACGGTGGCACCAAATGTCGTGGTTAACGGCGCGGGCGGCAGAGATTGGCTAATCAATGACGCCGTCAACGTTACGCTCAACGGCAACGCGGGCAAAGACGACTTGTTAAGTTACGCCGACAACGTTGAGCTTTACGGCGGCGAAGGCGATGATGCCATGCAAAATCGGGGCGGCTCTTATGTGACCCTCGACGGCGGAGCCGATAACGATTGGATTTATAACACGGGCTCGAACGTGACGATTGACGGCGGCGCGGGCGCGGATAACATTGAAAATCACGGCAACACGGTAAGCGTTACCGGAGGCGAAAATGACGACCACATTTATAATTTCGGCAAAAAGGTTACGATAGAGGCGGGTGCGGGCGACGACCATATCGGCAACACCAATTCCACCGTCACGATAAAGGCGGGCACAGGCAAGGATTCAATCTACAACGACAGCGGCGCAGTCAAAATCTACGCAACCGACGACAACATTGGCGATTATTTTTACAACGAGGGTTCCAAAGTCACAATCACGGCGGGCGCGGGCGATGATCTTATCGATAACAGATATTCCAACGCCGAACATACAGGCTCCAACGTGACAATCAAAGCAGGCGACGGGAAAAATACCGTCAAAATAGACGGCGGCTGTAAAGATTTGTCTGTCACGGCGGGCAACGGCGACGATTCGATAGTAATTCAAAACCCCGAAAGCACGCGTTCCGGCGGCTCCGACGTCACGATTGAGGCGGGCGACGGAAATAACAAAATTTCTAACGGCGTGCCCCAAGATGCTTTGGTTCCGGGTGACCTTTTAATTGTCAACGAACCGATTAAAGGCTATAACAACGTCAAGATAACTGCCGGGGCGAATGATGACGAAATTCAAAATCTGATTGCCTCGAACGTAACAATAGACGCCGGCAACGGCAAGAATAAAATCACTATCGCCGGAGACAGCGAAAATATATCCGTCAAGACGGGCTCCGGCAACGATTCGATTTTCGTCCTCGGTGAAAGTACTTCTTATGCGCCGGGTGTGCCCAAATGGGATATTTCATACGTGACAATCGAAACAGGCGCAGGCAATAACCTTGTGGAAATTGGCAGCGGTTGCGATTACGGGATAATCACCGGAGGAAATAGTTCAAAAAACATCGACGCTGTCAAGAATAAAGGCAGCCACATGCTTATCACCGGCGGCGAGGGCTTGGACATTATCGAAAACTCCGGCAACTACGCAACGGTCGTCGGCGGCGCGGACGGTGACATGTTGATAAATTCCGGCAACAACGCGTTAATTTATGGCGACGGCGGCAACGGCAAGCGTCCCGGCAATGATTACATATACAGCGACAACGCAAACAACGTAACGATAGACGCCGGCGCAGACGCCGACACCATAGATGTCTATCACGACGTGAACGCGTCTGTTTTGGGTGGCGCAGGCAATGACCAAATCTTTCTGCACAGAGTTTCTGCTCAAGATTTCAACAATCTCCTTACGGGCTTTTCCACCAATATTGCCGATGCGTTTCTGTCATTCGTGCCGAAAATTCCCTTAACACTCTCGAACACTGCAAGAGATTGGGCATTCGCTGTAGCAGGTAAGTTATGGGGCGACAAACACGTTTTCCTTCCCGGCAAACTCGGTCCTTGGCTCACAGGTGTACAGGGAATAATTTCCATTTTTAACAACGCCGTGACGAACTATACCCTCAATTACTCCGTTGCGACCGTCAATGGCGGCACGGGCGACGATACCGTTGTTGTTGACGGTTTTGCTCCCCGCGTCTTCGAATACGCCGACGGCGACGGCAACGACGAAATTCACTACTTTAACATGAATAAAAATTTTGGCGGCGCGGCGACTCATTTGTCGACACTTTACATTAAATCGGGCACGGTCAAGAAAATTACCCTCGACAACGTAAAAATCGACAGCGCGGACGTAATGATTCAAGTCGGCGACGGCTCAATCCGATTGGTCAGCGGCGACGATAAAAAATTTAAACTCCGCGAATCCGACGGCAAGACGACGACTCTGGCTTACAAGTGCGACCCCGATAAGGGCGATACAATTTGCTCCATCTTCGGCGGCTCGGAAGACGAAATTATCAAGGACACGATAAGCGGCGCGATTTATCGAAATGCCCTGTTCGGCGGCGGCGGCAATGATTTGCTTTGGGGCAACACAAAAAATGATACGCTGTATGGCGGCGCGGGAACAGATAAACTTCTCGGCGACAAAGGCGATGATGTTTTATACGGCGAAAGCGGCAACGATACGCTTTGGGGCGGTGACGGCAATGATACGCTCTGGGGCGGCACGGGCGATGATTCTTTGCTCGGCGGCGATAACAACGACACCTTATCGGGCAGTTTGGGTAAAGATACGCTAATCGGCGGCAAAGGTGACGATTCGCTTTGGGGCGGCAACGACGCCGACCTTTTCCTCTACGCCGACGGCGACGGCAAAGATTCAATCAGAGGCATAGAGGCAAACGATACGCTTGAAGTCACGGCGGGCTTGATAAAATCGGCAACAATCAGCGGCTCGGACGTTATCTTAACAATCGGCACGGGCTCGGTTAAACTTGTCGACGGCGTTAATAAAAAGTTCAATCTGCGCGAGGCGGACGGTACCACAACCACACGCGCTTACGGAAAAGATTCAAGCGGCGCGGTCGTCTGTTCAATCTTCGGCTCGGCAAAAGATGAAATTCTTACGGATAACGTCGGCATTAAGCGGCAGTCCTATATTATTGCGCCTGGTACCACGCCGCCCAAAGACCCGATAATCGGCACGGTCAACAAAAATGTCATATACGGATACGGCGGCAAGGATACTCTCGTTGCCAACGATAAGGACACGACGCTCGACGGCGGAGCAGGCGATGACATTCTGCGCGGCGGCGACGCCAATGACGTGCTTAACGGCGGCTACGGCAAAGATAAACTTGACGGCGGCGCGGGTGCCGATACTCTCGACGGCGGAGCATGGGACGATACCCTCACGGGCGGCTACGGAGCCGATACCTTTATCTACAGTGGCGGCAAGGACGTTATCACGGACTACGGCGCGAACTTCGACAAGATTCAGCTCAACACTGCGGGAGCCAAATACCTGTCGCATATAACCGGCGTAAAGAAGAGCGGCTCCGACGTAACCTTGACCTTCAGCAACGACAACGGCAAAACCCTCACACTCAACGGCGCGGCGAACAAGAAAGTTATCGTCAACGGCGCGACGCGTATTTTCGACAACAACGTCATCCTCACGGGCGATAAGCAATACGCCACGTTGACGGCGGACTTCAGCGGCACGTTCAATGGGAACGGTTACAAGAAAGTCGACGCCTCGGCTGCCAAGCACTCGACGACGATAACGGGAGCCAATCACATAATCGGCGGCAAGAAAGCAGACTTGATAACGGGCACGACAGGTGACGACACGTTGACGGGCGGCTGGGGAGCCGATACCTTCACTTACACGGGCGGCAAGGACGTTATCACCGACTACGTCACGAATTTCGATAAGATTCAACTCAACGGCGAGGGAGCAAAGTGGCTGAGCAATATCACGGGCGTAAAAACCGGCGGCTCCGACGTAACCTTGACTTTCAGCAACGACAACGGCAAGACCCTTACCCTAAACGGCGCGAGAGGCAAGAAAGTTATCGTCAACGGCGTGACGCGGGTTTTTGACAACAACGTCATCTCCACAGGCGATAATCAGTATTCAACGTTGACGGCGGACTTCAGCGGCAGATTCGACGGGGCGGCTTGCAAGAAGGTCGATGCTTCGGCTGTCACGAACCCGACGACTATAGCAGACAGCAGAATCATAATCGGCGGCAAGAAGGCGGATTATATCTACGGCACGGCTTTTGACGATACTCTGTCGGGCGGCTTGGGCGATGACAAGCTCTGGGGCGATACGGGCGCGGATACCTTCGTTTACGCCGACGGCGACGGCAAGGACATCATCTACGGCTTCGGCGATACGGACATGCTTAAGATAACGGGCGCGTGGTCGGCAAATTACTACAGCGGGTCGGGGCGCGTAGTCTTCAAGGTCGGCTCCACCTACAGCGCGATTACCTTGGAAAATCCTTTTGCGTCAACCTTCAACGTAAACGGCAACACCTATGCGATAAGAGACGGCAAGTTCGTCAAAAAATAAGTCTTCGGCTCTCCGATTGGCGGAGGGCTTTTTTCATAAACGGTGCCGCGCTTGAACTTTCATAAACGGCGCGGGCAGGATTTAAATCAACTTTGGCGAAAGTGGTTGCCGATACCGCATTGATATTGCGCAAGTTATGCTAAGATTTTCGGAGACCTTATTTATTGCGCATTACGCATTACCTAAGGAGGGGCGTAAATTGGAAAAAAGGGAGAGTTTGTGGGAGGCATATCTGAGGCGCGGCTTCAGTCGTCGGAGCTTCTTAAAAGGTTGCGTCGCGTTGACCTCGCTTATGGGCTTGAGCACGGATATGTTCTCGAAAGTCGTGGAGGCGGCGGAGACCAAACCGTTGCCGGTAGTGATTTGGATTCACGGGCACGAGTGCACGGGTTGCGACGAATCGTTTATCCGTTCGGGCGCACCGTTGGCGTCGGACGTGGTGTTGTCGTCAATCGCGCTGGAGTATGACCATTTGCTCAGCGCGGCGTGCGGAGCACCTTTTGAGGCGCACCTTGACGAAACCATTGCCAAATACAACGGGCAATACGTCCTTTGCGTCGAGGGCGCGGTCGCAACCAAAGACAGCGGCATCTATTGCATGTCGGGCGGGCACACGTTCACGCATCTGCTCGAAAAGGCGGCTAAGGGCGCGGCGGCGATTATCGCTTACGGCTCCTGCGCGGCTTACGGCGGCATTCAGGCGGCTAAGCCCAACCCGACCGGTTCTGCGGGCATTGAGCATTTCGTTGGCGGCAAGCCCGTTATCAAAGTCCCCGGCTGTCCGCCGATACCCGAAGTTATGACGGGCGTCGTTATGCACGTCGCGCTGTTCGGAAGCCTTCCGCCCGTTGACGGCGACGGTCGTCCCAAACAGTTCTACGGAAACAGAATTCACGATACTTGTTATCGCCGCCCGTTCTTCGATGCGGGTATGTTCGCGGAGCAATTCGACGACGCGGGCGCAAAGGCGGGTTGGTGCTTGTACAAGCTGGGCTGTCGCGGACCGGAAACTTATAACTCGTGCGGCAACCTGCGTTGGTGGCAGGGCATGAGCTATCCGATTCAATCGGGTGCGCCGTGTATCGGCTGCTCCAATTCCAACTTCTGGGACGAGGAGCCGTTCACCGATCGTTTGCCCAAATACGGCAAGCTCGGCGACGTTGACAAAATCGGTGCGGCTCTGGGCGTCTTGACGGCGGCGGGTGTGGCAGGTCACGCCGTGGCTAGTATCGTTCAGCGCAACAGCCGCGAAAATCTTATCGACGAAGACCATCACGAATAAACGAGGTGAAACTTTATGCAACACGTTGTAGTTGACCCGATAACCAGGATTGAAGGGCACTTGCGCGTTGAGATCAATGTTGACGAAACGAACGGCACCGTCACCGACGCCATTTCAAGCGGCACGGCGTGGCGCGGTTTGGAGCTGGTTTTGAGAGACCGCGACCCCCGCGACGCTTGGGCGTACATTCAGCGGATTTGCGGCGTCTGCACGACCGCTCACGCGCTTGCCTCCGTCCGCGCCGTCGAAGACGCTCTGGGTATTTCAATCCCGCTCAACGCAAATTATATCCGAAACATCATGGCGGCGACCCTCACCGTTCAAGACCATTTGATTCATTTCTATCACCTGCACGCGCTCGATTGGGTCAGTCCCGTCGAGGCTTTGAGTGCCGACCCCGTAAAGACCGCCGAGCTTCAAGTTGCCGTGCTTAACGCCTACAAGCTCAACTTGACGGTTCCCGAAGAGGTTGCAACCGAAGCTTATCCGCACGACTTCCCCGCCGCCACGCCGCAATACTTCGCGGGCATTAAGGCTAAAGTTCAAGCCATCGTCGCAAGCGGGCAGCTGGGTATCTTCGCCGCGCAATGGTGGGATCACCCCGATTATAAGCTCCTGCCGCCCGAAGTTCATCTTATGGCGGTCGCGCACTATCTGGAAATGCTTGACAAGCAACGCGAAATTATCACGCCGCACGTCGTCTTTGGCGGCAAAAATCCGCATCCTCACTACGCGGTTGGCGGCGTTCCCTGCTCAATCTCCATGACCGACGGCAATGCGCCCGTCAATACCGCACGCCTCGCGATTGTCGACAGGGCAATCAACATGGCTCGCGACCTCGTCAACAATTATTATCTGCCCGACCTGGTGGCTATCGGCGCGATTTACGCCAAGGCGGGACGCGTCGACGGCGGCGGGCTGTCAAAAACCCGCGTGCTTGCCTTCGGCGATTATCCGCTCACGGGCTACAAGGGCACGTCAAGCGGCGGCTACTTTGAAAATCTCCTCGTGCGTTCAAACGGCGTCGTTGAAAACTTCGGCAGCGGCGTCGCCAATGCGATTTTCACGCCCGTCACCGCCGAGGACTTGAAGGCTCCCGACGTAATTTCCGAGGGCGTCGAACATGCTTGGTACGAATATCCCGAAAACGTCGCCGACGATTTGCACCCGTGGGACGGCATTACCAAGGATAAATTCACCGGACCGAAAACCGGTACTCCGACCATGTGGGAAACGCTCAACGAGGCGGGCAAATATTCCTGGCTCAAAACGCCCAAGTGGAAGGGCAAACTCTGCGAAGTCGGTCCGTTGGCGCATTACATTATCATCTACACCAAAGCGGCTAAGGGCTTGCTCCCCGACCCGACGTGGGCGGAAGAGTTCATGCTCAAGCAGATTGAGGCGGTGACGGGTGTCGTGGGCGTTCCTCCCGAAGTGTGGATGCCGTCGATGTTGGGGCGCACCGCTTGCCGTTGCCTCGACGCGCAACTTGCCGCCGAGGTTAATAAATTCTTCTTCGACAAACTTATCGCCAACTTGAAAACGGGCGATACTGCTACCATGAATAACGAAAAGTGGTTGCCCGAAACGTGGGCGACCGAATGCATGGGCGTCGGCTTGTACGAGGCTCCTCGCGGCGGCTTAAGCCATTGGATTCGCATTAAGGACGGCAAAATCAGCAACTATCAATGTATCGTCCCGACGACGTGGAATGCTTGCCCGCGTGACGATAAAGCCGGTCACGGTGCCTACGAACTGGCTATGATGACGACGCACGTCGCCATTCCCGATAAGCCGCTCGAAATCGCCAAGGTTATCCGCTCGTTCGACCCGTGCCTTGCCTGCGCGACACACATTTACAACGCCAAGGGGGAGGAGATTAACATTATTTCGACCGACCCCTACGGGAGGTGAGCGGCTGTGGCAATTAAATCTGTCAAAGACGTTAAGCGCAAGGAATATTATATTTTCAGTCCGTTTCTGCGCCTGTTCCACTGGATTATGGTCGTGATGATTCTGGTGCTGTTCGGGACGGGGTTGCTCATAACCAAACCCATGAACGTGGCGGCGACCGAGCCGGTCTTTACGAGCCTGTCAATGGATTTGGTGCGCGATATTCATTTCCTGGCGGCGTTTATCCTGTGCGCGGCGTTGATTATGCGCGTCTACGGTTTCATCATCAACAAGGGCGACCGATTGTTCCCGCGCTTTTGGGAGGGGCATTTCTACAGCGAAACGGTTGAGGTTGCGCTCCACTACATGCTGGTTAAATCGCACCACGCGCCGTTTTTGCGTAACCCGTTGGCTCGCGGCTCCTACGCTATGCTTTACGTCCTGCTTGCCGTTGAGATTCTGACGGGCTTCGCAATGTACTTAATGGCAAACCCCTCGTCGACGGGCGGAATGCTTTTCGGCTGGGTAAATGTGCTCGTCGGCTCCGAAATGATGTCGCATTACATTCATCACTACGTTGCCTGGTTTATAATTCTGTTCGCGATTGGTCATTTTTACATGGTCGTCCGCGCAGAGTTCATGGAGGGCGAGAGCGAAGTTTCCAGCATGTTCAGCGGCAAGAAGGTTTTGGCTCACACGCCCAAGGACGCCAACGAACTCGATTAAACGTTTCGGATAGAATTCAACCGCTCGGCAGAAGTCGGGCGGTTTCTTTATTGAACAATCTGCGCGGCTCTGATATAATCACAGAAAATTTTCAGAAGGAGGCGGCAACTCTTGAGCGACTTTGTACACTTGCACGTTCATACGGAGTACAGCCTCCTCGACGGCGCGGCGCGTATCGGCGACCTGCTCGACGCCGCAAAAAATCTCGGCATGAATTCTTTGGCGATAACCGACCACGGCACAATGTACGGCGTCGTCGATTTTTACAAGGCGGCTCAAAAGCGCGGCATTAAGCCGATTATCGGTTGCGAAGTTTACGTCGCCCCCGGCTCCCGCCTCGACCGCGAAAAGACCGACGGCGCGAAGTACTTCCATCTGATTCTGCTTGCCGAAAACAATACGGGCTATAAAAATCTGGTCAAGCTGGCGTCGCTGGCGGGCACCGAGGGCTTTTACTATCGCCCGCGTGTCGACAAGGAGATTCTGCGCAAATATCACGACGGGCTTATCGCGCTGAGTGCTTGCGTCGCCGGCGAAATCCCCCGCGCCATTCGCTACGACGGCATCGACCGCGCCAAGGCTCTTATCGCCGAGTACGTCGACATTTTCGGGCACGATAACTTTTTCCTGGAGATTCAAAATCACGGGCTTGATAAGGAGGCTGAGGTTCGCGACGCCCTTAAGCAGTTTTCCGCCGAGTTCAACCTTCCGCTTGTTGCCACAAACGATTCACACTACGTGCGCCGCGAGGACAGCGAGTTTCACGACTTGCTCCTTTGCATTCAGACGAACAAGACCGTGCACGACGAAAAGCGGCTTAAATTTTCCTCCGACGATTATTATCTGAAGTCCGCCGAGGAAATGCGCGACCTCTTCCGCGATACGCCCGAAGCTTGCGATAACACCTTGAAAATTGCCGAGCGTTGCAACGTGACTTTGGAGTTCGGCAAGTTCCTTATGCCCGAATTCCCCTTGCCCGACGGCTACACCGACGCCGCCTATCTGCGCGAGCTGTGTTATAAAAATTTGCCCGACCGCTATCCGACCGTCACCGAGGCGATTAAGACGCGGCTTGCCCATGAGCTTGAGATTATTCACGGCATGGGCTACGACGGCTATTTTTTAATCGTCTGCGACTTTATAAACTTTGCGCGGCGTAAAAATATCCCCGTCGGTCCGGGGCGCGGCTCTGCGGCGGGCAGTCTCGTCGCCTACGTCCTGGGCATTACCGACCTTGACCCGCTCAAATATAATCTGCTCTTTGAACGTTTCCTTAATCCCGAACGCGTCACGCTGCCCGACATCGACGTTGACCTGTGCTATATCCGCCGCGACGAGGTGATTGACTACGTGCGCAACCGTTACGGCGCGGATAAGGTTTCACAAATCGCGACGTTCGGGACTCTGGCGGCTAAGGCGGCGATTCGCGACGTGGTGCGCGTCATGGATATTCCCTACAACGAAGGCTCGCGTATCATCAAAATGATTCCCAACGTCCTCAACATCACGATTGACGACGCCTTGAAAAAATCCAACGAATTGCGCAACGAATACGCGACCGACCCCGATACGCGGCGGATTATCGACTTCGCACGCAAACTGGAAGGATTGCCGCGCCACTCATCGGTACACGCGGCGGGCGTCGTTATCTCAAAGGTGCCGCTCGACGAAATTGTTCCCATGCAACTTTCAAACGGCGTCCTCGTCACTCAATACGATAAAGACAAAATCGAGGAACTGGGCTTGCTGAAAATGGACTTCCTCGGCTTGCGGACGCTGACAATCTGCGCGGAGGCGTTGGCGAACATCAAAGCTTCGCGGGGCGTGGAATTGACAATGGCGCAAATTCCGTTGCGCGACAAGCTGACGGCAAAAATGCTTTCGGCGGGCGACACGGCGGCTGTCTTCCAAATGGAGTCGTCGGGCATGACGGCGTTGGTAAGGGAATTGCGCCCCGAAGGTTTCGAGGACTTAATCCCGACGGTCGCGCTGTATCGACCGGGACCGCTGGGTTCGGGCATGGTCGAGGACTTCATAGCGGGGCGGCACGGGCGCAAGACGCCGCATTATCTGCACCCGAAACTTGAGCCGATACTGCGCGAAACGTTTGGCGTAATTTTGTATCAGGAACAGGTAATGCAAATCGTGCAGACGCTGGCGGGCTTCACGCTGGGACAAGCCGACATATTGCGACGCGCTATGGGCAAGAAAAAGGCTGAGATACTCCTGGCGCAAAAGGAAAACTTCCTGCGCGGTTGCGCGGCTAACGGCGTCGATAAAGCCTTGGCGGAAAAGATTTTCGACTTACTGAGCCACTTCGCGGATTACGGCTTCAACAAATCGCACTCGGCGGCATACGGCTTGCTGGCGTGGCAAACGGCTTATCTCAAAGCGCATTACCCCGCAGAGTTTTTGGCGGCGATAATGTCTGCCGCGTCGGACATCGACAAAATCACGGCGTACATTGAACTGGCAAAGCGTATGGGAATAAAAATTTTGCCGCCCGATGTCAACGCGGGAGCGGCGCACTTCACGGTTGAGGGCAAAGCGATTCGTTTCGGCTTGTCGGCGATAAAGACCGTCGGCGAGGCGGCGGTTGCCGGCATTATCGACGAGCGCGAACGCAACGGCAAATATAAATCTTTGGCGGACTTTTGCGGGCGGCTTGACGTTAAGAGCGTGCCTCGGCGCAGTGTGGAGAATCTGATTAAATGCGGCGCGTTTGACGGTATCGACAAGCGGCGGCGTGCGTTGTTGGAGTCGTTGAATGCGGCGGTGGCGGCGGGTTTTCAGCGTCAGCGCGAACGGAAAAGCGGCGCAATAAATCTTTTCGGCGAAGAGGAACTTCAAGCGGCGAACTTTATCGTTCCCGACGTCAAGGATTCGCCCGCCGAAATTACGGCTTGGGAGCGGGAGACGCTGGGCTTTTACTTATCGGGTCACCCGCTGAACGCCTTCCGCGAAAAATTTGCGGGCTTGAAGACGAGCGACGCGATTAACGGCGGCGAGTACAACGGCAAACGCGTCAAGGTCGGCGGGCTTATCACGAATGTGCGGCGCGTCATGACGAAACGCGGCGACACCATGGCTTTCCTTAAGCTGGAGGACTTCAAAGGGACGCTTGACGTTACGTTGTTTCCGCAAGTTTTCAATCAGACGCTGAACGTCGCGCAACTTGATGACATTGCAGTTATCGAGGGGCGCGTCGACGATTCGGGCGATACGATTCAGATTTTGGCAAACTCCGTGACGGCGGCGGCGGATTACGTTCCCGATTTTTGGCTGATGTTGCCAGCGCAGATTGACAATCCCGCCACGCTTGATAAACTTAGGAAACTTTTCGCCGAACACGCGGGTATCAGCCGAATTTATGTTAATCGCGGCGGCGAGTGGCGTAAAATGGCGCAAAAGATTTCGGACGGCTCCGACCTGCGCGGAAAGCTTGAGGCTTTGTTGGGCGCGGAAAACGTCCGCTTATACTGAGGAGAGATGCAGTTGGACTTTAAAAAATTTTGGGCGGCGATAATGGCAAGCGCGTTGGTGATGTTCGGCGCGGCGGCGGAACCTATGGGTCGAATGCCGGCGTCGGAACTCATGCGATTGGACGAGGCACCTCGCGGCGAAGTAGCCCGCCCCATGCAAACACTTACCTCGGAAAATTCGGGGCTTAATCCCGGCTATTCGGTCACGCCGATTCAGAATACCCGCCCCGTCGCGCCCGACGACGCTTTGCCCAACGTGACGGCGACGGCGGCTATCGTTATCGAGGCGTCAACGGGGCACGTCATTTACGAACGCAACCCCGACCTGCACATGTACCCCGCCAGTACTACAAAGATGATGACGCTGATAACCGCCCTCGAAGGCAACGCGCTTGACGAGATTGTTACCGTCGGTCCGGGGGCTTACAACGCGGAAGGCTCCACGCTTTGGCTCGACGTCGGCGAAAGAATTCCGCTCGGCGACCTGCTCTACGGCATGATGCTTATTTCGGGCAACGACGGCGCGATTGCCATTGCGGAGCATTGCGGCGGCACGGTTGCCGACTTCGCCGCCCGCATGACCCAACGCGCTCACGACCTCGGCGCGGTGAATACCAACTTTACCAACGCCAACGGCTTGCCCGACTCCAACCACTACACCACCGCCCGCGACTTGGCGACTTTGGCGGCTTACGGCTTGACGCTCCCGCACTTCGAGGAGATTTGTTCGGCTAAGGAAGTTTCGTTCGGTTGGATTCACGACGCAACCAAGCTCTTGCGCAACGAAAATCAGATGTTGTGGCTGTATCGCGGTTGCAACGGGATAAAGACCGGCTACACCGACGCGGCGGGGCGTTGCCTTGTCACCTCGGCTAAGCAAAACGGCGTTCAGCTTATCGCGGTCGTGCTCGACAGCCTGTATATCTGGAACGATTCAATCTTCCTGCTGGATTACGGCTTCGGGCGGGTGTCGTCGCAGACGCTGATTGAGCCGGGGCAAGTAGTCAAAACATTGCCGATAACGTCGGGGCGGCGCAAGTCAATGCAAGTCAAGACGGCGGGCGAAATAATTTTGCCGGTGTTCGCCGACGACGCCAACGCCTACGAGATAGTCTACGATTTGCCCGAAACCTTGACGGCACCGATAACGAGCGGCGAGACGATTGGCAAAATCCGCGTGGTATTGCCCGACGGTCGCGAGGCGGCGGCTGTCGACGTGGTAACGACGGCGGACGTGGAGCAAAAATCTTTCTTCCGACTGGTACTTAATAAAATTCGCGGGCTATTCGCCTGACACGAGGAGGCTTTAACATGAGCGACAGAGTTAAATTGGCAGACGAGCTTCACCGCAAAGGCTACAGTTGTTCGCAAGCGGTGGCGGTCGCCTGCGCGGATTTGGTCGACGTTCCTAAGGAAACACTGTTCAAGGCGACGGAGGGCTTCGGCTTCGGCATGGGCACTATGGACGGCGTTTGCGGCGCGTTGACGGGCGGCTTGCTTATCGCGGGCTTGAAGAACAGCACCGGCAACCTTGACAACCCCAAGTCCAAATCGTCGACGATGAAAATTTCCAAGGCTATGATGACCGGTTTCCGCGAAAAGAGCGGCGCGATTATCTGCCGCGAGCTGAAGGGCGTCGATACCGGCAAAATGCTTTGTTCCTGCCCCGATTGCATTAAACACGGCGTCGAGACAGTGGAGGAGAATTTACGTTGACATGACAAGAATATTTTCAGCCCGCGCAGATTGGCGGGTAATTTTTTTTACGGCGGTGCTCCTTTGGCTGACGCCCTGCGCGGAGGCAAGTGACGACCTCGACGCGGCGGAGCTTCGATTGGCTTGCGCAATTTGTTCGATGGGAGCTTACAGCGACGACGAAAGCTATCTGATACGCTCCATGTTGACGGCTCGCGGCTGGCAAATTGAAAAGGTTTCGCAGAGGAATAATCGCGCCGACGCCAAGGCTTATCTGGTAAGCAAGGGCGACGTGAAGATTTTGGCGATTGCGGGCACGGAGAATCTTAAGGACGTGGAAGTCGACTTCCGAATCGGGCGCGTGCAACTCAACGGCAACACCGCCCTCGCCGCCGACGAAAAACATTCGGGCGATAAGCTGTTCGTGCACAGGGGCTTTCGCGATTATGCCGACGTGGTTTTGAGCGACGGGCTTGCCGAACGTTTGAAGACGTCCCTTAAGAATAATCCGCACGAGACGCTTTACTTGACGGGACACAGCTTGGGCGGTTCGGTCGCGATTATCGCGGCGATTCGGCTGACCGATACGGGCGTCCCGAAGTCGCGGCTCAAGGTTATAACGTTCGGTGCGCCGGCGGTCGGCTCTCATGCTTTGGCGCGGGCTTACGCGGATAAGCTTGACTTGACACGCGTCGAAATGCGCGGCGACGTGCTTAAAAAATCACTGCGTGTTTTGGGCTACGTTCAATTTGGCAATGCCCTGGAGTATCGGCAGAGCGTCACCAACGAGCACTTTGAACATAAAATGGCGGTCTATCTGGATTGCGCCCTGCGCGATTACGTCAAGGCGGGCGGCACCTTCAAGCACGAGGCGCAAAATAAAAGCGACGCGGCAATTTACGTCGCGCCGATTATCGTTGCCAAGGGCGATTTCCATAAGGCGGACGAGGAGCTGATTTTGAACGCGCTCAACGACAGCCTGGCTAATCATTTTGGGAATTTGATTCATGCGGGCGAACGGAGCGTCGTGCTCAAGGAGGAAAGGATTTTGGAGGGCGACTTCGACGAATTTGTTGACGCCGCCAAAAATCTGGGTTGCGATTACGTGTTGATTCGCGTCCTCGGCGCAAAAAAAATTCGCGACGCACCTTTGGGCGACAGGCTCGTCACGTT
>CALFJE010000138.1 GCA_937877545.1 uncultured Selenomonadales bacterium | reverse complement strand
GCAGACGCGTGGCGCAGTGTTCAGCCGTGCGGACGTTATCGGGACCGCCGACGTAGTGCATAATCGACTTTGCAACGCGTTCCGCATCGGGCAATCCCGCAAACGACTTAATTACATCGTCATCTTCAACGGGGCCGGCAGAGGCTGTGTCTTCAGCCGCCGCCTTAGCCGTGATTGACTGCCCGTCGAGTTCAACGGTGATGTCGCCGTAATCCGCGTGATTCGTGACGACAACGGGCGTCGTAGTTTCGTAGCCCGCCTTTTTGATAGCGTCGGGGCTGAATTCGAGCAGGAGCTGACCGCGTTTGATTTTGTCGCCCGCCTCTGCCTTGGGAGTAAAGCCCTCGCCGTTCATCTTGACGGTATCCATGCCGACGTGAATCAGCAATTCGATGCCGTCATTGGACTTGAGTCCGATAGCGTGACCTGTCGGGAAGAAGACCGTTATCTCGCCGTCGAAGGGGGCGAAAACTTGCCCCTTCGGGTTCTGAACGGCCACGCCGCGTCCCATTGCGCCGCTCGCGAAAACGGGGTCGTTGATTGAGTTCAGCGGAACCAACTTACCGTTCAGCGGGCTGCTTATTCGGATGTCCTTTGCCATAAAAAACCACACCCTCCTAAATGTTTAGAAACCCACTTTTAAATTTTGGCTAAAGCCGCTTAGATTATACTTTCAGAAAGTTCAAGCGTCAACGTCATACAAAAAAAATCCCCCTGCAATATTGGGGGGCTAAACAATGTCGGCGATTTATTTTCTGTAGGCGGTGATTTGTTGATAATGTTTCTTGAAGAATTCCTCGGCGACTTGCGGGAAGAGCGCATAGCTCAGAACGTCCTCGTCGCTGGGATTGAGGAAACCCTTATTGATAAGCTCGTCCTTGAACTGCGCAAAGGTTTGCCCCTTGGCGTCCTCGATTGAGCAATCCTCGATGATTTGGTCTTCGGGAATTTTGAGCGTCTTGGTGATAAAGTCGCGGTCGACGGGCACGGAGGTACGTCCGAATTTGCCGCGCACAAGGTCTTTGAATTCGTTGGGAACCATTTTATAGCGTTCGCCCGCCATAACGTTGAAGGTCGCCATAGTCCCGACGATTTGACTGGACGGCGTGACGAGCGGCGGATAGCCGGCATCTGCGCGGACGCGAGGCATTTCGTCGAGCAGGTCTTGATATTTATCTTCCATGCCGGCTTCCTTAAGCTGGTTGGCGAGATTGGAAAGCATGCCGCCGGGGATTTGGAAGTCGAGGACGTTGACGTTAATGTCGAAGTAGCCCTTCAAGCCGAATTCCTTAATAAGCTCCTGCTTGACGCTGAGGAAATGTTTGGCGATAGGCGTCATGGCTTGACGGTCAAGCCCGGTATCGCGCTCCTGCCCTTTGAGCATAGCGACGATAGTCTCCGTGCAAGGTTGCGAGGTGTCGCTTGAGAAGGGACTCAACGCGCAGTCAACGATGTCGACGCCCGCCTCAATCGCCTTGAGGTAAGTGGCGTGACCGAAGCCCGACGTGCAATGGGTATGCAATTCGACGGGAATATCAAGCGCGGCTTTGAGCTTGCGGACGAGGTCGTCGGCGGCATAGGGCGCGAGCAAGCCCGACATATCCTTGATACAGACGCTGTGGCAGCCCATTTCCTGCAATTCCTTAGCCAGCTCAACAAAAGTCTCATTGGTGTGGACGGGGCTAATCGTGTAGACGAGGCAACCTTGAACTTCGGGCTTTTCGGGACACTCCAACGCGGCTTTAATGGCGACGCGCAGATTGCGAACGTCGTTAAGGGCGTCGAAAATGCGGAAGACGCCGATACCGTGCGCCGAGGCGTGCTGAACGAATTTCTCCACGACGTCGTTGGAATAGTGGTTGTAGCCGAGCAGATTTTGCCCGCGCAGGAGCATTTGAATCGGCGTGTTCTTGAGGTTAGCCTTAAGGTTGTCGAGGCGTTCCCACGGGTCTTCGTCCAAGAATCTGAGGCAACTGTCGAAGGTCGCGCCGCCCCACGCCTCCAGAGCCTTGTAGCCGATTTTGTCGAGGCTTGCCAACATCGGCTCCATTTGACGGTAGCGCATACGCGTCGCCATAAGCGATTGATGCCCGTCGCGCAGGACTGTTTCCATAATTTGAAGCGGTTTCGCCATAACTGCACTCTCCTTAAAAAATTTTCTGCAACGATTATAGATTTTCCACTTTGCAAAGTCAATCTGCGCGGCGGAAGGATATTCCCTGAAAAATTTCTGTAAAGAATATTGGCAAGCGGCGGCAGATTATGTATAATGCGCGAGGAATCATTTTCAAACTACAGGCGGTGATTAAAATGAACGATATAGTAACGATTAAGGGGCTTAAGTACGGGTTGCAACTGACATTCGCCAAGGGTGCGAGTTTCGACGACGTGCAGGCGAATCTTTTGGACAAGCTCCAATCGGGCAGCGGTTTCTTTATACGCGGGACAACGGTTTTCGTCCCCAAAGGCTATTTCGCCGAGGAACAGAACGAGGCTCTGCGCCGCATGTTCCACCGTCACGGGATGCTGTTCAGTACCGAGCTTAAACGCCCGAATCTCGCGCCGCCCTCCCGCGATAAGGCAGCTCCCGCGCCCAAACCCAAAGCTGTCGACGAAGCTCAAAAGATGATGATTATAAATCACACGATACGCGGCGGGCAGGAGGTCAAAGTCAACAGCTCCGTGCTGATTTGCGGCAACGTCAACCCCGGCGCACAAATCATAGCGGGCGGCTCCATTGACATTCGCGGCACGTGCAGAGGTTTCGTCCACGCGGGGGCTTTTGGCGACAAGACTGCTTGCGTCGTGGCGGACAGGCTCATGCCCGCGCAGATTCGCATTGCCGACATCATTGCCCGCGCTCCCGACGAGCCTGAAAAGGTCAGTCAAGCCGAACGCGCCATGATTCGCGGCAATCGGATTATCTTTGAGCCGGTCGCCAGATAAAATTTTTTCTATGGAAGGGAAACTTTTATGAGCCAAATTATAGTTATCACGTCGGGCAAGGGCGGCGTCGGCAAGACGACCACCACGGCGAATATCGGCGTCGGACTTGCCATGCGCGGAAATAAAGTCGCACTTATAGATACCGATACCGGACTGCGCAATTTGGATTTATTGCTCGGTTTGGAAAATCGCATTCTTTACGACCTGGTCGACGTAACGAGCGGGCGCGTGCAATACAAAAAAGCTCTCGTTCGCCATAAAAAATATGAAAATCTTTACCTTTTGCCCACGTCGCAGGTTAAGGACAAATCCGCCGTCAATCCCGACCAGCTCGTTAAGCTTTGCGAGGAAATGAAACGGGAATTCGACTTTATCATAATCGACTGCCCCGCCGGCATTGAGCAGGGCTTCAAGACCGCCATAGCCGCCGCCGATACAGCAATCGTCGTGACCATGCCCGAAATTTCTGCCGTGCGCGACGCGGATAAGATTATCGGCGAGCTGGGGCGTGCGGATAAGGAAAACATTAAGCTTATCGTCAACCGCATTCGTCCGCAGATGGTCGAAAAGGGCGATATGCTCGACATGACGGACATTGACGAAATTTTATCTGTGGCGTGTATCGGTCAGGTACCCGACGACGAGAGCGTTGTCGTCGCCACGAACCGCGGCGAGCCTGTCATTACCATGAACAATTCCACGGCGGCGCAGGCTTATAAAAACATCGTCGCCCGACTTTGCGGCGAGAACGTCGCCTTTTACAAGCCGCCCAAGGAAGGTTTCTTCGCACGGCTGAAAAAACTTTTCGGCTTGCTGTAAGGAGGGCTGCCCATGCTTGACGTTTTAAAGAGGGTCTTCGGTATGTCAGAGAAAAAATCGGGGGCGGTCGCCAAGGAACGCTTGCAAGTCGTGCTGATTCACGATCGCGCCAGCATTTCGCCGGAGATTATGGAAAAAATCAAGGAAGAGATAATAACCGTCCTGTCAAAGTACATGAACATAAATCGCGCCGACATGGAAATTGCTCTGGAAAACGACGCGGATTCGGTTGCGCTCGTCGCCAATATCCCCGTCAATTCCATGCGTCACGCCAGATAAAATATTTTGAGCGGTCACAACGACCGCTATTTTTTTTGCGCGGGGACTTTTGTCTTGGCGGTTGTCAAGGAACGTTTGCAAGTCGTGCTGATTCACGATCGCGCCGACATGGAAATTGCTTCAAAAAACGACGCGGATTCGGTTACGCTCGTCGCCAATATACCCGTCAATTCCATGCGTCACGCCGGATAAAATATTTTAAGCGGTCACAACGACCGCTATTTTTTTACGCGGGGACTTTTCGTCTTGGCGGTTGTCAAGGAACGCTTGCAAGTCGTGCTGATTCACGATCGCGCCGACATGGAAATTGCTCCGGAAAACGACGCGGATTCGGTTGCACTCGTCGCCAATATCCCCGTCAATTCCATGCGTCACGCCGGATAAAATATTTTAAGCGGTCACAACGACC
>CALFJE010000137.1 GCA_937877545.1 uncultured Selenomonadales bacterium | reverse complement strand
CCGTGACTGGAGTTCAGACGTGTGCTCTTCCGATCTCTTCGGATAGATGAACTCGTCACCGTCAATAAAAGCCATGTAGCGGCTTTGAAACTTGAAACGCTTGACGGTCTCATTATAGGTGGCGCACTGCATGACTTTGCCGGGCGCGGGGAAATAATCGACGAGACCCGCCTCCACGTAAGGCTTGGCGACTTCCGCTTGATTGTCGGGGCTGTCGTTGTCGTAAAGATAGAAGTGCTCCACGCCCGCCAATATGTGATAATCCAGCCACTCCTTGAGGTAATGCCCCTCATTCTTGAGGATAGCGACGACCGCCAGGTTGTACAGGAACAAATTTTTGTCGACCATAGTTCAATCTCCCAAGACGCTGTCCAGAATGCCGATAACCTCGTCGACCTGTGCGGGCGTGATAATCAGCGGCGGGATAAACCTCAGCACCGTGCCGACCGTGCAGTTGATAATCGCGCCGCGCTTCATGCACTCGTTGACGATTTCGACGCCCGTCAACTTCGGCTTATCCAGTTGCGCACCCAATATCAAGCCCTCGCCGCGAATCTCCTTAATCTGCGCGGGATACTTTTTTTGCAAGCCGATAAGTTTTTCCTTAAAGTATTTCCCGACCTCCGCGACGTGCGCCAAAAATTTTTCGTCGGGCACGGTATCCAAAACGACGTTAGCCGCCGCGCAGGCAAGCGGATTGCCGCCGAAGGTTGTACCGTGATCGCCGGGCTTGAAGGCTCGCGCAACCGCCTCGGTGACGATAAACGCGCCAATCGGCACGCCGCCCGCCAACCCCTTAGCCAACGTCACGATGTCGGGCTTGATGCCGTATTTCTCATAGGCGAAGAACTTGCCGCTGCGCCCCATGCCCGCCTGAATCTCGTCAAGAATCAGCAACGCGCCATGTTTATCGCACAGCTCGCGGACACGCTTAAGGTAGCCGTCCTTCGGAGGATAAACGCCGCCCTCGCCCTGAATCGTCTCCAGCATAACCGCGCAAGTTTTATCGCTCATTTTGGCGGCAAGCTCGTCGGCGTCGTTAAAGTGCACGTAGTCGAAGCCGGCAGGCAACGGCTCAAAGCCCTCGTGATAGTGCGGTTGCCCCGTGGCGGTAAGCGTCGCCAAAGTGCGCCCGTGAAAGCTGTCCCACGCCGTGATAATCTGCGTCTTATCGGGCGAAACGGTCTTGGCGAACTTGCGGGCAATCTTAATCGCGCCCTCGTTAGCCTCCGCGCCCGAATTCGCGAAAAACGCCCTGTCCAACCAGCTCAGCTTAACCAACTTGGCGGCGGCGTCGGCTTGCGCCTGCGTGTAGTACAAATTGCTCACGTGAATGACCTTGGCGGCTTGCTCCGATATGGCTTTGACCAACGGCGGATAGTTGTGCCCCAGAACGTTGACGGCTATGCCCGCCAAAAAGTCGATATACCGCTTGCCGTTGATGTCGTAAAGATACGCGCCCTCGCCGCGCTCCAAAACTATTTTGTACCGCTTGAACACAGGCAGATAATTTTTGTCGTCACGCTCAAAAATTTTCTCTTCGGTCAAATAAATCACTCCCTTAAAAGCTGCAATAAAGATACTCTGCGCGGTTTCCAAATCAACTTACTAACCGGCGAATCCCTCCTCAGAATAAACTTTGTTGCCTTAAAATTTTCAACGTCGTCATCTTGCGCTCGGTGATTTTGGCGTCTTTATTAAGTTCGCCGTAAAGTGACGTTGCTTTTGGATTATGGCGGTCAAAGTTTGCCTTGGCAATTTGCGGACGGAAATTGGCGTAGCAATAAGCACACAAGTGCGTACACGTGTCGTATTGCCCGATGTCGACGCTCGACATGCAACCGCACTCCTGCCGTTGAGTCTTATCCTTGGCAATGTCAATCTCCGCGCCGATAACCTGTTCGATAATCTCCTTGTCGATACACGCGCCGTGCTTTATCCCGAACTCCGCCAAATCGATTTTTTCCGAGCAGGATTGAACTTCCAACTTGCCGTCCGCGATTTGCGAAATGCCCAAAGCCAATTCCCGCATTTCGTCGACGGAAATATCCCTAATGCCAAGTGGCTGAGTATTATGTTTCGTCTTGCTGTAGAGGTCGAGGAAACTTATCACGCAACGCTTGGTATAGGGCGCGAGCTTATCGCAAAGATAAGCAAATTGGTCGAAGTGCCAATCGACGGAATGATTTCGGCTGAGGAGAATCGGGTCGTACCGCCAAATGACTTTATCCTGCCCAATTTTATCCGACAGCCTCTGAAACGTGCGAACAATATCGTCCTTGGTCTGGTGCCGCAAAAGCCCAGGCTCAACGTCTTCGTCGTAAGGCGTTATCGTGAACTGGAAATAAAATTTGTAAGCTTTGAGCGCGTTGAGGCGGTCGATAATCGGCGCGGCGTCCTTCGTCCAGAAAACTATGCAGTCGACGACTTTGGGATTGAGCGAAATGCGGCTGACCTGCTTGGTATTGAAGGGATTGACCACGTCGACGAAGCCCGCCTTAATTCGATTGAGGAACCACTCGCTGTAAAAGGCGGGAATGTCCGTGCGGCGGCTTGCGCTAATAATCATATGGAACCCTCCTTCTGCAGGACGACGAAATAAAACTTTGTCAGGAATTTGGGGAGCAAGCCGAATTCGCCCGTGAAGATGTTATCGCTAATCGCTTGGGTTGAGCCTTGATGATGAAATTCGTAAGGCTCGCCGTCGGTTGGGATATGCGCCGCGATTTTTTTCAAACCGTTACTCTCCAAAAAGCCGGCGTTCACGAGCTTGCTGAAGACCGTACTTGTTGAATTATAGTTCAGGTCGACAAACACGAAGAACGATTGGGGCTTTGCCATACGCGCCAAGGTAGAAAACCAGTTCAAAAAGTTATTGACGTTTTGGGGCGTGTCGGGCAGGTGGCTAAGATAATTCTGCATGAAGAAAAGATTCGTGTCGCGCATATGCGGCTTAACATTGGAATTGGAACCTTCAAGCTGATTCATGTCGCCTATATTAAAGCTGTGATAAAACTTCAAGCCGCGCTCGAAACCAAAATACTCCTCGCAGAGATTACGTGTCAGCTTTTGGTATGGAAACCAATCTTTCTCACGGTCAAGTGTTATGACACGCTTCGGGGGG
>CALFJE010000136.1 GCA_937877545.1 uncultured Selenomonadales bacterium | reverse complement strand
CTTTCTTTGTCCGGGCAAAGAAAGTAGCAAAGAAACCCGCCACTACGCGTGGGGCGGATACTAGCCACTGCTCCAACGTCCGCGCTCTTCGGAAGCCGCCCGTGCCGCTATGAAACCTTCCAGGTTTCAAGTCGCGGCGAGCCGCCATCCTTGGCGGCTCTAAAGTACGGCGGCGGTTATTGCGTCATACGCGGCGGCTTTTAAAACGTTATCATATTAAGGAGTGATTTTATGTCAGAACAGATTGAGGACTACAAAACTTTTTCGCAGGTGACGGACGCCCGCTGGTATCCGCGCTATCACATTGCGCCGCCGTTCGGCTGGTGTAACGACCCTAACGGCATGTGCTTTTACAAAGGGCAATATCATTTCTTCTATCAGCATTACCCCTACGCGCCGCAATGGGGTCCCATGCATTGGGGGCACGTCGTCAGCGACGACCTCGCCTATTGGAAACACTTGCCCATTGCCCTCAAGCCCGAAGAGCCTTACGAACAGGGCGGCGGTTGCTTCAGCGGCTCCGCTATCGAAAAGGACGGCAAGCTTTATCTCATGTACACGGGGCACCTCAGCGCAACGCCCGAAGAAGAAGCCGCTGTCGGTTACGCTCATATCGAATTCCAATGCCTTGCCTCCTCGGAGGACGGCGTTCACTTTACAAAGTCCGAAAAAAATCCCGTTATCGAGGACGTCGACGTTGCGGACAAAGACGTTTCTATCCATGACATTCGCGACCCGAAGGTTTGGGAGCACAACGGCAAATATTATGCGGTACTCGGCTCGCGTACGCCCGATATGACGCACGGGCAAATCCTCCTGTTCGAGTCGAAAGACTTGGTCAAATCGTGGCGTTTCAAAGCCATCTCTGCGCGGAGTGAAGACCTCGGCGGCATGTGGGAATGCCCCAACTTTGCAGATATTGACGGGCAAGACGTGTTGATTCTTTCGCCCATGGACTTGAACACAGAAGACGGCAAATTTTATGGCGACAAAGTGGCGGGCGTCCTTATCGGCAAGCTCAACTACAGGTCGGGTATTTTCAGCCACGGCGACTTCCAATATCTGGACAAGGGCTTTGACTTCTACGCGCCGCAAGTTATGCAGACGCCCGACGGCAGGTCGGTTATTATCGGCTGGATGGACATGTGGAACGTTGACATGCACGAGGCTAAAGACGGCTGGGCGGGGCAAATGACCGTTCCCCGCGAGCTTCACGTTAAGGACGGCAAAATCATCTCTACGCCCGTCAAGGAACTCGAAAAGCTCCGCAAGTGGAAGCCGATAACGCTTAAAGACGTTGTGATTGACGAGGCGACGACGTTCGAGGGCGTTGCGGGCGAGGCTTGCGAACTTGTTTTGACGATTGACGCGGCGGAGTCCAAGAAATTTTCTATCGCCGTGCGTGCCTCCGACATCGAGCAGACCGTTATGTCTTACAATTCGAGCGGCATTTTCAAGTTTGACCGCACCAACGCCGGCGAAGTAATCAACGGGATAGCGTCTGTTCGCGAAATCCAAATCGAGCCGCAAGACAAGCTCAAGCTCCACATCTTTATCGACCGCTCCAGCGTGGAAGTTTTCATCAACGACGGCGCGGAAGTCCTTTCGGCGAGGATTTATCCCAAGCGCACTTCGCAGAAAATTATTTTCATACCCGAAAACGGACTGCTTGAAATCGATTCGCTGGAATTTTACAAGCTCGACTTCGGCATTCCGCACCCGCACATCAAAGACACGACCGAAGATTTAACGGAAAAATTCCCGTTCCTCAAAGGCTGAACCTTAAGGCAAACGAAAACCCCCGCGCAAGCTTGAATCGCACGGGGGATAATTTTTTTGCTTAGCGATTAAATGCAAGTGATTCGCCGGAATTTTACAAGCTCGACTTCGGCATTCCGCACCCGCACATCAAGGACACGAACGAGGATTTAACGGAAAAGTTCCCGTTCCTCAAAGGCTGAACCTTAAGGCAAACGAAAACCCCCGCGCAAAGTTGAATCGCACGGGGGATAATTTTTTTGCTTAGCGATTAAATGTAAGTTATCTCGGCGGGGATTTTGCTCCAATCAATCTCAAAGATTTTCTTAAGCAATTCTTCCTCCGAATCAGCCTCGACGTCCGCGCTCTGGAAGGTTATCGGCATGCCGTCATCTTTGGATTCGTCGTCCTTGGCGGCTTGAGCCTTTTTATCGGCGTCGGCTTTTTCCTCGGCGCGTTTTTCACGAGCCTCCTCCAAGCGTTCCTTTTGGTCGGCGGAAAGCTTTTCCAGTTGCGCGAAAAGTTTCATGTTGCCGTCGCTGTCGAAGGTCACGCTGAGCTGAGAGAATTGGACGCCTTCGCCCAAATCTTTTTCCGACAAGCCCTTGAGAATGTCGACGGCGTCGCCGACCTGCCCCATAACTTTTTCGGCGTATTCGTCGTCCGCCGCCATGCGCTCGACTTCCTCGGCGGTGAGGAGAACCGAATAATCCTTGTCGCTGCCGACCGTCTGCGAAGCGTCCAAATCGTTGGAGACGATGAAGTCATAATCGCCGTATTTCTCACGGAGCGTCGACAGATAACTCTGCGCCTTGGCGGAAAGCTTGCTCTCGTCGGACTGCTCGGACTGCGCCTTGGACAGTGCTTGGAGTCCCGCGTCGGAAATTTCAACGCTGACGTCGGCGGCATAGTCCGCCAAAAGATTTGCATCCGCCGATTTGCCTTGATTCGCCGCATGTTTGCCAAGCTGTTCCGCCTTCTGATATTGCAGGAAATAGCTTGAGTTAATCGCGTTCGTCATGAGATGTCCCTCCCTAACAAAAATTCAATCCATTAGTGAACGAATTTTATCACGCGGCGCAAATTTTTTCAATGCGGCGTCAAAATTTTACTTGACCTTTAAGCAAAAGTTAATGTAGTATTTAAGCCGAATCCAACGGAAGGAGACTGATTAACATGGCTGTGAAAATCGGGAATTCTTATGTCACGGAGACGGCGGCGGCTTACGCTCAAGCCCGCGCAGACGAAGCCTCCGATAACGTCCTCGGCGACTTGTCCAAGCAGTTTAAGGATGTCAAGTTCGGCGTCGGAACTCAACCCTTCGGCGGCACCGGCACCAACAACATCACCATCGCGCCCAATATCCTGCGTCAAATGGCGAATGACCCCGCCAAGCGTTTGGAGTACGAGGCTCTGATTTACGACTGCGACAACGCGTTGAAAAATTCGGCGAATCGTCCGGGGCTTAAGGCGCAGGGCTTTGTTATCGACGGCAAAGGCGAACTCAGCATGTGGGCTATCAGTCAAACCGGCGACGATAAACCTGCGCGGACGCTCATGCACTTCACCGAGGAGGAAAGGCAACGTTTGGCAGGACGCTTGCCGAAAAAATCAACGACGCTCTCGACGGATAAGGTTGACGCCGAAATTCGCAAGCTCAAGCTAAGGAAGGCGCAACTTGAACAGCAAATTACAACGGCGGCGAATCCGAATGCCGATTTGCAACGTCAGCTCACGCAGATTGACAACGAACTCCGCCTTAAAGACAACGACACCTATCGCAAGCAAAACGCCATAGACATAACGATTTAAATCGACGATAAAAAATCCCTTCGGCGCACGGTCGGAGGGATTTTCGTTTATCGCGGCGTCAGAGCCTTCAGCACGCTCACGAGGCGCACGAGCAAATTCTTTTTTGTCTTGAATGTTATAAAAATCCGTTGCGCGGTCTCGACGAATCGGAAATCGTTGCGGAAGATTTTCGACAGCTCGATAATCCCCTGCGCGTTGACGCCTTCCAAATCGCCGAAGATTATCTCGACGCGCAAATTCTTTTCCAGAATCGAACGCACGCCCAAAATCTTTGCCGCAATGCGGAGCCGCGTCACCTGCAAGAGATTTTCGACAGGCTCCGTTATTTTCCCGAAGCGGTCTTCCAATTCCTCGCGCAAGTCCTTAATCTCCTTGTCCTCGCGAACGGCTACCAGTCGCCGATAAATTTCTATCTTATCCGTCGCGTTCGATATGTATTCGCGGTCTATGAACGCCTCGACCGGCAAGCTGATTATCGGGTCGGGCACCTCCACGCGCTCAATTTCCTTGTGCTGAAGTTTTTGCACCGCCTCCTCCAAAAGCCGGCAATACATCTCGAAGCCCACGCTCGCGATATGCCCGTGCTGTTGCGCTCCGAGTAAATTCCCCGCGCCGCGTATCTCCAAGTCCTTCATGGCGATTTTGAAGCCCGCGCCCAGTTGCGCGAATTCCCGCATGGCTTGCAGGCGTTTCTCCGCGTTCTCGGATAAAATTCTCTCCGCTCGGTGAACGAAGTACGCGAACGCCATCCAACTTGACCGCCCCACGCGCCCCCGCATTTGGTAAAGTTGCGCCAAGCCGAAATTATCCGCGTCGTAGACGATTATCGTGTTGGCGTTGGCTACGTCCAAGCCGCTCTCGATTATCGTCGTCGTCAGCAACACGTTGAACGCGCCCTCGTAAAAGTCCATCATGATTTGTTCCAGGAAATTCTCCGCCATTTGCCCGTGCGCCGTTCGGATTTGCGCTTCAGGCACCAACGCCGTTAATCGCTCGCGCATGCGGTCTATCGTCTCTATCCGATTGTACACGAAATAAACTTGCCCGCCCCGCCGTATCTCCCGCTGAATCGCCTCGGCGATTATCGCGTCGTCGTCCTCGATTATGTACGTTTGCACCGCGAATCGCTCCGCCGGCGCGGTTTCTATCAGGCTCATGTCCCGCGCCCCGACCAGGCTCATGTGCAACGTGCGCGGTATCGGCGTCGCGCTTAATGTCAAAACGTCCACGCCCGCGCTTAAAGCCCGTATCCGTTCCTTTTGCTTGACGCCGAAGCGTTGTTCCTCATCGATTATCAGCAAGCCCAAATCCTTGAATTCTATGCGGCTCGATAAAATGGCGTGCGTCCCGATTAGCACGTCGACTTGACCTGCGCGGACTTTTTGCAAAGTAATTCGTTGCTCCTTGGGCGTGCGGAAACGGCAAATCACGTCGACGGTCGGCAGGAAGCCCGCGAATCGCTCCGAGAACGTCTGATAGTGTTGCTGCGCCAAAACCGTCGTCGGGACGAGCACCGCGCATTGTTTGCCGTTCATAGCCGCCTTGTAAGCCGCCCGTATCGCCAGCTCCGTCTTGCCGAAGCCCACGTCGCCGCAAATCAGCCTGTCCATAGGGCGCGATTGCTCCATGTCGCGCTTGATGTCCTCGACGGCTCGAATCTGATCGGCGGTCTCCTCGTAGGGGAAGGCGTCTTCAAATTCGCGCTGAGTGGCGTCGTCCTCGGCGAAGGCAAAACCCTGCGCGGCTTGACGTTGCGCGTACAGCCCCAAAAGTTTCTCGGCAATGTCTTCGACAGCGGCGGACGCCCGCGCCTTTGCCCTAACCCAATCGCCCGAACCCAACCGCGATAACTTTGGAACCGCGCCGTCACCCGAAATATATTTTTGCAGATAGTGCACCTGCTCAACGGGGAGGAACAGCTTATCCGCGCCGCCGTATTGGATATGGAGAAAATCGCTGTGCACGCCGTTGAACTCCAGCGTCTCGACGCCGAGATACTTGCCGATACCGTTTTCGACGTGCACGACGTAATCGCCGGGGTGAATGTCGTTGAAACTGCGAATCCTGTCGGCGTTGTCGACGACCTTAACGCGTTGGCGACGCACCTGTCCGCCGAAAATATTTTTCTCGGTGAGGACGGTCAAGCGGGCGTTGGGGAAGGTGAAGCCGTCGCTCAGCGTGCCGATTTGCAATTCGACGCCCGTCAGATTGTTTTCGTAAAGCAACTTCATGACGCCGTTAAGTTTGGCTTGACTTGCGAACAGTATAAAAATTTTATGCTTGAGGTCGAGGAGCCGCGATATTTCCTCCAGAAAAAATTTCGTTTGCCCTTGAAAGCTCGTGACGTTGGCGGCGGTTATGCCGATTGATTCTTGAGGCTCCAAGCCGCGAACGTTTTTCAACATCAGCTCGAAGTGAATCAGCGTGCCGGCGCGGGAGCTTTTAATCAGTTGCTCGAACGTAAAGATTTTTTTCTTGAGCGCGGGGTCTTCGACGGTCAAGTTGCGAATCGCCTCGAAAATCCGCGCAGGTTCGTCGAAAATGACGGTGCCGCCCTCGCCCGCGCAATTCAGACAAGGTTCGCTCGTCCCGCCGAATTTTTTAACGGGCAAAATCGTGACGGCTTGAATCTTTTTGCGGGAGCGGAGGGTCTCAAAGTCAACGGCGCGAATCGAATCGATAACATCGCCGAAAAATTCTGCGCGGTAAGGCGTCGGCTCGTTAATCGGGAAAAAGTCGACAATGCCGCCGTGCACGCTGTACTTGCCCAAAGCGTCAATCTCGTCCGCACGCTCGTAGCCGAATTCGCGGAGCTTATCGATAAAATCTTCAAGCGATAAATGTTGTCCGACGCCGATTCGCAGTTGGAACTTCAAAAAATCCCGCCGCGATAAATCTTTTTTGACAGCCGCCGTCGCCGAGGCAAGCACGATAAGCGGTTCGCCGCGCAGGAGCCTTGCCAAAATCGCCAAACGTTTGGCTTGCCGCTCCAGCCCGATTGTTCCGGCTTGCACGTCGATTAAATCCAATTCGGGCAGTTCCGCGACTTCCACGTCGGGTAACAGTTCTCGTAAATCGTCGAACCACTCTTGGATTTTTTCTCTGCCGGCGGTCAAGATTATCATCGGGCGCGGATTGAGCGTGTACGCCGCCGCCGCCTGCACGACTTTTTGGGAGCCTGTCACGCCGTAAATCACGAATTCGCCGCGTTTGGAGAATGTAATTGCCGCCTCGCGAATCATGGCGTCGCGCAGAGCCTCTTCCAATATCTTATGCATAAAAGCCTCCTCAGGGAGTAGGAATTAGGAATTAGGGATTAGAGGCGCAAGGGACGCCCGCCCGCCATTATAGCAAAAAAATTCCCTCCGTTGCGGGAGGGATAAAATTTTATGGGTGTGGTAAACGTCGGAAAATCAGAAATTCGCCTTGATAAGCGCGAACAGCTTGGAGTAGGGCGTTACGCCCGTGAAGTGAGTTATCGCGGCGTCGATGCCGTTCGCCTTGATGAAGTCTTGAACTTCGGCGGCTTCCTTGTCCTCGGCGTAGTCAAACTTGAGCGCGGCGGCAATAACCTTAGCCAAAGCAACGGGCTTTCTGCCGCCTTCGATAAGCTGAGTAGCCGGACTTACGAGCCTGTCGCCTGCCGACAATTTGCGCTTCGGACCTCTGGCTACACGCGTAACCTCGTCGCTGATTTCGGGATTCTTAAAGCGCGTCTCCGTCGTCATGACGTACTTTTGATGAACAATCGGGTCAAAATCGTACTTGTCAATCAACAGCGCGGAAGTTTCGTTCCACACGGCGCGGGCGGCGGCAACAATATCCTCGTCGCGCATGGCGGAGCTTATGTCGGGCAAACCCTTCTGATACGCAAGGTAGGCAATGGAGGCGTGCCCCGTGTTCACCGTGAAAAGCTTGCGCTCAATGTACGCGCCGAGGTTGTCAACCAACGTCATGCCTTTAATCGCGGGAAGTTCGCCGACAACGCCCTTTGAATCAACGTCCCACTCCGCGTAGGGTTCGACTTTAACCAAAAGTTTTTCGTAATTCTTCTGGAGCGGGACAATCCTGTCGACAGCCGCGTCGGGGAAACCTATAAGCTTGTCAACCGCCGGCTTAACGTCGTCCGCCAAATGCTGATAGACGAAGCCTTTAAGCACCGTGGAGCCGCCCACCATGTTTTCGCAGGCGATAATGTTCAGCGGCGTATCGTTGACGGCAACGCGTTTGGTCAAGCCCTTGGCGATATTCGGCGCGATAAACTTTAAAATGTTCGGACCGATAGCCGTCGTGACGATGTCCGCCTCCGCAATGGCGTCGAGCAGGGCGTCAAGATTCACGTCGCTGTTAATCGCGCTGACGTTTTCGACGAGGGTTTTCTCCGATTCGCCGAAGATTTGCACGTTGTACTTGCCGAGCGCGTTAATGTCGTCGACGAGCGGAGCCGCCACGTCCACAAACGTAACGTGATAGCCCGCTTGACTGAGCAACAAGCCGATAAAGCCGCGCCCGATATTGCCCGCGCCGAAGTGTACAGCCTTTTTCATGTGATGACCTCCTTAAATCTTTTCGGGAAACGCCACGACGAGCAACATTTTAAAATTGTCCTCGCCGTAAACAGCATGCGGAGTTTTCGCCGGCATGACGATTGACTCGCCCGCCTTGAGGATAAAATCTTTGCCGTCGATAGTGATTCTGCCCGTGCCGTCGAGCGCGGTAACAAGCGCGTCGCCGCCTGATTCGTGCGTGCTTATGCCCTCGCCCTTCGCAAAGGCAAAAATTGTAATGCCCACGCCGTCATTTTGAATCAGCGTCTTGCTGACGACTTGCCCCTCCGCATACGCCACGCTGTCTTTCAAGCTCAAGACTTCCGCTTGTGCGATATTCTTCAGAATCATGGGCTTGCCTCCTTAGCGAAGCGATTCAAAAAATTTATCGTCGACAGGCTCCAGCCACTCGGTCGAGACTTCGGGGCTTGCCTGCATGATTGATAAGTGTTGCATCATGTGCCCCGGAGCCGCGCCGTGCCAATGCTTGACGCCTTCGGGTACCGTGAACGCCACGCCCGGTATCAGCTTAACGGGTTCCTGCCCCCAAATCTGAACGTAGCCCGCGCCCGCCTCCGTCACCAGGATTTGACATGTGCCGTGGTGTTTGTGCCAAAAGGTGTGCGCCCCGTCGATAAACGTCACGTTTGAAACGCCCATTGAATCCTTAGCCAGCGACGTGTGATAAGTCTTGCCCGTGAAATATTTTTCGTAGGCGACATTGGGCTTGCCGATTGGAAAGAGCGTGCCTTGTTCGTTGGCAACTTTGACCGCGACCTCGTCCGCCGAAGGATATTCCGCCGCCTGAGCCGTCACCGTTAAGCAAAACGCCGCCGCGCAGGTTGCCCAAAATTTTTTTCCGAAAAGCATTCTATCATCTCCCGCAACAACTATTCTGCAAGCCGCCGCTTAAAACCTTTAGCCCTTGGTGAACATGTCGAACAAAACTTGCGGGTCGTCGGTCGTGTAAGCTTTTTTCAAGTCCGCCTCCGAATACTCCATGGTTATCGTTGCGAGGTTAGCGATTATCGCCAAGTGGTCGTCGCCCTTGCCCGCTATACCTACGATTAAGTGCGCCGTGTTTTCGTCGGAGAACTTGACGCCTTGCGGATATTGCATGACGACGAGCCCCGTCTTGATGACGTGCTTTTTAACAGCGTTCTCGCCGTGCGGTATCGCTATGCCTTGACCGATATAAGTTGAAATGTCGCGCTCGCGTGCCAACATGCCCTCGATATACGGCTTTTCGACGTAGCCGCTCTTGAACAGCAGTTCGCCCGCCGCACGAATCGCGTCCTCCTTGCTGACGCTCTTCAAGCCGACCTTGACGTTTTCCTTGAGCAAAATGCCCTCCTTGAGCGCGGTGCCGCCCGATTCTTCCGCGCTGTCCGAAGCCGTCGCCGATACGCCGCCGCCCTTCAAGCGTTCGCTGATAATATCGTAAACGTTATTGTTCGTGAAGTCCGTAACCCAAATGTGCTCGGCTTGCGGAGAATCTGCGCGTGCGCGTTCGGCAAGCTTTTCGTGGCTTACGACAATCTGCGCGTCCTTGGGAATGTTGCCGATAGCGAAATTCTTAACGGTGATGCTCTTGTAGCCGTCCTTCTGGAGTTTCTTACGCAGAGCCGCCGCACCTAAAGCCGAACTGCCCATGCCCGCGTCGCAAGCGTAGACGATAAACTTGATGTCCGCGCCCGCGACTTGCTTTTCGCCCGCTTGACCTTTGGAAGCCGCCTTCATAGCTTTCATGTTGGCTTGAGCCGCCGCGAGTCCGTCCTCGTTTTCGGCGTCCGCCTTAGCCGAAGCCTTAATGAATACCGAGGCAACCGCGAAGCTCACGCCGCCCGCGACCGCTACCGCCGCAATGTTGGCAAAGTACGCGCCGGGGGCAGTCATAGCCATAATCGCGATAAACGAGCCGGGAGCCGCAGGAGCTACCAAGCCGCCATTGAGCATTGTCAAGGTAAAGACGCCGCTGACGCCGCCCGCGATAACCGCAAGAATCAGCGCAGGTTTCATGAGCACGTAGGGGAAATAAATTTCGTGAATGCCGCCGAAGAAGTGAATGATAACCGCGCCGGGAGCCGACGCCTTTGCATTGCCGACGCCGAACAGCGAATAGGCAAGCAACACGCCCAAGCCCGGACCGGGGTTCGACTCAATCAGGAAGAAAAACGATTTGCCGACCTCCTCGACCTGTTGCATACCGAGCGGAGTGAAGACGCCGTGGTTAATCGCGTTGTTGAGGAAGAGGATTTTCGCCGGCTCGACCAAAACCGATACCAACGGCAACAAGCCCGCCGAAACTATACCGCCGACCGCGCCGCCTAAGCCGCCCGTCAAGCTCGATACCAACGGACCTACGAAGCTGTAAGCCGCGCACGCCAACACGCCGCCGATAATGCCCGCCGAAAAATTGTTGACAAGCATCTCGAAGCCGCCGGGGATATGGTCTTGCGCCGCCTCGTCGAATTTCTTAATCGCGACGCCGCCAATGGGACCCATAATCATTGCGCCCATAAACATGGGAATATCGGTGCCGACGATAATGCCCGCCGTGGCAATCGCGCCCACGACGCCGCCTCTGTGCCCGTTGACGACCTCGCCGCCAGTGAAGCCGATTAACAGCGGCAACAGCCACTTTGCCATCGGTCCGACAAGCTCCGCCAAGCCCTCGTTGGGTATCCAGCCGGCAGGTATGAATAACGCCGTGATGAAGCCCCACGCTATGAACGCGCCGATATTCGGCATGACCATTGCGCTCAGGAATCGCCCGA
This sequence comes from uncultured Selenomonadales bacterium, assembly GCA_937877545.1. Lineage (GTDB taxonomy): Bacteria > Bacillota > Negativicutes > Selenomonadales > Selenomonadaceae > Quinella. The sequence goes on along the minus strand of CALFJE010000136.1, from coordinate 8,807 downwards.
ATTTTTGCATTGCCTCTTGCATGTTCAACACCTCCGATAAAAATATCATAAATCCTACGTTGCCATTGTATATTACGGGCGCAGGCTCGGCAAGCAAAACACATTGCGGGGCGTCCGCGTGTGTTGCGGACAGAATTTCACAACGCTCGTGCGGCGCGGCAACATATTAAATTTTGTCCGCAAGCATTAAGGACAAATCAACTTGACAAGCCTGTTTTGCAAGTTATAATCGACACAAAGTATAACAGGAAAGGACGTTGCCTTATGGAAGTCGGCGAAGTCGTTGAAAAAAGTTTCTTGCGCCCCATCGACAATACCTCCGTCGTGCAACAGGTCATTGACCGCCTGACGTACGCCATGATTTATAAAGAGCTTCGCCCCGGCGATAAGTTGCCGACTGAAATGGAATTGGCGTCGAGTTTCGGCGTCGGGCGCAATTCCATTCGCGAGGCAATTAAAATCCTCGTCTCCTTCGGCGTCCTGGACATTCGCCGCCCCGAAGGCACCTTCGTATCAAGCGGTTTCTCCGACAAGATGATTAACCCCTTGCTCTACGGCATTATCCTTGACCAATCCGATTCGCTCGACAGCCTTAAGGAGCTTCGCGAGTGGATTGACTTTGGCATTTTGGAACTTGCCATGGAAAAAGCCGCGCCCGAAGATTTGTTTCAGCTTGAGGAGCAACTTCACAAATTGCTTGCGGCGATAGACGCCGGCGACGCCGAAACGGTTTTCATAGCCGACGATAACTTTCACGAGGCAATATCGACCGCCGCGCACAATTCCCTGCTCGGACAAATCGCCAGGCTCGTTCGGACTTTGACAAGCGAAATTCGCATGAAAACTATCGCCAACATGATGAACTTCGGCAAGCGCGACGAACTCAAACGGGCGCACGAAGACCTCTTCCGCGTCGTGAAATACAAGGACGATACCTCGGCGCGTCAAATGCTCGTCGAGGGCTACTTCTACCGCTACAACACCCTGCGTAAATAATCGCTGCCGAAAAATTTTGGGTATAAAAAATTTCGTTCCCGCTTGAAACGTGATATAATCTGCGCGGGTAAAAATTTTTGAGTGCTAAGGGGGAATTGCCAATGGCATTTAACGAGGAACAATTCAAGGCTATCAAGGCGGAATTCGTAATCGACGGGGAACGACTTCAAGAGATCGCGGCGAGCTTCCGTCAAGATTTGCAACTGGGCTTGCGCGACGTAACTTTGTCGTCAATGCGTATGCTCAAATCCTACGTGGGTTTGCCCAGCGGTAAAGAGACGGGCGAATACCTCGCGTTGGACTTCGGCGGCACCAATGTGCGCGTTTCGCTCATACGACTCGACGGCGATGGCAAATTTGAAATTCTCAAGCGCGTGGGGCGTCCGCTTATCGTCCCCGGTCAATACGACTACATTTGCAAGGACGCCACCGCCGAGCAGATGTTCGACTTCATTGCGGGGCTTATCGACGAGGCGATTGACGGCGACCGCAACACCAAATATTATCTCGGTCACACGTTTTCCTTCCCGTCCACGCAGACCAATCTTAACAATGCGCGGCTGATTATCTGGACTAAGGAATTCGCTACCCAAGGCGTCGAGGGCGAAGTAGCCAACGATTTGCTCAGCGCGGCTCTCAAGCGTCGCGGCGCGGACAATGTCGAGCCGGTCGCCGTCCTAAACGATACCGTCGCCGTTCTGCTCAGCGCGGCTTACAAGACGCCCGACACCTTTATCGGCTCCATTTACGCCACGGGGCACAACACTTGCTATCTTGAGCCGAGCATTCATGACCCGGATTGTTTCGGCTCCGGCGGCATGATTCTCAATCTGGAATGCGGCAACTTCATGAAGCTCATGCCCAATCGCTTTGATAAGGAATACGACGAACGCTCCGAAAAGCCCGGCGAACAGCGTTTCGAGAAAATGGTTTCGGGACGCTACATGGGCGAACTCCTCGGCATGGCGATTGCGGAACTCTTGGGCGAAAAGGGCAAGCAATACAATTTATCCTCAATCGATATGTCGATGATGATCCTTGACGAATCGCCGAATTTGAGCAGGGCAACGGATATTTTGATGGCTAAGGTTGGTCACGAGCTTGCCCTCGAAGACGTTAAGAAAGTCCGCGAACTCGCGGCGGCTATCGTGATTCGTTCGGCAAGGCTGGCTGCGGCGTCATTCGTGGCTATCGTTTGGCAACGCGCCGGCTCCGGCAAGATTGTCCGTCAGCACGTGGCGGTTGACGGCTCCGTCTATGAAAAAATGCCGCTCGCCAAGGAGAATATCGTTAAGGCTATGAGCGAACTCCTCGGCGAAGACTCCTCTCAGGTCGACACCATCCTCGACAACGGCGGTTCGGGGCTCGGCGCGGCTATCGCGGCAGCTATGGCTGTTCAAGCTTAATCCGCTAATCCCAACTCAGACAACAAAGCCCCGACGGTTAAATCGGGGCTTAATTTTTTTATCCGCGTGACGATAAACTATCGCCTGTTTGACTGCCGTATTCAGTTTTCAAGGTTCCCTCTTAGGTTGGTTGCCCTTCCCTTAAGGGGTTGTCAATACCCTGCGCAAAAAATTTTTTGGGCAGGCAGGAGAAAAATTTTTTGTGGCGACGTGGAAAATCTTTCAGGCAGGCAATCCCTTCGCCGTGGTAAAATTGGTGTCGGAGGGAGGAATGAACTATGGCTAAAACCGAATCCGAAAAGGCAGCTAATAGACGTTACAAAGAAAAAAATATTGACTTTATCGCCTTTGAAACTCGCAAGGGGAAAAAAGCCGAATATCAGCAAGTTGCACGTGATTTGGGATTAGGGCAAATGGAAATGTATCGCCTCGCCGTCGAAGAATTTATCGCCAATCACGCGGGCGGCGATTTCCTGCCTGTCGTCAAACCCGCGCCCATCATGTCGCCACCAGCCGAAAAACTTTCGTCACAAGAAAAAACTTTGCTCCTCGAGTTCAATAAGCTGCCCACTGACGTTCGGAAGGCATTGCTAAAGACGATTGAGACTATCAACGCTAACCAGAGCGTCGCTACCGAAAACCACGACACCGATTAAGCCCACCGCGCAACAACGCCATTAAGCAAACAGCACAGCCAAAGCCCCGCGACAGGGTTTTTTTTATGCCAAAGTCGCGTTGAATTTTTCAATCATTTTAATCGGGCGATACGACTCCTTAGCTTGCCGCAAGCCGTCAATGCCCATGTCTTCCTCGCGGTTGATGTAAATCATATCCGCCCACTCGTGCTCGACGAAGGCTTGATTTATGGCGACGTAAATGCCGCGAACGGACGGGTCAGCCTTCTCCACGTGAATAACTGCCGTGTCGGAATTTAGTTTTTCGCCGAACGTGAACGCTACAACCTTATCCTTAATCAGAATCGCGCCGCCCTTGAGCTTGAAGGCGTCGAAGTGGTCAAATATCTCGTGAATCGCCGCCTGCTCGTAGCCGATAAACGGGTCGTCGGGATTATCGCGCTTGTGCGTGGCGTACCAAAGATTCAGCTCCTCGCGACACTTCGGGATAATCGCCTCGGTTATCGGCAAATACTTGGCGTCGGGATACTCTTTGCGAAAGGCGTTGAGGTGATTCTTTTTGCCGTGAAACTTGCGCCCCGACAGGTTAATCAAATCCTGCGCCAGGTAGACGTAATCGAAATTGTCACGGTCGGCGGTTATGTCGAACTTCGCATGAGGATAACGCTCCAATTCCTCGGCAAAGGCTTTCTCGACGACGACGAACATAAATTGCTTATCGCCGCGCATTTCTTCCCCAACGCGCAAAATTTTTGTAATGGCGTCTTGCATTTTATCGGGCGCACCAATCGGTTGCCACGCCGAAAAAAATTGTTCGTTCGTCGAGAAAATATAAAGTACGCCGTCCTCGACCGCCCATTGAAGATTGAGCATATCGCGCCACATGTAAAGATTCGTGAAGGTATACTCGGCATTTTCGCAGTAGCGTGAGCCGTAAAATTCATCGAACGTCGCCTTGTCCTTGCAAGTCAGCTTCTGAAAGTTAATGTCGTCCACTCTCCTCGATTGAACTACCCGCCGACTAAAAGACGGGGGTATATTTGCATTATACGATTTTGATAACGGTCTTGCAATATGGCGCGGCGTATGTTAGCTTTAGCGGCGTAAAGGAGGGCAACGTGACGTTGCATCCAATGAGCGCGTTAAGACGTTGCGGCTTTGGAAACGAGTCGCCGCGTCCGAACGTAAATTTTGCATGACAGGAGGATTTTGATGGAAACACAGATAAAAGACCTGCGCGGTCGGGCAGAGGCGGCGATAAGTGCGGCGTCCGACCTCAAAGAGCTTGACGAGGTGCGCGTAAAATTCTTGGGCAAAAAGGGCGAGCTTACCGGCTTATTGCGCGGCATGAGCCAACTTACTGCCGAAGAACGCCCGCTTATCGGCAAAATCGTAAACGAGGCTCGCGCCGACCTCGAACAGCTCCTCGCCGATAAAAATTCACAACTCAAGGCGGCGGAGCTTCAAGCCAAATTGGCGACGGAGAAAATCGACGTGACATTACCGGGGCGGCGCGTCCACGCGGGGCATCTTCACCCGCTTACGTTGACTCTTAACCGCGTTAAAGAAATTTTCATGAGCATGGGCTACAGCGTCGAGGAAGGTCCCGAAGTCGAGACCGATTATTATAACTTCGAGGCGTTGAACTTGCCCAAAGACCACCCCGCCCGCGATATGCAGGATTCGTTTTATATCACCGAGGACATTTTGCTTAGGACGCAGACGTCGCCGGTACAGGCGCGGACAATGGAGCGTCACGAGCCGAATACGCCGATTCGTATGATCGCGCCCGGCAGAGTGTATCGCCGCGACGATTACGACGCCTCACATTCGCCCATGTTCACGCAGGTTGAGGGGCTTGTTATCGACGAAGGTATCAGCTTCGCCGACCTGAAAGGCACGCTTGAGGACTTCAGCAAGAAAATTTTCGGCGACAAGACTAAAATCCGCCTGCGTCCGAGCTTCTTTCCGTTCACCGAGCCGAGCGCGGAGGTTGATGTTTCCTGCGTCATGTGTCACGGCGAGGGCTGTAAAGTTTGCCAAGGCACGGGCTGGCTTGAGATTTTGGGCGCGGGCATGGTTCACCCCGACGTTTTAAAAATGAGCGGCTACGACCCCGCGCAGGTTAGCGGCTTCGCGTTCGGGCTGGGCATTGAGCGCATTGCCATGTTGACTTACGGGCTGGACGATATGCGGCTCCTCTACGATAATGACGTGCGGTTTCTTAAGCAATTTTAAGGCGGTGATTTTGTGCAGGTATCAACCAAATGGCTGAAGGATTACATTGACATAGACTTGACGGCGGACGAGCTGGCGGAAAAATTCACGCTGGCAGGTATCCCCGTCGAAAACGTGATTCACGCGGGCGCGGGACTTGAAAAGGTCGTAACGGGACGAATTGCCGAGCTGAAGGCTCACCCCGACAGCGACCACTTGCTGATTTGCCAAATGGACGTCGGCGCGGAAAATCTCTTGCAAATCGTGACGGGCGCACCCAATGTCGAGGAAGGGCAAATCGTACCCGTGGCATTGGTCGGAGCTGATTTGCCTTGCGGTAAGAAAATTTCCAAGGGCAAAATGCGCGGCGTCGCTTCAAACGGTATGCTGTGCTCCGCCGACGAGCTTAAGCTTGACGCGGCGGACGCCGTTGACGGCATTTATATTTTGCCCGACGATACGCCCGTAGGTGTGCCCGCCGCCGAGGTCTTGGGGCTTGACGATGACATTCTGGAGTTTGAACTTACGGCGAATCGCGGCGATTGCTTCAGCGTGATAGGGCTTGTTCGCGAGCTTGCAGTCCTTACCAAAAAATCTGCGCGGTACCCCGAAGTAAAAGTGGACGAGGACGACGCGAGCGAGGCTTCCGCGCTGGTTAAGATTGGCATTGACGCGCCCGAACTTTGCTCCAGATTCTCTGCGCGGGTGCTTACCAACGTCAAGCTTGCGCCGTCGCCCGATTGGATGGTTAAGCGTCTTGAAGGCGCGGGTATGCGGGCGATTAACAACGTCGTCGACGTGACAAACTTTGTAATGCTGGAAATGGGGCAACCGCTCCACGCTTACGATTTCGATAAAGTTGTCGGGCACCAACTGACTGCGCGGCGAGCCGTCGAGGGCGAACCGCTCCACACGCTTGACGACACCAACAGGCTTGCCAAGGGCGGCGAGCTTGTCATTGCGGACGCGGAGAAGGCGGCGGGGCTTGCCGGCATTATGGGCGGCTTCGAGAGCGAAATTACCGAGGCGACTTCAACCGTTATCCTTGAGGCGGCGAGCTTTAACTCCGCGTCGATTCGTCGGACTTCGCGGGCGGTCGGCATTCACACCGAGGCGAGCGGACGTTTCGAGCGCGGCACCAACGAACACGCCACCATTGCGGCTTTGGACAGAGTGGCGCAACTTTTACAGCAAATGGGCGCCTGCAAGGTCTGCAAGGGCGTCGTCGACGTGTATCCCAATCCCAAGGGCGAAGTCAAGATTAGGGTCACGCCCGCGCAGATTAACGCCCGCCTCGGTACCAACTTCAGCGACGACGAGATTGTTGACGTGTTGGAATCGCTGGGCTTTGAGATTGACGCTATAGGCAAAGTTGACGAGCTGACCGATGAGGTTGTCGATAAGCTTTCAATCGCGACGAAACATATCGGCAAGGCGGCGCGTGAAATCGGCAAGAAATCCAACGTCGAAAATTTTATCGGCAATATCGGCGCGACGTTCAACGGGCTGTTTAAGAACGCCGACAAAACCGCAAAGGATTCGGGCGTCGAGGATTTTGTCAAGACGATTGGCAACGCGGTCGGCGACATGGTTAAGGGCGTCGACATGAAAATCGCTTCGGCTTACGAGGTGACCGTCCCCGAATGGCGCAACGATGTCACTCTGCCCGAAGATTTATCGGAGGAAGTAGCGCGTATCTTCGGATTCGATAAAATCCCGTCGACGCTCCCGAAAGGCAATCAGCAAGGGCGGCAGTCGGCGACGCAAAACTTTATCGACAGAATTAAAGCGGTACTGTCGAGCTTGGGGCTGTGCGAGGAATTGTCGTTCGCGTTCACTAGCGAAGCGATGTTCGACAAGATGAGAATCCCCGCCGAATCGGAATTGCGCCACGCAGTACCGATAATGAATCCGCTGACCGACGAGGCTCCGTTGCTTAGGACGACGTTGTTGGCGTCGCTGTTCGAGAACGCCGCGAGAAATTTCAGCCGCAAAAACGAGGACGTTCGTTTATTCGAGGTCGCGCCGGTATTTTATCCTAAAGCCTTGCCCGTGACGGAGCAACCGCTTGAGCGTCAAAAAGTGGCGGGACTTTTAATGGGACGCCGCGAGCCTAAAGGTTGGTCGCAAGACGCCGCGCAGATTGACTTCTACGACGCCAAAGGCATAGTCGAGGCGTTAATGGCGGGCTTGAGCATAAATAATTATTTCGTGGAGGCGGGCGAGCATTACGCGTTGCACCCCGGCAAGACGGCTTTCTTCAAAAAGGGGCGCGACGTATTGGCGACGGTCGGCGAAGTTCATCCGGCGGTAGCGGAGGCTTTGGGCATACGGAAGAAAATTTACGTGTTCGAGGCGGACGTCGAGACGTTACAACGATTCGCGGCGAAAAAGTTCAGCTTGGAGAGCCTGCCCAAATATCCGTCGATAAGCCGCGACTTGGCGATACTGGTCGAGCCGGACACCTTGGCGGGCGACGTGGAAAAAGTCATCGTCAAAAGCGGCGGGGCGTTCTTCAAGGGCATAACGTTGTTCGACGTGTACACGGGCGAGCGCATAGCGGCGGGCAAAAAGTCTTTGGCGTTCGCGATAGAATTCAGGTCGAACGAGCGCACGCTCAAGGACGAGGAGGCGGACGCGGCGTTTCAAAGCATATTGTCTGCGGTGGAAAAGGAATTCGGCGCGACGCTGAGGAGTTGAGTTTATGGCGTTGAAGGACGATAAACCCGTCGGCGAAATGCGGCGCGTCGAGGTAGAAATCTTCGGCGAGGTGTATCGCCTGCGCACCGAAGACCCCGACGGCTTGGCAAAGCTCGTGCGCATGGTCGATTCGACGATGAAATCCATTTCGCAGAGCACGCGGACTTTCGCGGGCAGTCGCATAGCGGTATTGGCGGCACTGAAAATCGCCGAGGACTATATGCAACTCAAAAAAGACTACGACGAACTTTTACACCTCCTCGACGAAAACAAATGAGTTTAGGAAATAGGCATTTTACCCCGTCAATGGCGGGGATTTTTTTTGCAAAAAGCCATTTGGCGACGAGGCTGATTCAATCGTCAACAGCGGTTTTGGTGTTACAATCAACGTGGGCGCAGGAAATGACACAATCATAAACGGTGGCAACGATAAGCTTTGGAGGCAAGCGGGCGCGGATACACTTTGGGGCGTCAACGGCGAAACTTACAATATCAGCGGCAAGACGCTTGTCAAACAGTAACCTCCCCTGCAATCGGTGCCGCCGATAAATGAAAAAATTTTTTGAAAATATCTTGCAACCCGCGCCAAAAATGATATAATGCGGCTTGGAAGTTTTTAACCAGGTTTTAATGGTAAGGGGGATTTTGTAATGGCAAAAATCGAGAAGATTATCGGTCGCGAAATCGTAGACTCCCGCGGCAATCCGACGGTCGAGGCTGATGTCATCGTTGACGGCGGCAAGCGCGGCAAAATTGTTGGTCGTGCGGCTGTTCCTTCCGGCGCGTCCACCGGCGAACACGAAGCTCTCGAACTGCGCGACGGCGACGCAAAACGCTACATGGGCAAGGGCGT
>CALFJE010000135.1 GCA_937877545.1 uncultured Selenomonadales bacterium | reverse complement strand
GGAACGCGCCAGCCTCGCCGCCAACTCCCGTGGCATTTCGATTTTGGGGGCGTCGGGGTGCAAAAGCCACGTCGCCGCGCCGTGCGTCTCCGTTATCTTGAACATGGGCGGCTCGACGCGCTCGTCTATTTTCATGGCGAACTTATTCCGCGCCGCGAAGGCGTCACCCGCCGGCTCGTGCAAAAGATTGGGCGGAGAGCCGGGGATTGAATATAAGCGGTCGTCGTCTGTCTCCAAATCGGGCATGGCGGACAGCAAGCCCCACGTGTAGGGGTGACGCGGGTCGTAGAAAATCTCCTCGACCGTGCCGACCTCGATAATCTTGCCCGCGTACATGACATTTACGTAATCGGCAACCTTCGCCACGACGCCCAAATCGTGCGTGATATAAATCACCGACAAATTCATCTCGGCTTGAATATCCTTAATCAAGTCCAGAATCCGCGCTTGAACGGTCACGTCGAGGGCGGTAGTCGGTTCGTCGCAGATTAAAATTTTAGGCTCGCAGGATAACGCCACGGCGATAACTACGCGTTGCCTCATGCCGCCCGAAAGTTGGTGCGGATAATTTTTCATGCGCTTTTCGGCGTCGACTATCCCGACCAGATTTAACAGTTCCACGGCGCGTTTGCGGGCGTCGGAGCTTGAAATTTCCTTGTGCAGGAACATGCCCTCGGTTATCTGGTCGCCGATTGTCATAGTGGGATCCAAACTGGTCATGGGGTCTTGAAAAACCATGGCGATTTGCCGACCGTTAATCTTGCGGCGCAAGTCCTTTTTGCCGAGCGCGAGGAGGTCAATGCCGTCGTAAAGGATTTGTCCGCTGTTAATGACGGCATTGGCGTCGAGAAGCCCGGTAACAGCCTTCATGGTGACGGACTTGCCCGAACCGCTTTCGCCGACCAGCGCGACCGTCTTGCCGAGCGGCAAATCGAAATCGACGCCGCGTATCGCGTGAATGTCGCCGGCATTTGTCCGAAACGTCACATCTAAATTTTTAACCGAAAGAATAATTTTTTCCATAACAATCTCTTAAAGTGAGTGTAAACCCGGCGCACACGGACGTGCGCCGCCGGCAACAGAAACATGGATGTTTCTTTGCCGGTCGAACGCCCTTTTCTTTTGTAACTTTTCTTTTGGGCGAACAAAAGAAAAGTTTAAAATGGCTACATGTCCTCAAGCTTGGGAGCCAATGCCTCGCGGAAGCCGTCGCCTATCAGGTTGAAGCCCAACATCAAAATCGCCAGGACGCATATCGGCGGCAGGATTTGATACGGCAAAATCGTCACGTTGTTGAAGCCCGCCTCTATCAGCGAGCCTATCGAACATTGCGGCAAAACTATCCCGACGCCCACGAAACTTAAAAACGCCTCCGTGAATATCGCCACGGGAATTGAAAACATCACTTGCGTAATTATCGGTCCGATTGTGTTGGGCAGGATTTGCTTAAAAATTATGTGGAAGCTCCCCGCGCCCAGCGTCCGACTCGCCAAAACGTATTCGCGCTCCTTGAGCTTTAAACACTCTGCGCGGGCTATCTTGCTCATGCCAATCCATTCCGTAATCAGCAGCGACGCTATAACCAGCCCGATGCCCTTTTCCATGAAAATCGCCAAAATCGATATGATAACCAGCGTCGGGATACTGCCCGCAATTTCGATAAAGCGTTGCATTGCGTTATCAACCATGCCGCCGAAATAGCCCGAAATCAGCCCGTAGCTCGTGCCAATCAGCATGTCGATAAAAATTGCCACGAACGCGATAATCAGCGAAACACGCGCCCCTTGCCAAGTGCGAGTCCAAAGGTCGCGTCCCATGTCGTCGGTACCGAACAGAAACGTCCTGTCGGCGAACAAATTATCCGCCCCGCCCCCGCCGATTTGCGGCGATAAACTTTTGGCGGTAATTTCCTTGCCGCCGGCGTCGACAATCGAAACAATCTCCTGGTAGCCGTAGGTGCTTACAATCGGCGCGAGGACGGCAAAAGTCATTATGACGCCGACCAAGATTAAGCCCGTGACGGCGAACTTGTTGCGGAAAAAGTGAATCGCTACGCCCTTCCAATAGCCCTGCGCGGCAAAATTCTCGTCGACGGAAATATCGCGGTCGGCAATGAATTCAAAATCGTCGCCTTGCGGCGTGTAGTTCGTCATGCTCCGCCCTCCTTAGCCGCCAAACGAATTCGCGGGTCGATTATCCCGTACAGAATATCCAACGCAAGCATGACGCCGATATACAACGCCGAGAAAACTATCCCCAGCGCGAGGACGTAATTGTAATCGACGCCCTGCCCCGCTATCGCGTCGACCATGAGCTTGCCCACGCCGTTTATTCCGTAAATTTTTTCGATAACCATCGCGCCCGTCAGCAGGTCGACGACCAACGGCGCGATAACCGTCACAATCGGTATCAGCGCGTTTCTAAGCACGTGGCGGCGTATCAGCTCGAAGCCGTAAAGCCCCTTTGCCTCCGCCAATTTGACGTAATCGCTGTTGAGGACTTCAATCATCTCGTTGCGCGTAAAGCGGGCTATCGTCGAAACGGCGAACAAACTCAGCGACATTGCCGGCATTACCGCCGAGGTTAAAAAGTTCGACGGGTCGAAAAAGTACGGAAAGAACGGAATTTTATACGCGAAGAAATACTGCAGGAAAATCATAAAAACGTAGGACGGTATGCACACGCCCAAAATCGATACGACCGTGCATAAGCCGTCGAGGAATTTCCCGCGATTTAACGCCGCGACAATTCCTATCGCCAAGCCGACCGCCGTCCCGCAAAGTATCGACAGCACGCCGATTTTGAACGAGTTAATCAAGCACGCCGTCATTATCGGCTTAATCGGTGCGCCGTTGTAAAGCGAAGTGCCGTTGCCGAAACTGCCGCTAAGCAACATCGACATATAGTTGACGAATTGCTCCAAAATCGGCTTGTTGAGTCCCAGCTCCTCGCGCTTTTGCAAAATCATTTCCGCGCTCATGCGCTCGACGGGGAACGGGTCGCCCGGCACTATCCGAATCAGCACGAACAACACGAAGATTATCGCCAGCAACGTCAACGCCGACATCAAAATCCGTTTGGCTACGTAGCGCGTCATTGGAGCTTAACGTTCTTAAAGACGCGGTCAATGCCCGCCGCATGGAACTCAATCCCCGTGACGTTGGGCGAAATCAAAACCGCATTGGCGTCGGTGTAGAGCGGCGCGATAACGGCGTTGCGGAGGAGAATTTCCTCGGCGTCGTAAAGGGCATTCCAACGGGCAGAATAATCGTCGGCGAACTCGCCCGTGGTGCACGCGGCGATAATCTGGTCATAAGCGGCGTTGCTCCAATGCTCGGCAATTTCGCAACCCTCGGTCGTCCAAAGCGTCAGGAAAGTCATCGGGTCGTTATAATCGGGCGTCCAATCGACGAGCGCAATATCGTAGCTGTTCGAGGTCACGTTGCTAAGGTATTCGGCTTTGGGCATGGGCTGAAGATTGATCGTCACGCCGGGCAAATTTTCCTCGACCTGCGATTTAACGGCTTGGACGATCTTAGTCGCGCTGCCGCCGTCGTTGGAGTAAATCAGATTGAGCGCGAAGCTGTCCGTGCCAAGCTCACCCTTAGCCGCCTCCAGATATTGACGCGCCTTGTCGACGTTAAAGCTCACGACGTCGGAGAAACGCTTTTGGTCTTCGGCGAAGAATTTGCCGGTTTCGGCATTGGGCGCAAAGTCGACGGGGACGGCGGTATAAGTAGCCTTCGCGCCGTTCATGACGAAATTGTCGACGAGCGATTCGCGGTCAACGGCGTTGGAAATTGCAAGGCGCAAGTTGACGTTGGCAAGTGCGCCCGCGTGATGATTTTTCGGGTCCTGATTGAAGGACAGATAGTAAAGGTAGCCCGACGAAAACGTCTTAAGATTTTTGGCAAGCTCGGCGTCCTGCTTGACATGCGCGACCTGGTTGCCGCCGATATTGACGACGTTAAGCGTGCCGTTCTTAAAGGAGGTCAGCGCGTTATCGGACGAGGAGACAACTTGATATTGGAAGGCGTCAACGGCAACCTGCGCGGCATTCCAATAGCTGTCGTTTTTCTTAAGCTGAATGTTGGCGGTGCCGGGGATATAGCTCGTCAGCATAAATGCGCCGTTCGACAGGAAAGTTTCGGGACTCGTGCCGTAGCTACCCGCCTCGACGCTGTTATAAAATTTCTCGTTGACGGGGTAGAAAGTCGGGAACGCCATAAGCGACAGGAAAAACGGAACGGGGGCGTCCAACTCGACGACGAAAGTTTTATCGTCAAGCGCGGCAACGCCCAAAGTCGTCGGGTCGGCTCCTTTGATAACGGCGTCGGCATTCTTTACGCAGGCAACCGTATTGCCCATGACGTAGGAATATTCCTCAGCCTTTTGGCAGTGACGCCGCCACGCAAAGACAAAATCGTTCGCCGTTACGGGGTCGCCGTTAGCCCATTTGGCGTCGCGCAGGTGGAAGGTATAAGTTTTGCCGTCCGTCGACACGGCGTAGTTTTCGGCGAGCGCGGGAATAGCTTTGCCCTCGGCGTCGAGTTGCATTAAGCCATCGATACAATCGGCAATGACTTCAAACGACACGCTGTCGGTAGCCTGCGCGGAGTCGAGCGAAACGACGTTGGAACCGAGCATGACGTTCAACTTGCCGTCGGAACCCGCATTGTCGGAGCCGCCGCAACCCGTAAATATCATGGTAACGAGGAGCAACGCCGCCATTAAAATTTTCTTCATCTTGCAATCCCTTCCTCAATAAAAAAGTGTTGATAATCCTTTTCGTCGTCCCAACAATCGCCACCCCATAAAAAGCCGTGCGCCTTGAACAAGCGGCAACATAAATCGTCCGCCGTGATTTTGTAGGGATAATTCCCTGCACGGTCTTCGTAGGCGGCGGAGTTGTCGGGCGCGATAACCTTTTGCCCGTTGACCTCCTTGATATACGGATTGTAAAGCGGATTGATGTCGACCGCCATGCCGTAGCCGTGGAGCGAAATCCGATTGGTGTAGGAGACGTAGCGGAAATTAAAACACGAAGAATTATTATCGCGCATGGAAAGTTCGTCGTCGGCGTCGTACTCGTCGATTAGGCGAATCTTTTCAATGGGATAATTCTCCGCGTAAAGTGCCTTGAAAATCTCCGTCAGCGGCTCGGCGATTCGCACATTGCAAATAAGTTCGCCCGTCAAAGTCGCGCCGCTCAAATCCTTATGCAAGACGCTCAGATACCGCAACTCGCTCAAGGGTATCGGGCAATTTTTTTTATAGGACTTGCCGTCAATCCTCGCGAAAGTCGCCTCGTCAATCTCGGTAATGCCAAATGCTTCGTTCAAAAACCGATACCTCCCTGAAAATTTTCTGATATAATAGCAAACCGTTTAAAGCAATGTCAAGATTAGGAGGCGCGGCGGAATGAATACATTGGAAAGCGAATTGGCGGACATGATTGGCGACAGCGGCGTTAAAGTGCCGGGGCTTGGCGTCATAGTTTACAGGGACGGCGCGGAGGTTTATTCCAAATTTCTCGGTCGGCGCGTTATCGATACGAATCAGCCCGTCACGCGGCAAACGCGCTTCAGAGCGGCGTCGGTCTCCAAAATGTTTACGGTCTTCAGCGTCATGCAACTCGTCGAACAGGGCAAGCTCGACCTCGACGCCGACATAAGCGAATACCTCGGCTTTGAACTGCGTAACCCGCATTGCCCGCGCAAAATCATTACGCCCCGCGCTTTGGCGAGCCACACCTCCACTTTGCGCGACGGCAAAATTTATTCCGCGCCGCCCGCCGTCAGCGTCGAGGAATTTTTCACGCCCGACGGCGCGTATTGGGAGGACGGGGCGCATTTCGGCGACGACCGTTTTGCCTACTGCAATTTGAACTACGGTCTGCTCGGCACGATTATCGAACGCGTCACCGGCGAACGCTTTGACCGTTATCAACGCGAAAATATTCTGCGTCAACTCGACACCCGCGCAGATTACGTTCCCGCCAACTTGCCGCGTGCGGAGTTTGAGCTTTTGGGCACGGTTTATCAAAAGAAAAATCCCGACGGTGTTTGGGACGAGTTCGGGGCTTGGTACGGCGCGGCGGACGATTATCGCGGCGTGCAACCGCCCAAAGATACCCTCGCGCTCCAAAACCCCTACGACGAAACTTTTCGGCGCGTCTATAACTTGAGCGACTGCCGCGCAGGTACCAACGCGACGATTTTCTCTCCGCAGGGCGGCTTGAGGATTTCTTTCGAGGAACTGGCGCACGCCTTGGAAATGCTCATGAACGGCGGCACGTATCGCGGCAGAAGAATCTTAAGCCGTGAATCGGTCGAGGAAATGTGCAAGCCGCATTGGACTTACGACGGCACCAACGGCGACACTTACGGCGGCGCGATTCTGTTATACGGGCTGGGCGTTTATCACATTGACGGCAAAAAAAATAACCGCGTCTGCGACACCTGCGCGGTCAATCTTATCGGGCACACGGGCGAGGCGTTCGGCATGTTGGCAGGCTTGTTTTTTATCCCGAACACGCGGAGCGGCTTCGTCTACATGATGAACGGCACGGCTCTTGACGTGGACGCCGACCCGCGTTCCAAAGGGACTTTCAGCGACAACTACATTTGGGAGGAAAAACTTATGAACGCCGTCTGCCGTTTCTTGTTGTTAAAATAAGCTGAAACCCGGTCGCCAAGGACGGCGACCGCCGGCAACAGAAACATGGATGTTTCTTTGCCGGTCAAACGCCCTTTTCTTTGCTTACTTTCTTTTGGGCTTAACAAAAGAAAGTAAGACAAATCTTCCACGCTTTGGCAAAGGGGGGATTAGTCCGTCCGCTGCGCCTTCATGGCGATTTTGTTTTCGTACATCTGCTTATCCGCCCGCTTAAAGACGGCGTCGGCATCCTTATCGACGGCAGGATCGTAGAACGCCACGCCCACCGCCGCCGAAACCTTTTCCCACGGCTCCAGCAAGGCGTTCGTATTCTTGCGCTTCATTTCCATTTGGAACTGCTTGACGAAATATCTGCACAGCGAAACTTTATCGCCCGAAACAATAACGACAAACTCGTCGCCGCCTATCCTGTAAACATGATCCTCGCCGAACACAGAGCAAACCAATCTGCAGGCGTTAATCAAGTACTCGTTGCCGCGCTCGTGCCCGTAGGTGTCATTGACTTTCTTTAAAAAATTCACGTCTATCATCACGATACAAAATTCCGCGTTGCCGTCCTCAATCATCTGGTCAAGCTTGGCAATTTGAGTGGCGTAGGCGGTCTTGTTGCGTATGCCCGTCAAGGAGTCGGTGTTCGCCAATTCGTCCATGGCGTAGACTTTGACCTTCATGTTCTCCACTTGAATCTTAGCCAGCTGCAAATGCTCCAGATATTTAACCAGATTCTCCGCCGAGCGCACGAATGCCGAATACAAATTCTCTATCTCGTCGCCCGTCTTGATTTTCAAGCTCTTTACCAACTCGACGTTTTTGTTGCGCTCCTGCGGGTCTTCGTAGGTGGCGGTCTTCGCGCAGTAAGCCATGGTGTTGACCGGCACGATTATATGATTTTCGACCAGCCACAAGCCAATCACGAAGATAAACACGAAGCACCCCGCGAACAGTACCAGCAAGTGCGCTACGAACGTCCGCATGTATTCGGTCAGCGTCTCCATTGAAAAATCGACCGCCGCGTAGCACAAACATTTGCCTTGCGCGTCGTAAAGCGGTTTGTACAGCGTCATGAGGTAGCCGTAGCTGTCATTGGAGATAATCGGCGGAATGGGTCTGCCGGCAAGCAAATCGTCTTTGTAGGACATAATGGCAGGGTCGAACGGCAAGAGCGTCCCCGGCTTATCGCCCTCCAAATCCGCCGAGTTAAGGTCAAAGACAACTTGCGCTCCCGCCTCCGTAAATTTGTAGACGTAAAGATATTTTATGTTGACGCTGGTATTCTTTACGCCGTAAAGTTTCGCCTCCGTCTCGGCGTAGCCTTCGGCGTCGTGCCCCAGCCTGATATAATCGTCAATGCCCCTTGGGTTAATCTCGTTCAAGGCAACCGCCGCTATCCCGTCAACGGCTTTTATGCGGTCGCTTATCGTGGCGTCTCTGAACAGCAGGCAACTTATAGCCGCTATGGAAAACGACACGAAGAACGCGCTCAACATCAATATCAACATCAACTTGGTGCGCAAGGAAAGTTTCAAGTAGCTTTTCTCTTGTATGGCTTGTTGCATTTCCTCGGACAGCGGAGCCTGTTGTTGTCCGAGCAGGCGGAACGATTTTTTTATGGGCGGCGGCACTTTTTGCAACAGCGCGAACGTTATCATGACCGCGAACGCTTTATCCAGGAGTTCGGAGCCGAAATTGCTGAAGAAACTCAAATGCAGGTCTTTGAACGATTGCAGGAAGCTTGCCGTATTCAAAAAATTTTCTATGAACAGCGACAATATGCCCGCGAAAATCGTCATCGCGGGGATAATCATAATCGCCTTTTTCAGCGTGCTGAAGAAACCTTTGCGTGCGAGGAAAGTTGTAAAAATCGCAACCATTATGCTGACGGTGGAAAAATACATTTGCACGGGGTCGACAAAGGCTTTGATAAGATTGGTGCAGAAGCCGACCGCAATGCCCGGCATATAGCCGCCCAACGCCGCGATAAAAATTGTGCCGGTGGTATCGAGGAAGACGGGCAGATTGAGTGCCTTAGCGGCAAAGGAAAAAGCCAGGTTCAAAATCAATCCCGCGCCGCAAATTATAAGGAACTTTTTCACAGACATTCGACTCACTCCTTTACAGAAAAATTTTCGGCTATTGTATCATATGCGCAAAAAAAAATCTGCCGTCGGGTGTATAATGGCGGCAAAAAATTTCGGGGAGGTTGCGGTCATGGAAATTGGTCGCGTGTTTTTGATAGTGCTTGACAGTTGCGGGATAGGCGGTGCGTCCGACGCGGCGGACTTCGGCGACGACAATCCCAATACCCTAAAGAGCATTGCCGCCTCCGCGCAGTTCGATACGCCCAATCTTGCGCGGCTCGGCTTGTTCAATATCGACGGAATTGATTTTTATCCGCCCGTAAAAAATCCGCTCGGCGCGTTCGGCAGACTTATCGAGGCGTCGGCGGGCAAGGACACCACGATTGGTCATTGGGAAATTGCGGGGCTTATCTCCGAACGTCCGCTCCCGACTTATCCCGACGGTTTCCCGCCCGACGTTATCGGCGAACTTGAACGAGCTTTCGGCAGGAAAATCCTCTGCAACAAGCCCTACAGCGGCACGCAAGTCATTCACGATTACGGGCAGGCTCACGAGGCAACGGGCGCGCTTATCGTCTACACTTCGGCGGACAGCGTCCTGCAAATCGCCGCGCACGAGGAGCTTATCCCCGTCGACGAACTTTATCGCTACTGCAAGCTGGCGCGGGAAATTATGCAAGGCGTTCACGGCGTCGGCAGGATTATTGCCCGCCCGTTTATCGGCGCATATCCGAACTACGAACGCACGCCCCGCCGTCACGACTTTTCCCTAAAGCCGCCCACTCCGACAATCCTCGACGCCCTTAACAAAAAAAATCTCGCGACGATTGGCGTCGGCAAGATTAGTGACATATTCGCGGGGCAAGGGCTTAGTCGTTCGCTCGGCGTCAACGTCGACAACTCCGACGGCATGAACAAAACCTTGCGCGTTATGGACGAAGACTTTCGCGGCTTATGTTTCGTCAATCTGGTTGATTTCGATATGAAGTTCGGGCACCGCCGCGACGCAGACGGTTACGCTCGCGCCATGACGACCTTTGACGCGGAGCTTGGCGACTTCCTTACCAAAATGTGCCCCGACGATTTGCTCATGATAACTGCCGACCACGGTTGCGACCCCGCCGCCAAAGGTACCGATCACACCCGCGAAAACGTCCCGCTGATTGTTTACGGCTCAAGCCTCCGCGCAGGCGTTAACCTCGGCACGCGCCCGACCTTCGCAGACATCGCCGCCACCCTTGCCGACATCTTTAGCACCACGTTTGACACGGCGGGCAAAAGTTTCTTACCCTTGCTTTAAGCGTTAAGCTGAAAAAAATCCCTCCCGACGTTCGAGAGGGATTTTATATTTTACGAGTAAAACTTTATGCGAGGACGCGAGCAAGGCGAATGTATTCGGGATTGAGTTGCTTCTTGTTGTTGACGGCGTCGTGGAGATTAATCGAGACGACGTGCCCGCGATTGAATCCGAAGACAATATCACTCAAGCCGCTGATGATCGCCAGAGCCGCATGTTCGCCGAGACGACTTGCGTTGACGCGGTCGATAACCGTGGGCGAGCCGCCGCGCTGAATGTGACCGAGTTTGGAGACGCGAGTATCGAGACCGGTCTTTTCGGCGATAATCTTGCCGATTTCGTGACCTTTGCCCGCGCCTTCAGCCACCACAACGAGGATATAACGCTTGCCCTTGTCGTAGGCTTCCTTCATCTCTTCGCACATTTCGTCGAGGTCGTATTCCTCTTCGGGGACGAGGATATACTCTGCGCCGCCCGATATGCCCGAAACCATGGCGAGCCAGCCGCTGTTGCGCCCCATAACCTCAAGGACGATAGTCCTGCGGTGAGCCGAGGCGGTATCGCGCAATTTGTTAATCGCGTCGATAATCGTGTTGGCGGCGGTGTCGCAACCGATTGTATATTCGGAGCCCCAAACGTCGTTGTCGATGGTGCCGGGCAAGCCGACAATCGGGATACCCGTTTCCTGACTCAAGATTGACGCGCCGCGCAGTGAGCCGTCGCCGCCGACGACCACCAAGCCTTGAATGCCTCTGTCGACCAAATTTTTATAGCCGAGCATACGACCTTCGGGCGTGGCGAAACGTCTGCAACGAGCCGTGCCCAAAAAGGTGCCGCCGCGCTGAATGATGTCCGCGACGTCCTTGGATTGCATCTCAAACATTTCCTCATCGAGCATACCGTGATAGCCGCCGCGAATTCCCCAAACCCTAACGCCTTGATGAAGAGCCGTGCGCGTCACTGCGCGGACTGCCGCGTTCATACCGGGGCTGTCGCCGCCGCTGGTCATTACTGCGATACTTTTTAGCATAACCGAATCCCCTCCTGCCGAAATACCCTAAGTCAATCGGCGTCCGTTGCGCCGAAAATTTTCCTTGCCAATGATAGCATAAATTTTCAGAATTGCAAATATCGCGGGCGGGCGCGGCGGAAAAATTTTTCTTGATTGACAGCAGAAAATCTAATCTGATATTATTCCCGCAAAGGGGGTTTGCCTTATGAAACACGGCGCGATTTTCGACATGGACGGGACGCTTTTCAACACGGAGAAATTTTATCGTCAGGCGTGGATGGACGTGGCGGAGGAATTCGGCGAAGAGCGCAACCCCGACGTCGCCACGGCAGTCAGCGGCACCAATCTGGACGGCTACACGCGGCAAGTTATCAAGCGTTTTTATCCGAACATTGACGCCGAGGCTTATATCGCCCGCGTGCTGGAGATTGCCCGCGAAGTTCCGGAAAAGGGGCTTGACCTAATGACGGGCGTCGCGGAGATTTTGGCTTACTTCAAGGCGGCGGGCGTGCGCATGGCGGTTGCAAGTTCCGCGCCCGTCGAAGTCATCGAACAGAATTTAACCAAGTCGAATCTGCGCGGATACTTCGAGGCTTTGGTTGGCGGCGATATGGTTGCCAAGGGCAAGCCTGCGCCCGATATTTTCCTGCTTGCCGCCGAGAGGCTCAACCTTGCGCCGAGCGACTGCTACATTTTTGAGGACAGCCTCAACGGGATAAGGGCGGCGGCGGCTTCGGGCGGCACGGCGATTATGATACCCGATACCGTTCAGCCGACCGAGGACGTTTTAAAAATCTGCGCGGTCTTCAGCAGTTTGAACGAGGCTAAGGCGGCGATTGAGGAGGAATATCTATGACAGCAGCAATAATCATGGGTTCGGATAGTGATTGGGGCGTCATGAAGGCGGCGGTCGACACGCTTAAAAGTTTCGGCGTCGAAGTTGACTTGACGGTTTCCTCGGCGCACAGGACGCCGCAGAAGGTTCACGACTTCGTTAAGAATTCTTCCGCGCAGGTTTTCATAGCGGCGGCGGGCATGGCGGCGCATTTGGCGGGCGTAGTGGCAAGCTTGACGACCAAACCCGTTATCGGCGTGCCTATCAGTTCCGAGCCGTTCAAAGGGCTTGATTCGCTCCTAAGTACCGTGCAAATGCCCGGCGGCGTCCCCGTCGCGACTGTTGCCGTCAACGGGGCTAAAAATGCCGCGCTCCTCGTCGTGCAAATCCTCGCGCTTCAAGACGAGACCCTTGCCAAAAAACTCATCGCCTATCGCGAACAAATGGCGGCGGCGATTGAACTTAAAGACCAAAAACTTAAGGAGGCTTTATCATGAATACCAGGACACACGAAATTATTCGCGAGTATATCGGCGTGTTGACGCACCAAGCCCTTAACCGCGAATTGACATGGACGACCGCCGTCGGCGACATGGAATATCGCTACATCATCAAATCGCTCGACGGGCAAGACTTGCTGGGCGTCTCCTACCGTATGCGCTCCATTGACAGCGTAGACCTCACCATCAACGGCGAAACCTTCCGCACGCGCAACAAGCCCATTATCGAGCGCGTCAGCATGCTTTTCCGCATCATCAACTACGACAGGAAAGACAACATTATCAGCGACAACACGATTCAGTTCATGCGCAAGTACGTCAACGAAAACAGGTAAGGAGGACGCGCAATGTCAACGGTGGTAATAAGCGGCGCACAGTGGGGCGACGAGGGCAAGGGTAAAATCGTCGACTATCTTGCGGCGCAGGCGGACACGGTTGTCAGATTTCAAGGCGGCTCCAACGCGGGGCATACCGTCACGGTCGGCGGCGAGGAATATAAGCTTCGCCTTTTGCCGTCGGGCATTCTGTACAAGGGCACGACTTGCGTTATCGGCAACGGCGTTGTCGTCGACCCGCAATGCCTGATTGAGGAGCTTGACAACATGGAAAAGCGCGGCGTCGACACGTCGAACATTCGCCTTTCCAATCGCGCTCATGTGGTCATGCCGTGGCATAAGCTCTTCGACGAACTGGGCGAGGAATTGCGCGGCTCCAACAAAATCGGCACCACCAAACGCGGTATCGGTCCTTGCTACATCGACAAAGCGGACAGAATCGGCATTCGCGTTTGCGACCTTATCGACGCCGAAGACTTCGCCGCCAAGGTTCGCGACGTGCTCAAGATTAAAAATCTGATTCTGGAAAAGGTTTACAATCACGCGCCGCTTGACGCCGAGGCGATTATCCGCGAGTATGAAGGCTACGCCGACAGATTACGTCCCTACGTCTGCGATACGATTGCCTTGCTTAACGGTCAAATCGGCGCGGGCAAGAAAATCCTCTTCGAGGGTGCGCAGGCTA
Organism: uncultured Selenomonadales bacterium; assembly: GCA_937877545.1. Taxonomy (GTDB): domain Bacteria; phylum Bacillota; class Negativicutes; order Selenomonadales; family Selenomonadaceae; genus Quinella. Next base: position 2,902 of record CALFJE010000135.1, on the reverse strand, counting down.
CCATGCTTGATATTGACTACGGCACTTATCCCTACGTCACGAGCAGCCACCCGATTAGCGGCGGCGTGGGCGTGGGAGCGGGCGTCGCGCCCAAACGGATTGATAAGGTCGTCGGCGTCGTCAAGGCTTACTGCACGCGTGTCGGCGAAGGTCCTTTCCCGACCGAACAACTCAACGCCATTGGCGACAAGCTCCGCGAGGCGGGTCACGAATTCGGCACCGTCACGGGGCGTCCGCGCAGGACGGGTTGGCTTGACGCTTGCGTAGTCAAATACGCCGGGCAACTCAGCGGCACCGACTACATGGCGGTCACGCGCCTTGACATCCTTGACACCTTCGACGAAATTAAAATGTGCACCGCTTACAAAATCGACGGCAAGATTATCGACGAGATACCCGCGAGCTTGAAGGTGTTGGCTAAGGTCGAGCCGGTCTACGAGACGTTTGAAGGTTGGCAGACCGATATAAGCAACGTGCGCCGCTACGAGGATTTGCCCGCCAATGCGCGGAAATATCTGGAGCGTATGGCTCAGGTCACGGGCATTGCGTTGGGTATCGTCAGCGTCGGTCCAAATCGCGACCAAACCATCGTCCTCGAAAATATTTTCTAAACTCTGTCCGAATTCGTTTCCAAAGGAAAATTTTTCTGCTAAACTTGTAACGAAATCGGATTCAAGACGTATAAACTACAGAAAGGAGATTGATAATATGACGGACGAAAAGAAAATCGCGGACGAAAAGTTGAGCGACGAGGAACTCGACCAAGTTGCGGGCGGAAAATGGCACGAAACAGCTCAAGATAGCCAATTTCTCAGTCTTTATGGATTGTGCAAAGCATATGGCGAAGGGTGCCTGCTGCTGTCGGGAGATACAAAAAGAGAGGAAGAGATTTCTTACGCTTGGTATAAAGCCGGTGTCGACTTTGTGTATCATGGCGGTCTTATCTATGAAAATGAGTATTATATCAATGGCAATAGGGTTTCACGCGAAGAAGCATATGCGCATGCTGTGCAAAAGTTAGGTCTCCCACCCTCATTTATTAAGGCATTGGAAATCCTTAAAAATCATTAAAAGGTTTCAGCAAATAAAATCCCTTCGGCGAGTGTCGGAGGGTTTTTTCGTTGCCAAAGGAAATTTTTGCCGAGCTTTTAACGAAATGCGATTCAACATTTAAGCCGCCCGCGCAGGTTGAGCAAGCAAAATTTTTTTGATACAATGCCTCCCAATTCAAGGAGGTATTTTTTTATGGCAAAGAACATTCAGCAACCGACCGACGAAAACGAGTTGATAAAGATTCGGCGCGAAAAACTTCAAGGCTTCGTGGATAAGGGCGTGGAGCCGTTCGGGGCGCGTTACGAGGTCACTCATCACGCCGCCGACGTCCGCGCAGAATTCGGAGGCATTGAGGGCGAAGTCGACGCGGGCGAGGTTTCCATTGCGGGGCGGCTTATGGCGATTCGCGGGCACGGCAAGGCAAGTTTCGCCACGCTTGCCGATAAGACCGGCTCAATCCAAATTTACTTTAAGCTGGACGTGCTCGGCGACGACAAATACAGCGAGTTTAAGCTCCTCGACATCGGCGACATAATCGGGTTGCGCGGGCAAGTTTTCAAGACCAAGCGCGGCGAGCTTACCGTTCGCGTGGAGGATTTTAAAATGTTGGCGAAGTCGCTCCGTCCCCTGCCTGAGAAATTTCACGGGCTTAAGGACGTGGAGATTCGTTACCGTCAACGCTATCTGGATTTGATTATGAATCCCGAAGTGCGCGAGACGTTCTTAAAGCGCAACAAGGTCATCAAGGCGATTCGCAAGTATCTGGACGAGCGCGACTTTTTGGAGGTGGCGACGCCCGTGCTGTCGACTATCGCTGGCGGCGCGGCGGCAAGACCCTTCGTCACGCACCACAACGCCCTGGACGCCGATTTGTACCTGCGCATTGCCACCGAGCTCAATCTTAAGCGGCTGATAGTGGGCGGCTTCGAGCGCGTCTACGAAATGGGGCGCGTCTTCCGCAACGAGGGCATGGACGTTCGCCACAATCCCGAATTCACCAGCGTTGAGATTTATCAGGCTTACGGCGACTATCGCGACCTTATCGAAATTACGCGGGGCATAGTCTGCGCGGCGGCTCAAGCCGTCAACGGCACGACCAAGGTCACTTATCAGGGCGTGGAGATTGATTTGGCGGAGGCTCCCTGCCTCAGCATGAATGACGCCGTTAAAAATAAAACGGGCAAAGATTTCCTGTCGTGCGCGAGTGTCGACGAGGCGCGGGCTATGGCTGATTCAATCGGCGTGGCTTACGAAAAGCGTTTCGGCATAGGCGGCATACTCAACGCGGCGTTTGAGGCTAAGGTCGAGGACGATTTGATTCAGCCGATTTTTATCACGCACCACCCGACGGAAATATCGCCGCTTGCCAAGAAAAACTTCGACGACCCGCGAATCACCGACAGGTTTGAGTTCTTCGTTTACGGGCGGGAATTGGCGAACGGTTTCACGGAGCTGAACGACCCGATAGACCAGCGGGCGCGTTTCGAGGAGCAACTCAAACAGCGCGAGGCGGGCGACGAAGAGGCGCACGTCATGGACGAAGACTTTATCCGAGCGTTGGAATTCGGAATGCCACCGACGGGCGGCTTGGGTATCGGCGTCGACCGACTGGTAATGTTGCTTACGGACGCGCCGTCAATCCGCGACGTGTTGCTCTTCCCGACCATGAAGATTATCGCAGAATAAATTTTACAGGCGTCGCCTTAGCGGGCGGCGTTTTTGTTTTGGCGCGAACATTGGATGCAACGTCACGTTGCCCCCGACGGGAGGCTTGGGTATCGGCGTCGACCGACCGGTAATGTTGCTTACGGACGCGCCGTCAATCCGCGACGTGTTGCTCTTCCCGACC
>CALFJE010000134.1 GCA_937877545.1 uncultured Selenomonadales bacterium | reverse complement strand
GCGCTCAAGCTCGATTTCGATAAAACTCGCGAATTGCTTGCCTCTGCCGGCTTCACGCTCAACAAAACCATTCTGAGCGATTTGATCGTCTCCTACTTCATAGAGTGTAAAAAGTTCGACGTGGACGTTGCCAATCGGATTCTTTACAAGTACGGGCAACCTTTGCTCGGCGGTTGAAATATTTTTTGCAATGTCGCCTTGTGAGTGACAACAAGGGGCGATTTTTATTGTATCTTTAGCATATCACAAAGGAGGCAGATTATCATGACAGAAATAGTTTTTATCCTCGACCGCAGCGGCTCCATGAGCGGGCTTGAAAGCGACACAATCGGCGGCTTCAACTCCATGATTAACAAGCAAAAGGAAGAGACCGACGGCAACGCCCTGGTTTCGACGGTGCTGTTCGACCATGAGTCACTTGTCCTGCACGACCGCGTTCCGCTCGCCAAAGTGGAGCCGCTTACCGAACACGATTATCAAGTTCGCGGCTCGACGGCTCTTCTCGACGCGGTGGGCGACGCCCTTAAACACATCAAGAATATTCACAAGTACGCCCGCGAGGAGGATCGTCCCGAAAAGACGCTGTTCATTATCACGACCGACGGCATGGAGAATTCCAGCGAACGCTTCAGCTATCGCGACATCAAGCGGCTTATCGAAAAACAACGGGGGCTCGGTTGGGAATTCATCTTCCTTGGCGCGAACATTGACGCCGTTGAAGTCGCCGAGCACATCGGCATTGACGCCCGCCGCGCCGTCAACTATCACGCCGACCGCAAAGGTACCGCGCAGGCTTACAAAGCCATTGCCAATTTTGCAAGTGCCTTCGCAGAAACGCCCGCGATTGAAATGGACGAATTCTTTAACAGCGGCTCGTGGCGCAAGGACATCGATAAGGACTTCAACGACCGCAAATAATTTTGAGCCGCATTGCACAAAAAATCCCCCGACGTTTTGTCGAGGGTTTTTTTATTGCCGAATCAGCAAGGCGGCAAAGAAGCCGTCGGTATTCGTGACGTGCGGCAGGAGCGTCTTCATTTCGACGAGCTTAAAATCCGCGTGCGTCGCCAAAAAGTTTTCGACGACCGCTTGATTTTCGCGGCGCGTGATTGTACATGTGCTGTAGACTAAAGCTCCGCCGCGCTTGAGGGTTTGAGCCGCGCCGTTGAGAATTTCGGTCTGCAGGGCGGGCAAGGCTTTAAGTTCGTCGGGCGTCTTCTTCCAACGGAGGTCGGCTTTGCGACGCAATACGCCCAATCCCGAACACGGCGCGTCAACCAAAACTTTATCGGCTTGCGCGGGAAATTTCTTTCCGAGGTCGCGGGCGTCGAGCAGGAGCGGCTCAATAATCTTTATGCCGAGGCGTTGAGCGTTCAGCTTGATGTGTTCGAGTTTGGTATCGTAAATGTCAGCCGCCGCGATTCGTCCGCGATTGTTCATCAGTTCGGCGAGGTGAGTTGTCTTGCCGCCGGGAGCCGCGCAGGTGTCAATCACGAATTCGCCCGCTTTGGGATTGAGCAGTCGCGCCGCCGTCATGGAGCTTTCGTCTTGAACTTGGCATAAACCTGCGCGGAGCGGTTGAAATTTATCCAATGTGCCGTGCCCTCTGCAGATGATACCTTCGGGCGCGAGTGTCGACGGTTCAGCTTGCAAGCCCGAATTGTTCAGCGCGTCCAGAATTTTTTCGCGAGTGGTCTTGAGGGCGTTCACGCGCAAGCACAACGGCGGGTCGGTGTTGTCGAAGGCGAGGATTTGTTTCGTCGCGTCGAGTCCGAACTCCTCCGCGAACAGCTTGACGAGCCACGTGGGGTGAAACGTTCGCAACGCCAATGATTCCGTGTCGTCGCCCGTCGGGAAGTCGGATTTAAACGGGTCGCGCACAGCCGAGCGTAAGACGCCGTTGACGAACTTTGACGCGCCCAATCCGCAGAATTTCTTCGACAGCTCCACCGATTCATTGACTGCCGCCGAATTCGGGACGCGGTCGAGGAAAAATATTTGGTACATGCCAGCGCGGAGGACGGCTAAAATTTTCGCGTCAACTTTGGCGAGCGGGCGATTGAGATACTTGGCGATTTTCCAATCAAGCGACGCGCCCGCCTTAATCGTGCCGTAAACCAACTCCGTGCAAAATTTCCTGTCGAGGTCGGAGAATTTCTCTTGCCGCAACTTTTGAGCGAGTGCCACGTTTGACCAGGCTCCGTTCGCCGCCACGTCGTAAATAATTTGCGTCGCCGCCAATCTTACCTTGTCCATATCAATCAATCCGCGTGACGTTGCCCGCCGCCGCCGTAATTTGCGCGTCGCTGACCTCGCGGTTCCTGTCCATGTAGACTTCGATAAAATTCTTATCCGCACGATAAACCGCGTCTGTCACGCCGTCCAAAGCCTTGAGCTTGCCGGCAATTTCGGCTTGAATCTGCGCGGGGGCGTCAACGTAAACGACCTTGTAGTCGAGGCGTTCGATTCTGAAAATAACAGGGCGGGTGCCGTCATTACAACAGGCAATCATCATGTGCTCATCGTTCGTCCAGCCGCGCATGATTGAGCCGCCTTGCAACGCCGTATAAACGTAGCGGCTGAAACAATCCCACGCCTCCGAACACTGCGAACCTTTGCCTTGCGTCCAAAAAGTATCCTCGTCGCCGTAACGCTCAAAGATATATTCCGCGCCGACCTCGTAGAAAGGACACGCTCCCGACTTCGGGTCTTCAAGGTACTGCTCTTGCAAATCAGGGAAAACTTTCTTGTCAATGACCGTCAGCTTGCACTTATACTGCATATCGCTCAACCTCCCAAAAAGTGAAAAGCCTCTGGTAATTCCCAAAGGCTTGTGTTATAATCCCGCCGTGCAGTTTTGTAGTATTGTTCTTTGAAACATTTTGCTCATTGTCAAACGGCAGGCGGTCTAATCAACAGAAACCCCCGGAAAGGGGGTGGCGTGAATGCTTAAGATTATCATCAGAGTGACGGTTCTTGTACCGATAATCCTCTTGGCACTCAGCAAAACAGCCGCCTAAGCTTGTCCGGAGCTAACAGCGGCTAAAGCTTATTCGCAACACTTAGACATATTCGGGGGCAGACCGCTTATGAGCATCGTCCTGTTAAAGCAGGGCGATTTTTGTTTGCCATGCAAATTATAGTTGCCGCGCCGTGAAATGTCAAATAAAAAGCTCCGCCGCGAAGACGACCGAGCAACACAGCAACGCGACTTGGAACAGGCTCGCGCCGAACCACGCCGCCGCTATCCCCGCGATTAGCGCAAGCCCGCCCGATAGCGGCGACTGCGTGGCGTGGAGTATTGCGGGGAACGTCATGACCGCCAGCGTCACATAGGGCACGTAGTACAGGAACGAGCGCACCGTCCGATTTTTTATTTCGCCGCGAATCAGCGTAAGCGGCAGGATTTTTATCGCCAACGTCACCGCGCTTGCAACCAATATGTAAACGTTGATGTCGTGAATCATGAATCGTCCTCCTCGTGCGGGTAAAGGACAGCCGCCGCGCCCGCGATTATAATCGTCAAGAGGATTGTCCGATTGCCCGCCGAGATGAACGGTAAAAATTCCGCGACCAGGAAGCTCAAGACGAAACTTATCGCGACCGCGCCGCCGACGATTTTATCCTTGCGAGCGGGCGGAATAATCACGGCGAGAAACATTCCGTAAAGCGCGACGCTCAAAGCACTGACCGCCGAGGTCGGCAGGATATTGCCCGCGATAATCCCAAAAGCCGTCCCGACAGACCAGCCCGGCAGAGCCGTCAACATTGCGCCGTAGTTGTAAAAGGGATTTAGCCACTTGCCGCCGCGAGCTATCGATATGCCAAAAATTTCGTCCGTCACGTCGAAGCCGACAAAAATCCTGTGATAAAACGGCGTATCGGGCGAAAACTTTTGGCTCAAGACCGTGCTCATCAAAACGTAGCGGGCATTGGCGACGAGCGTCATAAGCGCGATTTCAAAGTAAGGAGCGTCGGAGCCGATAACCATAAACGCCGCGTATTCGCCCGCCGAGGCGTTATTGAGCAGACTTATCACAAAGCCTTGGAGCGGGTTAAGCCCGACGTTTTTTGCGGCTATGCCCAGCGTGAACGCCACCACGAAGTAGCCCAAACCGATAGGCGTGCCGTCGCGGAAACCGTCCATTAACGCCTGCCGATTTTCAGTCGTCATAAAAAGTTAAGCCGTCCTTTTCCAAAGCCGCCCGCAACGCGCCCATGAAAATTTTGCCGGGGTCAGGCTTAATCGCGTAGTAGTCGGGCACCAGCTCCAGGTAAAGCCCGCTCGCCCGCGCCGCGTCCTGTTGATAATGCCCGAACACGTATTCAATCGTCGGATACTTCGCGTGCAGATACCTTATCAGCTTAACATTCGCCACAAGTTGCGCCACCGTCAAATCCTCGCGCCCGTCGTAGCCGCCGACGTTCTCAATCCCAATCGCGCAGTGGTTGTAGCCGATAGCGTGGCGGGCGAATTTCGTTTCGGGCATGAGCCGCCAAATCGTGCCGTCGCGGTCAACTATGAATTGCGACGCGACGTTTAATCTGCCTTCGTCGTCGGGCATTTCCTCGGCATAAAAAAATTTGTGAACGGATTCAAGCGTCCCGAACGCCGTCCAATGCACCACGACCGCTTGAGGAACAATTTCGCGGCAAAGCTTGCCGTAGTGCTTGAGCGTGTACTCGTCAATCAATTCGTCGCGATAATCCGTCCACAGTATGAAGTTGTCGATAAAAAGTTTTTCTTCGGCGCAGGCGGACGAATTTATCAGCAAGACCGCCGCGCAGATTAGCAGTAATTTTTTCATTGGTACATGTCCATAACGCGCCCGACGTAATTTTTGGTTTCGGAGTAGGGCGGAATTCCTCCGTAGCGTTTGACCGCGCCGGGACCGGCATTGTACGCCGCAACCGCAAGCGGAACGTTGCCGTCGAAGGTGTCAAGCATTTGCTTAAGGTACTTCGTGCCGCCCGCGATATTATCGCTCGTGTCGTAGGGGTCGACGCCCAAACCCGCCGCCGTTTCGGGCATGAGTTGCATAACGCCAATCGCGCCCACGGGTGAAATTTCATCCTGATTCATGTTGGATTCGGCAGTGGCAATCGCTCTGACAAGCTGCGGGTCGACGCCGTATTCATGCGCGGTTTGGATAATCAAATCCTCGACGGAGGTTATCTCGGCAGTCTCGGCAAGGTCGGCGGATTCGGCAAGCTCAACCTGCGCGGGAGCCTTTTGCCCCGTGACGTATTCGACAATGCCCTGAACGACTTGCGGGTCGACGCCGTAAGCGCGAGCCGTCTGCAGAACAAAATCGTCGATTGAAATGAGTTCGGCGTCCGCGCTGAGGTTGGTATCCTCGAAAACTTTATCGTCGCGGCTCGGCACCTCAAGTTCGGTGTCGGGGAATTCCACGCGCTCAATCGTCGGCGGATTTTGTTGCGGCGGAGTGCTTTTTTCGGGCAATGCCTCCGCGCCGGGCAAGGGGTTAGCCGTCGGCTCGGCGGGCTTAATGTCCTTCGTGACGGGCGGTTTCGGATTGGGCGTGCCCTCGCGCAGTGCTTGTGTCACCTTAGCCGCGTTTGCCGCCGCGTTTTCGTTGACGGGTTGAGTTTTCTGCGTATCGGCGACCGCTTGCGTCGGCTGTACCGCTTGGGCTTGACGCGCCATTTCCCGTTCCAGCGTCGTTTGAAAACTCTGCCCCAAACGCGCCATGCCGATTTGCTCTTCTATCGCCGCGATTCGCCGCCGGATTTGGTCTATCCGTTGCGTCATTTCCACGCGTTCGATTCCTTGAATTTCTATCAACGTTGCTCCTCCTTACTTTTGCCTGATGTGCAGTTGCAAGCCGACCTCGTCCAAAATCTTTTGCTCCTCGAACAGCACCGCCGCATTGTACTCGCGCAGTCGCTTTTCCTTGAGTTGCTCGATGCTCTTTAAATACGTCATGATTTGCATTAGGGCTTTGAGCTTTTGCTGCTTATCCTGCATTGCCTTCATTATAACTTGCTGTTGTTGCTCGATTTGCTCGCGCTTCCAATTAAAAAATCTGTTGTAGTTCATGATGATGCCGATTCGGACTTTTTTGCCCTCGGAGGTTTTCTCGGCGAATTCGGCTTGAACTTCCGCCAGCTCGCCCAACAGGACTTGCAACTTGGCGCGACACTCCTCCAGATAGCGCGACGCCTCCGCGAATTTTAACTCCGCCTCGTCCTTTTTGCGCTTCGTAACCCGCAACAGTGTTTCCAACTGGAATTTGAATTTTTTCATGGCACCCGCCCGAATCTTTAAGAGTTTTACTTGACTCCGCGCAGATTGTCCGAATTTGTCAGGACGCGGCTCACTTGCCCGAAATTCTCATGAGCTTCTTTTTGGTCACGTCGTAGGTATC
>CALFJE010000133.1 GCA_937877545.1 uncultured Selenomonadales bacterium | reverse complement strand
CGAACGATTATCACGGCGCGTTGGCCCACTACTATCAGGGCGACAATCTCGACGCGCGCGGCTATTTCGAGAACCGCGCGAACCCGAAGAACCCGCGCAGATTCAAGAACCCGAACCCGACGCCGAGGACGACGATAATTTTGGCGACGAACTTGTATTCGACGACTTGAACACTCTGCCCGAACAAACACCCGTCGACGAGCCGCTACAGCCCGCGCAGATTGAACAGCCTGCCGACGAGACGTTGATACCCGCGCCGATTGAACAACCTGCCGACGAGCCGCTGACGCCCGCGCCGATTGAGCAACCCGTTGACGAGCCGTTGATACACGCGCAGATTGAGCAACCTGCCGACGAACCGTTGACACCCGTGCAGATTGAGCAACCGCCGACAGAAATCGAACGCCCGTTCCAAAACGTGGTTGAGTCCGAGCCGGTGATAATCGTGCCGCCGACGCCGAGGCAACCCGAACCGGCATTCACGCCGCCGCCGCAAACCGTAACGGAACCTGCGCGGACGCCCTCAAAGCCGAGACGCGCCGCGTCAACGCCGAGACTTTCAAAGCCGCAAAAGGAATTGAAAATGCTCAAGCCGCGTTTCGTTAAGTTGGCGGTCGACGACACCTATACTTACTACTTGGATAAAAATTCGGTGCAGTGGAAGAAAATGCCCTACTCTTCGAGCGAATACATGGCGGACGTGTGGATACGCATGGTGGAGCGCGAGGCTAAGCCGCTTGAAGACGATATGGCGGCTTACGGCGCGGACAACTTCAACGCCGAGATCGCTTTGGCGGCGGAGCAGGGTTATCAATACACGCCCGAAGATTTATCGGTGCTGAGTGCTCAAGCCTACGTGTTGGAGCATTACTACTTGCGCCCGAAGACCAATCAGATTCAATTCCTCTGCGAGTTGGAGGTATTCGGTCGCCCGCAGAATACCATTAACGAACGCGCCTACGACTACAAGAATTGGGAGAACCTGGTACCGGGCAGCGTCGAATCGGTCATCTATGCGACGGTGCTTAAGACTATCGGAACCAAAAAGGCGTCGGAGCGCGGGCATATGACGTTCATTGATATGCTGGAGGAATACGGGCGAATTTCTTTAAGGTAGGAATTAGGAATTAGGGAGTAGGGATTTGTCCCTAAAACGAGGTGTAAAGTTTGGAAACAGGACTAATCCCGCCTGCGCTGATAATCGTATTGGCGGCGGTGTGCGGCTACTTTTCGCTGATGGAAACGGCGTTGATAGAGTGTCATCGCGGGCGACTGGAAAAATTATCGGAGGAAGGCTCCTCCGACGCAACGGCGGTTTTGGCAATGGCAGACAAGCCCGCGCCGCTCAGCGTGGCTCAAATCGGCATAACCCTCACGGGACTGTTGGCGGGCGTCTGCGCCATAGTGTCAAGCCCGCTCTTAGCCGCGCAAATCAGCTTTTTGGAGCAGGCGGAACTTGTCGCGGCGGCAATAGCGTTGGGCGTCACGGCGTTTATTTTTTTGCTGTTCGGAGAATTTTTGCCGAAGCTCGCCGCAAAACGCGACCCCGAAGCCGTATTGCTCGGCAGATATAAAACTTTCCGCATAATCGTCGCGTTGCTGAATCCGTTCGTGATACTGCTGACGGCAATCGCTAACGGGCTGGCATTTATATTCGGCATGAACGCCGCCAAAACCGACGCCGTAACCGAGGACGAAGTTTTAGACCTAATCGAACAGGGCACCGAGGACGGCACGATTGAGAAGTCCGAACAGGAAATGGTTGACCGAATATTTGACATCGGCGACGAAACGGCTTATTCGCTCATGACGCCGCGTGTTAAAATCATCTGGCTCGACCTCGAAGACGACTTGGAAAAAAATCTGCAAATCGTGCAGGACAGCCCGCATACGATTTTCCCAGTCGGCGTCGGCAGTTTGGACGATTGTCGCGGGCTTGTCTACGCCAAAGATTTACTCGACGCCGTGTTGAAAGACGGGCGCAATATCGACTTGAACGCGCTGATTCGCAAGGCAAGCTACGTGCCGCGCACAATGGAGGCGTTCCGTATCGTGGAAAAGTTTCGCGCCGGCGGCATAACCGAGGCTATGGTCAATGACGAATACGGCGGCGTTATCGGCTTCATTACGCTTGACGATATTGTTCGCGAGATTGTCGACACGGGCGACGACGATGAAGTCGAACAGCAATTCACGCGCAACAAGGATAATTCCTGGACTGTCGACGGGCTTTGCGACATTGACGAATTCAAGGAGCGTTTCGGCATTGAGACTTTGCCCGACGAGGAACACGATCACTTTCAGACCATGGGCGGCTTTTTGACTTCGCGCTTCGGCTATATCCCAAAGGTCGGCGAGGTGCACGAGTGGAACAGTTTCCGCTTCAAAGTCAAGGCTATGGACGGCGTTCGTATCAGCAAAATTTTAATCACGAGGCAGGACTAAGATGTTCAATTACCCGCTCGACGTAATGTGGCGGCGCGACTGCAGGGTCAAGCGTCACGCTTGCGGCGTTCGTATCAGTAAAATTTTAATCACGAGGCAGGACTAAGATGTTCAATTACCCGCTCGACGTAATG
>CALFJE010000132.1 GCA_937877545.1 uncultured Selenomonadales bacterium | reverse complement strand
GCGGTGGCAATGTAAGCCGCCCGTCCGTCGCCGAGCTTGAGCGCGAGCTTTTCAGCGAAGGCACTCTTGCCGCTACGCGCCCCGCCCGTCACCAGAATTATCTTGCCCAAAATGTTTCCCCCGTTCAAATTGTAAAAAATTCTTATTCTACCAGTTGCGCGATAATCCCTACTTCGACGCCGAAAAAATTTGACTAAAAATAGGCGGCGCGATATAATCAGCGCGTAAAAATTTGGAGGGCGTGAAATGAAATCGAACGCTGAAAATTCTTTCGAGAATGAAATCACCGACGAGTACGCCAAGTACGAACAGTTGACCGACGAAGAACTAATCGTCGAGATAAAGGAGAAGGAAAACGCCTCCGCGCTGGATTATCTGATTCACCGCTACCGCAGTTTTGTGCGAGCCAAGGCGCGTTCCTACTTCCTAATCGGCGCGGACAGGGAAGATATAATTCAGGAGGGCATGATTGGTTTCTATAAGGCGGTGCGCGACTTCAAGAGCGATAAGCTGTCGAGCTTCCACGCCTTCGCGGAGCTGTGTGTGACCCGCCAAATCATCACGGCGATAAAGACCGCCACGCGTCAAAAGCATATTCCGCTTAACTCCTACATTTCGCTCAACAAGCCGATTTACGACGAAGACTCCGACCGCACGCTCCTGGACGTGATTAGCGGCGTGAAGGTCGCCGACCCCGAAGAGCTGATTATCAGCCGCGAGGAATTCCTTGCAATCGAAAAGAAAATGTCGGAAATCCTAAGCGAATTGGAGTGGCAAGTGCTAATGGCTTATCTGGACGGCAAGTCGTATCAGGAAATCGCGGCAAGTTTGGATCGACACGTGAAGTCAATCGATAACGCGCTCCAACGCGTCAAACGCAAGCTGGAGCGTTACGTAGCCAGTCGCGGCGAGGCTATCGACATCGGCACGGTGTATCGCGGATTGTCGACGCTAGACCGCCATATGAAATCAACTCACGCTTAGACGTCCGCCGAGGGCGTCTATTTTAATTTGAAATGGGGAAGGAGGAATGGGGAATTGAAATTCTGTCGCGATAAACTTATGAACTGCGGCTTTGCTGTCGACGGCGATAATCTTATCCGCCGCCAAAAAATTTCGGGCGACCTCACGTTGACGATTATAATCGACGACGGCACCGTCACGACAAAAATCACCGACGCGGACGGCGAACCCTATACACTGCACCTGGTCGAGGGCGCAAGCGGCAAATTCGTCGGCACCGTCAAGGCGGAGTATGAACGCGTCCTAAACGACCTCGCCGCGCAGTGCTCCGATAACCAACCTTTTAAATCCGCGCAGGCTTTGAGGCTTGTCGAGCTGATTCGCGATCGCTTTGACGATAAGCCCGAATTCCTTTGGGAAAAGTTCCCGAATTATGCCGTCTTCCGCCGCAAGGATAATCGCAAGTGGTATGCCGTGATTATGAACGTGCCGCGCAATAAGTTGGGGCTTGAGGGCGCGGAGGAGTTGGAAATTTTAAATGTGCGCGTGGAGCCGGCGGAATTGGACAGGCTCGCCGACGGGGAAAAATATTTTCGCGGTTGGCATATGAATAAGCGTTCGTGGATGACGTTGCGCCTCGACGACGCCTTGAGCTTCGAGGAGCTGGCGGCACGGTTGGAGCAAAGTTATAATCTTGCGGGCAAAAAGTAATTTGTGTTATATTCTAACCGAGGTGACCCGCTTTGAAAGCGGGGGAACAGATGTCGCGTTGCGGCTCGTCCGTTAAGGCGGCTCGGTCGCCGCGCTCAAACATTTAAGTACTTTTGGAAGGATGATAACCTTGAAATTGATTGTAACGGTCGTGGGGCGCGACCGAATCGGGATTATCGCGAGCGTGACCAAAATCCTCGCCGATAACAACGTCAACATTTTAAGCATTAACCAGAACATTTTGGACGGATTTTTTAACATGATACTGTTCGCCGAGGCGTCGGAAAGCAAAATTCGGCTTGTCGACTTACAACAAAAACTCCGCGAACAGGGCGAGGCAATCGGCGTCGAGATAAAAACGCAACATCAAGACATCTTCGACGTAATGCACAAGATATGAACGACTTCGCAAATCATGACGACGCACGGGTTCGCAAGGCGTTCGCGGTTGCACGGGCGGCTCATGCAGGGCAATTCGATAAGGGCGGCGTCGCGTACATAAATCACCCGCTGACAGTCGCCGCCAACGTCGGAACGGATACCTCCGCGATTATCGTCGCTCTGCTTCACGATACCGTTGAGGACAGCGCGATAACGCTTGACGAGTTGCAAGCAGAAATCCCGTTGACGGCGGCAGAATCCGAGGCTTTGAAACTTTTGACGCACGACGACGCCACGCCTTACCTTGAGTACGTCGCGCAGATTAAAACCAACGCCCTCGCCGCCAAAGTCAAAATCGCCGACCTCAAGCACAACGCCGACCTGTCGCGCATACCCGAACATACGGCTAAGGATTTGGAGCGCGTCGCGAAATATCGGCGTGCTTTGGACATTTTGGGGAGGAAAACTCTTGATAACGATTGAAGACATTTTGGAAACAAATCGCATGATAACGGTCAACAAGTTGGACGTGCGCACGATAACCATGGGCATATCCCTGCGCGATTGTGCTCATCCCAACCTGCGCGACTTCTGCCGCAACATCTACGACAAAATCACCAAGACCGCCGAGTTCCTTGTCAAGACGGGCGAGGAGATTGAGGCGGAATACGGCGTCCCGATTATCAACAAGCGCATTTCCGTCACGCCGATAGCCATCGTCGCCGACAGCTGCAAGGCGGACAGCTACGTCCCGATAGCCGAGACGCTCGACCGCGCCGCTAAGGAGGTTGGCGTTAATTTTATCGGCGGTTTCAGTGCGCTTGTCGAAAAGGGCTGCACGGCGGGCGACAGGATTTTAATCGAATCCATTCCGCAAGCCCTAGCCGCTACCGATTTGGTCTGCAGTTCGATTAACCTCGCGTCGACCAAGGCGGGCATAAATATGGATTGCGTGCGCGAAGCCGGCGAAGTCATCAAGCGGACGGCGGAGCTTACTCGCGACAGGCAGGCTATCGGTTGCGCCAAGTTGGTTATCTTCGCCAACGCGCCGCAGGACAATCCGTTTATGGCGGGCGCGTTCCACGGCGTCAGCGAACCCGATACCGTTATCAATGTCGGCGTCAGCGGTCCCGGCGTCGTCAAGCACGCGCTGGAGGATTTAAAGGGCGCAAACTTCACCGAGATAGCCGAGGCGATTAAAAAGACGGCGTTCAAGATAACCCGCGTCGGTCAACTGGTGGCTCAAGAGGCGTCGCGGCGATTGGGCGTGCCGTTCGGGATAATCGACTTGTCATTGGCTCCCACACCGGCGGTCGGCGATTCGGTTGCGCGGATTTTGGAGGAAATGGGACTTGAGGCTTGCGGAGCACCGGGAACGACTGCCGCGCTTGCCCTGCTCAACGACGCGGTTAAAAAGGGCGGGCTTATGGCAAGTTCGCACGTCGGAGGGCTTAGCGGCGCGTTTATCCCCGTCAGCGAGGATGAGGGCATGATTAACGCCGTCAGGCAAGGCTCGTTGTCGATTGAAAAGCTGGAGGCTATGACGTGCGTTTGCAGCGTGGGGCTTGACATGATTGCCGTGGCGGGCGACGTCAGCGCGGCGACGCTCAGCGGGATTATCGCGGACGAGGCGGCTATCGGCGTCGTCAACAACAAAACAACCGCCGTTCGACTTATCCCCGTGCCCGGCGCGAAGGTCGGCGACGTTGTGGAATACGGCGGCTTGCTCGGCTACTGCCCGATTGTTCCCGTCAAGAATCAATTCAGCTCGGAGGCGTTCATAGCTCGCGGAGGACGCATTCCCGCGCCCGTAAGGAGCTTGACGAACTAAAATGGTTACGATACGTGAAATGCGCCCCGACGACGGCGCGGCAGTTATCGGCATGATGCGCGAATTTTATACTTCGCCCGCTGTCATAACCGACGGCTCGGAGGAAATTTTTGCGGCGAACGTTGCGAATTGCTTAAGCAGCTCGACCTGCGCGGAGGGCTTCGTTTTTGTCGACGGCGAAAAAATTATCGGCTACGGAATCACGGCGCGGAGCTACTCGACGGAGTTTGGCGGCGAATGCGTTTGGATTGAAGATATTTACATTGCGGCGGAATATCGCGGGCGCGGCGTCGGCTCGCAATTTATTCGCTACGTGGCGGCTCGTAATCCCGATAAGATTTTGCGGCTTGAGACGGAGGCGGACAACACTAAGGCAGTAACTCTGTACAAGCGGCTCGGCTTTAAGGAGTTGCCGTATTTGGAGATGGTTCGTTGTGGCGATTGACATGGACGCATTGAGACGCGAAGAGCTGAAAATTTTGGAGGAGACGTATCGGGGCGCGGTGCCGCAACTGGAATTCGGTTCGCCGTTTGAGCTGTTGGTGGCGGTGATATTGTCGGCGCAATGTACCGATAAGCGCGTCAATCTGGTAACGCAAGAACTCTTCCCGTTGGCGAACACGCCCGAACAAATTTTGCAACTTGGGCAATCGCGTCTGGAGGAGATTATCAGACCGTGCGGCTACTTCCGCGCCAAGGCTAAACATATCGTCGAATCCGCGCAGATTTTGATTGACGACTACGGCGGCTCCGTCCCAAGCGATTTTGACGAGCTGATTAAGTTGCCCGGCGTCGGCAGGAAGACTGCAAACGTCGTGACGAGCGTCGCGTTTAAAAATCCCGCGATAGCCGTCGACACGCACGTTTTCCGCCTCGCCAATCGCTTAAAGCTTGCCGAGGGCAAGACGCCGCTTGAGGTCGAACGCGGTTTGCAAAGGATTATTCCTCGCGAAAAGTGGAGTGACGCTCATCACTGGCTGATTTGGCACGGGCGGGAAATCTGCGCGGCGCGAAAGCCCAAGTGTGAAGCTTGCCCGCTGTCAAAAATTTGCCCGTCATCTCAAATGTAGCGAAAGTAGCGAACGCCTTTTTCTTTTGTAACTTTTCTTTTGGGCGGGCAAAAGAAAAGTTTTTCAATAAACAAAAGACATTAGGAGACTTAATCGAAGCGAGCGAGCCGCGCAGGCATAGAAAAACCCCCTTCCAAATCGGAGGGGGCATTTTATTTTAAGCCGTCGGATTAACGTTTCATGTTGACGAGGGTCTCAAGCATTTCGTCGGAGACGGTCGTCATTTTCGAGTTGGCTTGGAAGCCGCGTTGCGTAATAATCATGTCGGAGAATTCGGTGGCGAGGTCGACGTTCGACATCTCAAGCGCGGAGGCGACAACCGATAAGCCGAGGTCTTCCATAGTCTTGATATTCGCCTGACCGGAGTTGTTGGACTCTTGATAAATCGTGGTGCCCGCCTTGGTTAAGCCGGCGGCGTTGGTGAACTGCGCAACCGCGATTTGAGCCTCAACCTTGCTTAAGCCGTTGGTGTAGGTGCCCGTGATTATGCCGTTGCCGTCAATGGAAAGGCTCTGCAGGACGCCCGCCGTATTGCCGTTGGTGGTCGGGAAGGAGGTCGTATTGTTGGCGTATTGCGACAAGCCCGTAAAGTCGATAATAGCCTGATTGGACGCCGCGCCGTTGCCGTCAAAATAGTTAAAAGTAATGGAGGCGTCCTCGTCCTTGCCATTGGAGATGAAATGCCCGCGCTCGTCGAAATAGAGGAAGGAAACCATATTCATGGTGCCGGTTGTGCCGGAGCCGTCGGATTCGGGGTTGCCGTTCTCCGCGCTGCGCGTGTAGCTGTTGGCGAAAGCCGAATCGGCGGGACCTCTCTCGCCTATGCCGGGGGAAATGTAAACTCTCCAGCGATTGTCGTAAGTCATGGTTTCGGTCGACGTGACGTTAGCTTGGTCAACCGTCTGCTCGGTGCCGTCGGCGTCGGTGTAGGTGTAGGTTTCGGTTCGCGTTACGGGGTAAGTCGTGCCGGTGGCGGTGCCCGTGTAGGAATAAGTGCCGTCGCCGTTATCGGTTACTTGGCTCTCGGAAAGGGTCTGCGTTTCGCCGGCTGCGTCGGTGTAAGTATAAGTGACGGTTTGGCGCACGGGGTATTCGTTACCGTCGGCGTCGGTGTAGGTGTAAGTTGTCGTGGGCTTGCCTGAGGCGAGTGCCACGGGGTCGGTGATTTCGTCTTCGGAGGTGGGGTCTTTATCGATTAAAACGGTTACCTCGTGCTTGCCGCCCAATGAATCGTAAATGGTGGCGAGGGTCGTAATGGGGACGCTTTTGCCGACTTCGTAGTAGCCGCTCGTGACGTTCATGGTCGTGCCGTCTCTGAAGGTTATCTTAGCCGCCATGACGTTTTCGCCGTCGACGTTGATACTGGTCGTATTGCCCTCGTCGTCGCTGGTTGTAACTCTGGTGGCGTCGGCATTGGGATTTGTAGAGTTGGTGTAAGTGATTTTTTCGATGATGCGCGACTCCTTATCGAGGTTGCCGGTGTAAGTTATGCTGGTGGTTTCGGTAGCCTCCATGGTTTTGCCTACGGGGACGATAATATCGGTGGACAGGCTGTTGGTATCGAGCACGCCGTCGGAAGTGGCGTTCCAACCTTGGACGCGCAAGCCGCTGCCGGGCAAGACGTAATAGCCGTCCTCGTCGAACATAAACGCGCCGTTGCGGGTGTAATAGGATTGGTCGCCGTTTTTGAGGACAAACAGCCCGTTGCCCGAAAGCGCGAGGTCGGTATTTTTACCTGTCTGTTGCGGCGAAGCGTCGGCGAACATTAAATCGATACTTTCCACGTTGACGCCCAAGCCGATTTGCCGCGGGTTGATACCGCCTTGGCTGTCGGTCGGGGCGGAGGCGGCGCGTTGCAGTTGCGAGAACATATCGGAAAAAGTTGTGCGGCTTGACTTGAAGCCGATTGTGTTGATGTTGGCGATGTTGTTACCGATAACGTCCATGCGTGTTTGGTGAACTTTTATCCCGGACACGCCGGAGAACAGGGAACGCATCATAAAAATCACTTCTCCTTTGCTTAAGGTCAGATGTGTTTGACGTTCCTTGTCTTTAGTGAGTCCGTTCGACGATTTAAGGGTCTGACCGATTCATTTGGATATTTTTCGCCAAGTTCGTGCTTGACTTTGCTAACTATATCGTAACTTGGCAACGTTGACTTAAATTTTTTTCAAAACAGGCTGTTGCGTCGACGTTGGGCGGCGAGGCGGCGAGCGGCGGCGGCTTGCCCGTGCGACTTATCCATTTTGTACACGTAAGCCATTACCTCCGCTATCGCCTTGTACAATTCCGGCGGTATTTCGCGGTCTATCTCCAAAGCCATGAGCATGTTGACGAGCGTTTTGTCCTGATAGACGGGCACCGAATTTTTCTGCGCGGCTTCCAAAATGTGTTCGGCGACGTGTCCGCGACCTTTAGCTATCACGCGTGGCGCGTTGTCTCGTTCCGCCTCGTACTTGAGCGCGACCGCTTTTTGTTGTTGCAATGCTGACGACGGCGAATTGCGTCCTTTACTCATTTTTATCATCCTTGCTGTTGAACTTTAACCGATTATATTTGCCGCCAATCGCCGCGTCAACCTTAGAAGCTGAACATTCGCTCGGAGCCGCCGCCCACGCGCACCTCGCCCACGCTTAATGCCGACGATTGATTGATTGAGTCTTTGAGGTCTTCGAGGTAAATGCCTCTGAACTCTTCGGCTATATCGCGGCGCGAAAAGTAAAAGCGCAAGTCGAGTTCGGTCTCGTTGTAGATTCGGAAAACCAATTCAGCCGCCCCGATGTGGTCGGTCAAGACGCAAATCCTCAGCCACGTCTCCTTACGATTTTCGCCGGTCTCCTCGTCGCGTTCGTTTTCGTCGTAGACGCTAAGATACGTCGGGTAGCTGGCGGTGTTATCGCCCAAATAAATCGGCATCATCATTTGGAAGGAGCGTTGATTTTGGATAACGGAATTATCGGCGGTCATGGCGCGGCGCATTGACATTGCGAAATCGGCGACATCTCTGCCGGCGCGTTTAAAGGCTTTGGCGTTCATGCCGGAGCTTATGCGTGCCATATCGCACATTTGCATAAACGCCCACAGGCGCGGCAAGTCGGGCAATTTCTGTTGGACGGCGGCTTGTTGTACAGTCATTGGCAAATTGTTTTGGCAAAGGCGCAGTAAGTTTTGCAGGTGACGCGCTTCGGTTTCGGACATCGTTTCGGTCGATTGGTTCACGAAATTTTGGAGTAATGCGAAGTCGCGCGGAGTGGTATATTGAGCACTTCGCAGGAGGAATTGCGCCAGCGACTTCATCGTATCGTTTGTCTGCGGCGTATTCTGCCAATTGCTTTGAATAAGCTCATTTTTAAGCACATTCATTTGCCCGCGCATTTCCTTTTGCCGTGCGACGAATTCCTCATTGAGTTTCTGTTTTCCGTCGATATTCTGCAGGATTTCAATCGGTTCTTGTTGCGTCGGAGGAGCTTCTTGCGGTTGAGCCGTCGGTTGAGCGAATTGCCCTTGAGCCGTCGGATTAGCGAATTGACCTTGCGTCGGATTAACGAATTGCCCTTGCGACGTCGGATTAGCGAATTGACCTTGAGCGGTCGGCTGAGCAAATTGACCTTGAGCTGTCGGATTAGCGAATTGACCTTGAGCCGTCGGAGGAGCGAATTGACCTTGAGCCGTCGGATTAGCGAATTGACCTTGAGCCGTCGGATTAGCGAGCTGACCTTGAGCCGTCGGATTAGCGAATTGACCTTGAGTTGTCGGCTGAGCAAATTGACCTTGCGCCGTCGGATTAGCGAATTGACCTTGAGTTGTCGGAGTAGCGAATTGCCCTTGCGCCGTCGGTTGAGCGAATTGACCTTGAGTCGTCGGATTAGCGAATTGACCTTGAGCTGTCGGATTAGCGAATTGACCTTGAGCCGTCGGATTAGCAAATTGTCCTTGAGCTGTCGGATTAGCAAATTGACCTTGAGCTGTCGGATTAGCAAATTGACCTTGAGCTGTCGGATTAGCAAATTGACCTTGAGCCGTCGGATTAGCAAATTGCCCTTGAGCCGTCGGATTAGCAAATTGTCCTTGAGCTGTCGGATTAGCGAGCTGACCTTGAGCCGTCGGATTAGC
>CALFJE010000131.1 GCA_937877545.1 uncultured Selenomonadales bacterium | reverse complement strand
CTATAACGTCCGAGCCGTCGCCCGCCGAATAATTGAACAAAACATTATTGCCGCTATTGGTGATTGAATCGTCGCCTTCGCCCGCCGAGATTGTCACGTTGTCGCCGCTGTTATAAATGGTATCGTCACCGTTGAAGGTCTCTATCAGCGTGTTCGATTCGGTGTTGTCGACGTTAAGGTCGTGCCTAATCTCCGTGCCCTCGATATTGAGCGTCTTGATATTTTTCGCGCCTTGCAAAGTTATCTTGCCCTCGCCGACCGTAAGCACAACGTTATTGCCGCTCTTAGCCACAGAATAGGTGCCCGTGCCGTCGCCGATTTTCAGCGTGGAGTTCGCCTTAAAGCCGCTGATAGTATCGTTGCCGTCGCTTTCCGAGTATTCAATCAAAACGTTGTCGGCAGTGTTTTTGACGTAATCGTTGCCCTTGCCGCCCGCTATCGTGACGTTCTTGCCGCCGCTCCAGTTGGTGAGGGTGTCATTGCCCTTGCCGCCCTTAAAAATAACATTCGGCTTGGTGTTGCTGAGGTTAAGGTCTTTGATAACCTCAATGCCCGCGATATTAAGCGTGGACAAGCTTGCCGCGCCTTGCAGAGTTATCTTGCCGTTGCCGACCGTAAGCACGACGTTGGAGCCGAGCGTATCCGCCGAATAGGTGCCCGACCCGCCGCCGATTTGGAGCGTGGAATCAGCGCGGAAACCTTGGATGAGGTCGAAGCCGTCGCCGCTATTATAATCAATCAAGACATTGGCTCCGCCGTTGTTAATGGTATCATTGCCGAGCCCGCCGTTTATCGTGACCTCAGCCGCCGTGTTGCGAATGGAATCATTACCCGCGCCGCCTTTGAGCGTCGAGCCGGTGCCGCCTGCGTAGTTGGTGATAATATCGTTGCCAATACCGACGCCGCCGTCGATTGAAACGCTTGCGCCGCTGTTGGTGAGAGTATCGTGACCGTAGCCGCCGTCGAGTGTCGCGCCTTCGAGGGTGTTGCTTATGCTTTCTGCATTGCCCGTGCCTTTAAAGAGCTTGATTATCTCCGTATGTTCGCCCTCCGCGTCGATATATGTCAGCTCCTTATACTTGGCATTTTTAACGGTGAGCTTGCCGGCGGAGGTCTCAAGTGTCGCGTCATTGCCCGTGATATAAGCTTCGGAAATCGTCGCGCCGAGTGAAATTTTATCTTCGCCTTCCGCGTAGTCGGTTATCACGTCGTTGCCCGCGTTGTAGACGAACAAATCACTGCCGTTGCTGCCCGTGAGGGTGTCATTACCCTTGCCGCCGTCCAGGGTGTCGCGTCCGTCGCCGCCCAGGAGCTTATCATTTCCGTTGCCGCCCGCGATTGAGTTATCGAAGTCGTTGCCTGTGATTTGAATCGGCTTACTTGCATAACGCGAGGAGGCGTCGGCGTTCCCGTAAGACGTTGACATGGTCACTTGGGCGGCGGTGCTGTTCCATATTTTCCACGTCGAAACCTGCCCGTCAATGTTTACTGCATCCAAGCTTGCCGCTCCGCGAATGGTTACTTTGCCCTCGCCGACGGTAACGGTCACGTCCGAGTCATCGGTAGCTTTGAGATAGTTGCCGCTGCTTACGGCAAGCGTTGACGTTTCGTTAAAGCCCTCTATAACGTCCGAGCCGTCGCCCGCCGAATAATTGAACAAAACATTATTGCCGCTGTTGGTGATTGAATCGTCGCCTTCGCCCGCGTCTATCGTGACGTTAAGACCGTCGTTGGCAATGGTATCGTTGTCTGCGCCGCCTGCGATTGATACCAACGAGCCGCTGTTGGTGATTTGATCGTCGCCTTCGCCCGCGTCCACCGTGACATTATCGCCAGAGGTTATTATGCTGTCGGAGCCGTCCTTGACGTTTATGGAAACGTTCATGCCCGTGTTGGTGACGGTGTCGTTATTGCCGACGTATGCCTCAAGCGTCACGTTGTCGCGCCTGTTGTAGTAAGGTCTGCCCGGCGGAATCGGAATTATTGACGGTGGAGTAATTTTAACTTCGATGGGGGTGCCTGCCAATGTTATTTTGCTCTCGTTTTCATCGTCAATCGCCAAGATTGTATCATTACCGAATGTCATTGACTGCGAAAGGTAACCGAAGATTTGCAAGGTGTTCGCTTCATTGGAGGCGATAATGGTATCGTTGCCGTCGCCCGGATTGAACAGGAGCAAATTGTTGACGGCGTCGGAGCCCAAGCTGATTAGGTCGTCGCCCGCGTTGCCGCTTATCGAAACGTTGGAGCCGCTGTTTAAAATGGTATCGTTGCCGTCGCCCGCCGTGACCGTCGCGCTTGAGCCGCCGCTTATGATTGAATCGTCGCCGTCTTCGCCGTAAATATGCGCTCCGTCGCCGTAAGCCTTGAGGGTGTCATTGCCTTTGCCCGCCGATAGCGTCGAATTGGAGCCGCCGCTGTAAATGTAATCGTCGCCGTCCTCGCCGAAAACCTGCGCGGATTCGCCGTAAGCGGTAAAGGTATCATTGCTTGCGTTGCCCAGGAGCGTCTGATTGGAGCCTTTGCCCGTCAAAAAGGCGGCGTTGACGGTGTCGGTGATTTTAATATCGTCCTTCCAAGCGTAGGGAAATTCCGCGTCGTAAGCGTCGGCGGTCTGCTTGGCGAGGTAGCGATAGAACATGTAGCCCGCCGCGTAGTATTCGGAATCGCCCGTGCCGCTGTCGTCCAAGTTGAGGTAAGTGGTCAAGCTGTCGGCGTCGCCCGCCAAAGCCCCGATTAAGGTGGTGCGTTCGTCGTCTATGCCGTGCGTCAATTCGGCAAGCCCTTCCTCAACGAATTGCGGAAAATGCCCCATGAAGAAATTTTGCGCCACGTGCGTGAATTCGTGAGCAATACACCTGTCAACAAAGCTGCCGTTGTAATCGTCGGGGGCGGCAAAGTTTGTCTTATCCGAATCCATGTTTATGGTGACTATGTTTTTATTCGGGTTGTCGGGGACGGTCTTAGTATTGCCCCAGTAGCTTGCCTCCTTAACCAGAGTGAATTCAATTTCCTTGTCGGAGCCGAAAGCGAAGCCGTAAGTTTGCTCCACCAGGTCGAGAGACGCGTCAGCCCACCAGCTGTAGAGCCCGTCGAGGACTTTCTTGCTGTCATCGTCGAGGAAATAATCTGTCGGCAAGGTGATATGAATCGTGACGCCCTGCTTGGTCGTGAACGTAAAATCGTAATAGTTTGGAACGTGTTTCAAAGTGGAAAGGTCTTCGCCGATAATTTCTGTTCCTATCCGAACGGAATCGTTGCCTGCGTCCCAACCGTCAATCGCGCCGGTGTCGGTGTTGTAGAGGATAATGCCGCATTTTTCGCGCAGGAAAGTTTCGGCGTCGCCCGCCGCCGCGCAGTCGGCAATCATGTTGTCGATAACCTCTTTAATGGAGTTGAAGTGCGAACTGTGCCGAATTGCCTCGTCGAGCTTTAAGCGGTCGGCGTCGGTGAAAAAAGTCGCATTCCACGCTTGAACCAGATTTTGGATAACTTCAAACGCGGTGTAGCCCGAACCGAAATTTTTCTTGGAGGTTGCGCCCGTCGCGTCGGTGAAGGTGACGGTGCGCCCTTTCATGTCCTTGAGCGTCAAAGTGCCCTCGCCGATTGTGAGGATAACGTCGTTGTTGTCTATGGTGTAGCTGTCGAAATTGCCTGCCGCAAGCTGAATCGTGTCCTCGCCGCTGTAGTTGGTGATAACGTCATTGCCGCTCTCGTAGACGAAAAGCTCTGCATTGCGGTCGTTGCCCGTGAGGGTGTCATTGCCTTCGCCGCCGCCGAGGGTTACATTGTCTCCATAGCCATTGATAATCAGATCGTCGCCGTCTCCGCCGTTTATCGAAACATTATCGGCAGGATGATAGGTTTTGGTTTCAAGGTCGACATCTCTGCCGTTGATAACGGTATCGTTGCCTGTGCCGCCGCTTATCGTGACGTTATCGCCGTCGTTGTCGATAGAGTCGTCGCCTTCGCCGCCGTCAAGCAGGACGTTGTTGCCGTTATTTTCGAGGAAGTCGTTATCGTTGCCGCCCGTGAGCGTGGCATTGTCGCTGAAGTTGGTGATTGTGTCGGAGCCGTCGCCGCCGTCCGCCGAAACAGAATCGGCGTTGCTGTAAAGATAAATCGAATCGTTACCTGCGCCAGCTTCAATCGTAACATTGGAGCCGCTGTTGGTAATGGTATCGTTATCTGCGCCGCCGAGGATTGAGGCGTTATCGCCGTTGTTTTTGACTGAATCGTTGCCTGCGCCCGCCTCAATCGTAACGTTGGAGCCGCTGTTGGTAATGGTATCGTTATCTGCGCCGCCGAGGATTGAGGCGTTATCGCCGTTGTTTTTGACTGAATCGTTGCCTGCGCCCGCGTTGACCGTTATATGTCTGCTGCCGGAGTAAACGGTGATTGAGTCGTTGCCGTCGCCGCCCGACATTGAGACCGAATCGATATAGCTGTAGTTAATGAGGATGTCGTTATCCTCGCCGCCGTCGAGCGTGACATTTGGAGCACTGTTGTCAAGGTAGTCTTCGCCCGCGCCCGCGTCGACAAAGACATTGCCGTTGCCTCTGACGGAGACACGGTCATTGCCCGTGCCGCCTTCTATCGTGACATTAACGCCTTCATTGTAAACGGTATCGTCACCCTCGCCGCTAACTATTGTCACGTTCTGAGCGGTATTTTCCAGGTAGTCATTATCTGCCCCCATGTCGACAAAGACATTGCCGTTGCCTCTGACGGAAATGCGGTCATTGCCCGTGCCGCCTTCTATCGTGACGTTGGAGACACCGTTATAAACAGTATCGTCACCGTCGCCCGCGCTCACAGTGACATTTTCCGGGGTAACGGTATCGTTGCCTGTGCTGTATGGATTGACGGAAATTGAATCATTGCCTATGCCCGCGTCTACGCTGACGTTGGAGCCGCCGTTGTAAATGGTATCGTCACCGTCGCCGCCCAGGACGGTTGAATAATCGCCGTAGTTGCGAATCGAATCGTCGCCTGCGCCGCCCACGATTGTGACGTTTTCGCCTGACGGATTGTTTTGCAGATAATCATCACCGTCCGTGCCCGAAAAAATTGTATTGGGCGTCTTGTTTGTTGCCATAAAGATTTGCTCCTTTCGTCCGCGTAAAAAAAAACACTGTCGGCGGCATTATAGATTAGTCGACAGTTTAAGACAATATTTTTAAAAATTTTTTATGCAATTTTAACGTTCAATGGAGGAATTTATTTTTTTACAAGAGTGTTGCCGCTGATAACGTAGCTGTCGCCGTTTATGTTGAAAGTCGACGCCGTGGGGCTGTCGAGGATAATCGCGCTGTAGGTGTTGCCGACCTTAAAGCCGACGCGACCGCTCCCGCTGTAGTAGGAAGCTGTCCAGTTGCCCGTTATCTGAAGCATGTCCGAATCGTCGAAGCCGAAAATCATATCTTTGCCGTCGCCGCTGTTATAGACGAAAGTATCCGCGCCTGCTTGACCCCAGAGCGAATCATTACCTGCGCCGCCAATCAGCGTATCGTTGCCTGTGTAGCCGTAAAGCTTATCGTTGCCCGCGCCGCCGAGGA
>CALFJE010000130.1 GCA_937877545.1 uncultured Selenomonadales bacterium | reverse complement strand
AAGTGTCGCCCGTCACGTCTTTAACGAAAATTCTTTTCATAAGCTCACCTCTTGCAATATTTGTCGCCGATTGTATATCACCGCCGAATTTTTTTCCACAGCGCAGGAATTTTTTTGCGGCGGCAGAATTGGCAATGAAAATTTTTTTGGAGGATTAAGGATTGAAGACGAGCAAGATAATCGCGCTGATAACGGCGGGGCTGTTCTTCCTGACGCCGAGCCTTGCCTTGGCAAAACAAAAAGCGACGGTCGATAAGCCCTTCGAGCCGATAGAGATAGAGGAAGAGTTACCGCCGCCGATAATCGAGGAGCCGCCGCCGCCGTCGATAATCGAGGAGCCGCCACCCGGTGTCGAGGAACCCGTTGAGGACGGCGAGGGCTTGGAATTTTTGATGTATAATCAGGGCGGAATTATGGCGTTCGCGGTGATAGCCGACCACGAGCGTTATCAACTGCGCCCCGTATTGGCTCGCGGGCAAGTACCGGGACGCGCCACGGTGTCGCAGATGAATTCGCCCTACGCCATTGCCACGATTAACGCAAGCTATTTCGCCACGAACGGCGTCCTTTTGGGCAACACCAAAATCGACGGGCTGACGGCGGGCACGACATATTACACACGTTCGGCGATAGGGCTTAGGGCTGACGGCTCGGCGATTTTCGGGCGGCTGACTTATCGCGGCGTGTTGCAATTCAACGGCGTGGAGATCACGGTGGCGGGCGTCAACTGCGAGCGTTACCCCGACTGCGTCGTCGTCTACAACGGCTGGCAAGGCGCGACGACCGGCACGAATAATTTTGGCGTGGAGTACGTCGTGCAAGAGGGCGTTGTCACGAAGATTTTGCGCGAGGCGGGCAATACGCGCATTCCGCCAGACGGCTTTGTAATCAGTGCGCACGGCAACGCGGCGGAGTTTTTCAGCGGCTTGAACGTCGGCGACCTGGTCACCTTCGACGAGGATTATATCAACGTGGAGCACGGGGCTGACTTCAACGAGGCGGTGCACGTAATCGGCGCGGGTCCCACGCTTGTTAAGGGCGGCGAGGTTTACGTGACGGCGGACGCCGAGCGGTTCCCAAACGACATCAAAGTCGGGCGTGCTCCGCGTTCGGCGGTGGGCGTCACCAAGTACGGCGATTATATTTTGGCTGTGGTCGACGGGCGGCAAGCTCACAGCAAAGGTTGCACGTTGACGGAATGGGCGCGTATCCTGCGCGATAATTTCGGAGCGGTCGAGGCGATTAACTTGGACGGCGGCGGCTCCAGCGAATTGTTTTTCAAGGGCAGTTTGGTTAATAAGCCCAGCGACGGCAAGGAGCGACCTGTAGCCGACGCATTGACGATTCTGCGGCGGTAGCCTATAAAGCGTGGTTTCGCGGGAAATTTATCCTCAGCGCGGCTCGTTGCTTCGATTGGCTAACTGTCCATTTTGTGTTTAGGATCTACTTTTTCTTTGAGGTGCCAAAGAAAAAGTAGCAAAAAGAAAGGCACT
>CALFJE010000129.1 GCA_937877545.1 uncultured Selenomonadales bacterium | reverse complement strand
TTCATTTTGCCAAAAGACTTTTGACCGGCTCGAACGAGCGGCGATGAATCGGACAAGCTCCGTGCTCGGCTATGGCGTCGAGGTGAGCCTTTGCGCGAAATTAAATCGTTGTCATAAAAATTACCCCTGCCGAATGTGGCGGGGGTTTTCATTTTGCCAAAAGACTTTTGACCGGCTCGAACGAGCGGCGATGAATCGGACAGGCTCCGTGCTCGGCTATGGCGTTGAGGTGAGCCTTAGTGCCGTAGCCGCGATTGTGTTCAAAGCCGTATTCGGGATAAGCCAAAGCCCATTCGTCGGCAAGGCGGTCACGTGTCACCTTGGCGATAATCGAGGCGGCGGCTATCGAAGCACTGAGCGCGTCGCCGTGGATAATCGAGCGGGATTGAATTGCGTCGCCGAAGTCAACTTTCATGGCGTCGGTAAGCACAAAGTCCGGCTGAACGTCCAAGCTCGCAACGGCGCGTTTCATGCCTTCCAACGTCGCCCGATAAATATTCAACGTGTCAATCTCCTCAATGTCGACCGCCACGCAGGAGTAACTTATCGCCGCCGCGCAGATTTGCTCAAAAAGCACCTCGCGGACTTTGGCGGAAAGTTTCTTTGAGTCGTCGAGCCGTTCCAAATATAAATCTTCGGGCAGGATAACCGCCGCCACCATGACCGCTCCGACTAAGGAGCCGCGCCCCGCCTCGTCGACGCCCGCTATCAGCTTGTGACCTTGAAGCCGCGCCTCCGCCTCAAACTTGTAAAGAGCCTTGACGCGTTCCCTGTCCGCCTCCGTTGAAAATTTCCGCATAATCCTCACCTCGACGCCCGATAAATCAGCACGAAGCCCGAAATTAAACCTATGGCGTTGGGTATCCACACCGCGTAAATCGGCGGGATTGCGCCGCTGCGAGCTATCGCGTTCGCCAACGTCATGACCGCGTAGTACAGGAAGATTATCACGACGCTCAGCGCAAAACCCATTGACGACGGCGTCCGCGTCGGTTGCAAGCCCAACGGCACGCCTATCAGCGCGAAGATTAAGCTTGCCATTGGCACCGTGATTCGCTGATAAAGCTCCGTCTCCAATTTGTTCGTGTTGGCGTATTGCGACTTCATGATTGCGATTTGCGCCTTGAGTTCGCTCATTGTAAGTTCTTCGGGCTTCTTCTGTTCGCGGACGATTTGGCGCGGGCTGGCGTTTATCGGCAGGATTTGTCGGTCAAACTTCATGGTATGCGTCCGTTGCTCGTCGGCCAGGTCGTAAATCATGCCGTCATGCATTATCCACTTTTCGTCGCGCCACTCCGCAAAGGTCGCGTTTTCCACGTGCGTAACCTTGCCGTCCTCGTTGAAGACTTGCATGGAAACGCCCTCCAAAATCTCCTCCCGCGCCTTGTATTGACGGGCGTAAATCAGCCGGTCAATGCGCTCGCCCGCCATCTCCTTAACGATTATGTGGTCTTGCGACTTAAGCTCGGTGTTGCCCTGAATCTCGTAGTAGACGACGTTGTTGTAAGCGGTATTCGCCCAGGGCACCACGTGCTCGCTGAAGAGTATCGCGCAAGCCGTCACGATAACGCCCAAAAAAATCGCGGGCGCGGCTATCCGACTGAAACTTATCCCGCAAGACTTCATCGCCGTTATCTCGCTCGAACTCGACAGCCGCCCGAACGTCAAGAGCGTCGCCAAAAGCATTGACATCGGAAACGTCCACATGATGATATTCGGCAACCCGTAGACAAAAATCTTTAACACGGAGGAAAGGCTCGCGCCGTAATCGGTTATGTACCTCGCGATTCTGAACAGCGTGCCCGAACCGATAAACACCGCCGTGAACGCGCAAATCGCAAACAGGAACGCGAAAACGACTTCCTGAAATATGTACCTGTCAAGTATTCTTATGCGCATTCAAAGCCCTCCATTAGGAATTAGGAATTAGGAATTAGGAATTAGGGATTAGTTCGGTTGCTACAAAGTAAAATTACTGCCCAGATAAAACTTTTTGGCAATGTCGCTGTTGGCAATCTCGTCGGCGGAGCCTTCAAGCAAAATTTTGCCCTCATTGAGGATATAGGCGCGGTCGACGATATGAAGCGTCTCGCGGACGTTGTGGTCGGTTATCAAAATGCCCATGCCGCGTTCGCGCAAGTACTTGATAATCTCCTGAATGTCGGCAACAGCCAACGGGTCAACGCCAGCAAACGGTTCGTCCAGCAAAATGAATTTCGGCTCCAACGCCAAGCATCGTGCAATTTCCACGCGCCGACGTTCGCCGCCCGATAGTTCCGTGCCCTTACGCCCTTCAACGTGCCGTATCCCGAATTCCTGAAGCAATTCGTCAAGCTTTTGCTTGCGCTCCGCCTTGCTCAAGTGCAACGTCTCCAGAATCGCCATTATGTTTTCCGAAACCGTCAGCTTGCGGAATATCGACGCCTCTTGCGTGAGGTAGCTTATCCCCAGCTCTGCGCGGCGATACATCGGCAATTTGGAAATGTTTACGTCGGAAATGAACACGTCGCCCGAATCGGGTCGCTCCAGTCCGACCATCATGTAAAAGGACGTTGTTTTACCTGCGCCGTTCGGTCCGAGTAAGCCGACGACTTCGCCCGTCTCCACGCGCAACGACACCTTGTTGACGACCGTGCGCCCCTTGAATGCCTTGACTAAATCCCGCGCCTCAAGGTTCATTGCCGCTCGCCTCGTTCGCAGGATCAATCAAAATCGTATCGCCGTCGGCTTTATCCTCGGTAACGGGTTCAATCTGCGCGGAGTCGGCTTTATCGTCGGCGAAAGGCTCCGTCGCAATTTCCTTGCCGATAAGCTCCTCCTCGTTGACGGGCGCAACGCGTTTGAACTCGTCGACAACGGTCTTATTATCGGCGTCGGTTTTCTCGAAAGCCTTATCAACGGTCGGCATCTTAGGCATTTCAAGCTTGGGCAGTTCAAGTTGCGGCGCGGCGTTATCCTCCGCCTTAAGCTTACCGTCGTCGGCGAGGTAAACCGTCAAGCGATTGCCGCGAATGGTATTGTTATCCTGAACAGCCCACGCGTTGCCGCTCAAGACCGCCTTGCCCGCGTCCTTGCCGGAATAGTCAACCATGTCGCCGCCGGCTTCCATATTCCGCGCAGGGCTGACCAGGTGAGCGTTGCCGGTGCCGATATAGTGTTCGTCGACGAGCCAACCCTCCATGTAGTCCGCCGTGAAGGTGCCCTCGGCGGTGCTTTCGGCTATGCCGCCCGTCGGGATAAGGAAATGTTTACGGTCGTCGGGGAAGTAGTCAAGCCGCTCGCTGCGAAAAGTGCGCGTGTCGCCGTCGGGATATTTGGCGTCGGGCGCAACCTTTTGCGTCGCGATAACGTTGCCGTCTGCCGTCATGTGCCCCTGCCCGTCGCTGGCAAGCGTGTTGCACGTTATGCGCATGTCCTCGCGCACGACAATCACGTTGCCGACGAGGTGCGCCGCCTTTGTGTTGACGTTATACATAGCGTGAAGCCCCGTCGCTCTGGTCAAGCCGTTCTTTAACAGGACGTTGCCAGCCGCAGACATTATCCCGCTGTTCATGTCGTATTCGACGGCGTCGGCGTTCAGCTCGGAGGGCGTTTGAGTATCCGCCGCCTTCCCGTGCTTTATGAACACGTTGCCCGAAGCCGCGACCTTTTGCGTACTCATGTCGTATTCTATTTCGTCGGCGTTGACTTCGGAAGGCTCCGCGTCCTTATCAGCCGCCGTTGCCGCAGAGCTTATAAGCATTGCCGTCAGCAAAGCCGCGCATATTTTTTTTATCATATCAAAAAGCCTCCCGTTGCTCGTCGTCTTTGACGCCCTTCAAGATTTTGGCATTGCCCGAAAGCCCAACCTTATGCAGGGCGTTATCGGAATAAGCCATGTCGCCGAAAGCACGCATATCGTCCTTTTTAATCTTAACGTCGCCCGTCGCCACAAGCATATTTTTCTCGGTGAAGTAGTCAAGCTTTTCGCTTAAGAGCTCCGCGCCGTCGCTGTTCGTCACCTTAACTTCGCCCTCGACGTGAATGACTTCCTCGACTTTATAATAGACACCCTTAGCCGCCGTAAGCTCCCAAGATTTTTCCTCGTCGTGCTGATAAAACTTCGCGGAGATGCCGTCCAGCTCGACGTTCTGTGTCAACGAATCGATTCGCATTTTGTCGCACGTCAGCTCCCAGATGATTTGCCCGTCTTTTTCCTCGATGATTGTGTTGCCCTCGTATTCTATGACGGTCGGCGGAGTGACTTTCTCTTCGGGCGGCGGAGCGGGCGGCGTCGTGCGCACCACCCAAATCACTAAGCACGCAAAAAAAATTACGCCCGTCAACGCCAAAAGTTTTTCCCGTGTGCTCATGTTGCCTCCTCTTTGGGCTTGTGCCGCACCTTTACCGTGTGATGTTTATTGGTCTTCTGCATTTCGGGCGGCGTGTTCCAACGCTTTTGGAACCACAGCCATTGCGTCGGATTTTCGCGGATCACTTGCTCCAATATCGCCGTCATTTTTTCCGTGAAGCGCAACAAGTCGGCGTCGGTGTCGCCCGTATCCTCAAAGTGCATAGGCTCGCCGATTTTAACGAGGTGCCGCCCGTTCTCCTTGCGGATTATGAACGCCGGCAACACCGGGGCATTGAATCGCCTCGCGAAGACTGCCGGTCCCATTGGCGTGGAAGCTGTCTTGCCCAAAAAATTTATGAACGCTCCGCCGGGACCTGCGTCTTGGTCGGCGAGGAAGCCCAAAATTTTTCCGTCTTTGAGGGCGCGTCCTGCCGCTCTAAGCTCGTTCGTGCCGCGATTGAATATCTCGACGTGAATCGTCGCCCGCAAATCGTCCAGTACCCGCGAATACTGCGCGTTGGGTTGGAGCTTGGCTATCGCCGTGACGGGCATTCCGTTCAGCGAAAACGCCGCGCTCAGCCATTCCCACGTGCCGACGTGTCCCGTCAAAACTACTACGCCGTGCCCCTCCAAAAGTGCCGCCCGCATTCGCTCCAAGTGTTCAATTTCTATGTACTGCGATAAATTCTGTTCGTTGAGGTTGGGCATGTAGAATATATCCAGCACGTTTCGCGCCAAATTCACGAACGACGCCTTGACCAACTTACGCGCCTCCGCCTCCGATATGTTAAGTGCCGGCATCATTTGCGCCACCGCTCGCTCCCGCTGTTTCTTGATGAGCAGGTAATACAAATTCCCCAGCACCCGCCCCGCCGCCAACAGCGCGTCGTAGGGCAGGAGCCGTATCAATCTGCTCAGCAACATCAGCGTCCTGTAAAGCATGGTTCCCTCCGATTTATATGTCGTCCAAAACCGCAATGCGCCCGTCCAAAATGTAGCAGGTATGCTTGGCGGGCATTGGGAAATTTTTTTCTGCCGCCAAGTCGACAAGCTCCCGATAAAAAATCTCCTCGTCCCTGCGGTCGACGCAACGCGCCTTGTACAACAATTCCTCTTTTTTATAACGCTCCAAGTCGAAAACCTGCGCGAAGTCGCCGAGCTTGCCGAGAATCTCCAAAGCCAGCTCCGTCCGCAAACACTTTGAGCACCTGCCGCAATTTGAAGTATCCGCGCCCTTCTGCACCAAGCAGACGTTTAAATATTTCTGCGCGATATTCCAATCGGTCATGTCCGCAATCTTATCAACGCGCCGCCGCTGACACCCGTCAACAATCAGCTCCATGCGCTCCGTCCGAATCAGCGGGATAAGATACGAATCGCACGCCGTCGCCAAATCGTTATGGTGCGCCGCGTCGCCGTAATCCTTTATGCCCTGATAACTGCACCCGCTCGGCATGTAGTATCGCTTAACGCCGCCCTGCAAGCTCAACACGCACGAATACAACGACAGGAACAGCATGGTTGACTTGTCCTCGGCGTGGCGGAATTGGTGGAGGTTTGACTCGACGACGATAAGCGGCAATTTCAATTCGGCGGCAACCTTACCTGCGCGGTCGACGCGGCTTTTAAAGACAGCTTGCGTATCGGGCGAATCAAAATCGCCGTGGGAGCCGCAGTTAAAGATAAACAGCGCGTTGATTCGATAATCGCGGTCAGTCTCCTTAACGAAGCGATCATGAACGGTCGCCAACGAATCGACTCCGCAGGATATTCCCGTGCCGATTAAATCGCCCTTGCCTTTGGGCGAGGCGTAGCCGTCAACGATAATCTCGACGGGCGCGAGCAACTCCGAAAAGTCGCAAAGGATTTTTTGAATGTACCACTGCGCATTTTTGCAGAGCTTTTTGGACACCCTGCCGCGAATCCTAAGCGGCGTCTTGTGATACATCGCCAAGTAGAGACCGATTAAAAAAAAGGCGTCGTAAGTATCGGGCGCGAACAGGTTGCCGTAATCCTTGCGCGTCTCAAAATACATGGTGGCGGGATAAGCGGCGTCCGTGTCGGTGAATTTGATATTCGCCTCAAGGCGGACACCGGTGCCCCGCCCGACCTTGCGCAGATTTGAAATTTCTATCATGATTCAATCTCCGTCGTAAATGAGTTGCCCGTTGAGGACGTAGCAGTCATGTCGCTCAGGCATGGGGAAGTTGTGTTCGCGGGCAAAGTCAACGTTTTCCGTCTCGAAGGGGTCTTCGCCATAATTTTGCAGACAGCGAATTTTGTAGCGGAAAGAGATTTTGCGATACTCCTCCACGTCGAACACCGCCGCGAAGTCGTCAAGCTTGCCCAGAATCTCCAACGGCAACAGCGTCCGCAAGCACTTTACGCACATGCTGCAATTTGAGCCGTCGGGCGTGTATCGCCAGCACACGTTCAGATACTTGCGGGCAATGTCCCAATCGGCAATGTTCCTAAGCTTGTCGACGCGCCGATATTGGCACCCGTCAACGATAAGCTCCGTGCGCTCGGTTTGAATCAGCGGCACCAAATACGATTCGCAAAAAGCCGACATGTCGCGGTTGTGATAGTGGTCGCGGTAGGCTTTAATTTCCTCGTAGCTCGTCCCGCTCGACACGTAGTAGCGCGAAACGGCATTGCCCAGGCTCAACGCGCAGGAGTACACGGAAATAAAATTGAGCTTGTTCATATCGGCGAGCTTGCGGAAGGCGTGCAGATTGGAGTTGACGTAGTAGCACGGCAAGCCCAAAGCCTTGGCGACGTTTTTGCCCGGCTCGTTGCGGAGCTTGGTCAGCTCTTGAACTTTAGGGTCGTCGAATTCGCCGAAGATGCCGCAATTAAAATAAAACAGCGCGTTGATTCGATAATTCGGGTCGGTTTCGCGGATAAAGTGGTCGTAGACGGTGGAAAGCGAATCGACGCCGCACGATATGCCCGTCCCGATGATCTTGCCGCGCTTTTTGGGCGGAGCCGCAAAGCCGTCGACAATCAGCTTGACGGGCGCAAGCTCCTCGTAGAAATCGCACCAAATCTTTTGCACGTACCACTTGATATTTTGATAGAGCTTGGCGGAGATTTTGCCGCGAATGTGCAAATCCTGCTTATGGAGCATGGCAAGCCACAGCGGCACGAGGACGAACGCGTCGTAAGTATCCTCGGCGAACATGTAGGAATATTTCTTATCCAGCTCAAAGTACAGCGTCTTTTCCGCGCAGGGCGGAGCCATATCCGTAAAGGTTATGTCAGCCTCAAGGCGCGTCAAGCCCTCGCGGGTGGTGTACTTGCGCAGATTTGAAATTTCTATCATAGAAGCCTCCATCAAAATAAAACTTTACCATTAAGCAAAAACCCTTCAATTTTTTTCGGCATGGGGAAATTGTGTTCTTTAGCGAAATCAATATTTTCTGTCGCGAACGGATCTTTACCATAATTTTGCAGGCAATGGCTCTTGTAGGCAAAAGAATTCATTTTGTATTGCTCAATGTTAAATACCCGTGAAAACTTGTCAAGTTTGCCCAAAATTTCAAGTGGCAACAACGTCCTCAAACACTTTGGGCAACGTCCGCAATTCGCGGCATTTTCTACACGCCCCCAACAAACATTCAGATACTTTTGGGCAATTTCCCAGTCGGAGATATTCTGTAGCTTTTCAACACGTCGATATTGACACCCGTCAACGATAAGCTCCGTACGTTCCGTCTGAATCAACGGCACAAAATACGACTCACAGAATTCAGCCAAATCATCACCGCGAGAAAGATTTTCAAAACGTTTAATTTCCGAATAGCTGACTCCGCCGGACATGTAGTAACGGAAAATCGCGTTTTGTAGAGCAAGGATGCAAGAATATGATGCGAGGAAGAGTAGCCGCGTATTGTCATTACCCGATTTGAAAGTGTGCGTGGCATCATTTTTGTGAATGAACATGTGAAAATTGGTATTCATCAGGTACACGGGGAGCCCCAATTCATTTGCCGCCAATACAGCTCTACGACTTCTGCCTTGAAAAGTTGCATATGTCAATGGATCTCCGAAAGTTCCATGAGCACCGCAGTTGAACAAAAAGAGTGCATTGATTCTATATTCGGGATCGGTCTCGCGGACGAAGTGGTCGTAAATTGTCGAAAGTGAGTCGACGCCACAGGATATGCCCGTCCCGATTAAATTACCCTTGGGTTTGGCGGAAGTAAAGCCATCGACAGTGAGTTTCGCGGGGCTGAGGTCATTTGCAAAGTCGCAGAGGATTTTCTGAATGTACCACTTCACATTCTGATAAAGCTTTTTGGAAACGTTGCCACAAATGTGCAGATCTTGCTTGTGATACATCGCCAGATAGAGCGGAATCAGAACAAATGCGTCATAATTGTCATCGACAAGCATGTCTCCATGAGCTTTGTCAATTTCCAAGTAAATCGTCTTTTCGGGATAGGGTGAGATCATATCTGTAAAATTTACGTCTACTTCAAGTCGTACTATGCCCCCCCCCATATGGTACTTGCGCAAATTAGAAATTTCTATCATAGCAACCTCCTACTGATTCAACGCCGTAAGTCCCTTATCGTCAAATTCGGGCGAAGTGTAGCGTTCGATAATGCCTTGCCAAAATCCTTTTGCCTTCAAAATAAATTCTGTTACCTCGCGAACCGCGCCGTGCCCGCCGAAGTTGTTCGCCACGAAATGAGCGCGTTCGATAACCTCCGCCGCCGCGTCGCCGACCGCCGCTCTGAAGCCCGCTTGCACGAAGACAGGCAAATCAATCACGTCGTCGGCTACGTAGCAAATCTGGGCGTCGTCGAGACCGAATTGCGCCTTGAGCTTTTTGTAGGCGTCGCGCTTATTCATCTGCCCCTGCATGACGGCGGAGATTTTCAGCTCGGCGGCACGGTTAGCCGTCATGACGGACTTGCGCCCCGTGATTATCGCCGTCTTGATACCGCACGAGTGCGCCAGCGTTATGCCGAAGCCGTCGCGGCAATGGAAAGTTTTAAACAGTTCGCCGTTCGCGCCGTGATAAATGCCGCCGTCGGTGAGCACGCCGTCCACGTCGAAGATTATCAGCTCCACGCGCCTTGCCCTGTCAAGGGCGTCACCCGAAATTTTCATCTTTCTTCCTCGCAATAAAGATTTCAAAGAATCGCTGTCGACAACGATGCTCGTGTCCGCGATTCGGCTAATCTCAATCTTTGTATTTAGGAATAACTTTC
This sequence comes from uncultured Selenomonadales bacterium, assembly GCA_937877545.1. Taxonomy (GTDB): domain Bacteria; phylum Bacillota; class Negativicutes; order Selenomonadales; family Selenomonadaceae; genus Quinella. Next base: position 47 of record CALFJE010000129.1, on the reverse strand, counting down.
TTTTGCTTGCCCAAAAGAAAGTAACAAAGAAAAGGGCACCTCGCAGG
>CALFJE010000128.1 GCA_937877545.1 uncultured Selenomonadales bacterium | reverse complement strand
CCGCGCAGATTTTAAAGTCGCCGTCGGCGTCGGGCAATATCAGCCTGCCGTTAATCAAGCTCTTCACGCTTGGACGCGGCGATAATGTTTCCGAGGTCGAATGGTTAATCGCGACCGTTGGGTCAAGCGTCACGCTTGCCGCGCAGATTTTAAAGTCGCCGTCGGCGTCGGGCAATATCAGCCTGCCGTTAATCAAGCTCCGCATGATTCAACAGCTCCTTAAACTCAGCCTCAAGCGTCCTGCAATATTTGACGGGATTAAGCGCGTCCGAATTCAAAAACATTCCGCGCAGATTCTTATGCAGAACGTCAAGCGTCTCCGTGTCATTAGCGAGAGCAACGGCGGTGTTTATGTACGCGTCGACGTTATCAACCGCCAACTCGTCCAAGCCGACGCTGTGAAGAATACTCTTGCCAAAGCGCGTGCTGTGGCGTTCGCCGTAAAGATTGACGACGGGCACACCCATATACAGCGCGTCGAGGGTGGTCGCGCCGCCCACGTAAGGATAGGCGTCGAGGATAACGTCAACCGCGCCAATCGCGCCAAAGTAATCGTACACGGCGGGGCGAATCGTCACGCGCTCCATGTCGCAACCGAGGGCTTTCAAGGCGTTATAAAGTTCGTCGACGGTGCGGGTGCTGATGAATTCCTGCGCACGCATGAGGAGCTTGGCGTCGGGCACGCGATTTAAAATCTCCGTCCAAATCGCAAGCATATCGTCGTTAATCTTCGAGTAGCGGCAAATCGTCCCGAAGGTCACAAAGCCGTTTTTGACGCAGGGCGCACCGTTCGAGGCGGGCAGGTCGAGGCGTTGAGCGTAGCTGAATTGCGCGGGCATGTATAAAAGTTTCTCGGCAAAAAATTGTTCGCGATTATCTTCGGGCGGGTCGAGTACGGCGTCGGTAATGAAATAATCGACGGCGGGAAGTCCTGTGGTCGACATGTAGCCCAGCCCGCTGATTTGAATCCGCGCAGGTCGATATGCCAAAGCCTGCAAGCCCGTATAGCCCGTGTGCCCCGCCAAATCGACGGCAATATCAATCGCGTCGTCGTGAATGCGTTTGGCAAGCTCCTCCGCCGTCAAGTCGCTCACGTCTGCGAAGTGCTCCGCCGCCTTGCGGTAAAGCTCGGTGAATTCGTCGCTTATCTTACTGCGGCTGTAGCAGGTCACCTCGAAGGCGTTCCTGTCGTGACAGCTCATGAAGCCGAACATAACCGCAAACATCGCGTGCTTACGGAAGTCGCCCGATATGTAGCCGACCTTTATCCGCCCGTTGCGCTTATGCCAAGTCGTGAACGGTTTAACGTCGGCAAGCAGGTTTTGATAATCGGAGTGCGCCGACGCCATTTCCTCCGCCGATATGTCCGTAAAGTGCAAGCTCAACAGCCACGCGTCGTAGAACTCCAAACGCTTGCGCTCGGTCTCCGCCGCAGCAAAAGCTTGCGCATAACTCTCCACCGACTCGACGACACGCCGATTATCCAACGCGAACTTGCCGAACTTGGAATAACACTCCGCGATAAAAAATTTGTCGTCGTCCTCGTGCAAACGGTCAATCGCCTTGCGCATCGCCTCATACGCCCCGACATTATCGTCCGTCATGTGGCGGCGGTCAGCTATCATCAAGTAAAGTTTGGCGTCACGACGCGCCTCGCATTGAGCGGCAAGCTCGGCATAGTACACCGTGCGCTTGAAGTCGACGCGATTGTATTTGCTCTTGCCGTCCGCGCCCTCCAACGGCAAATAGCTCGCCGCCCGCCGATAATATTCCTCGGCAAGCTCCGGGGTAATCTGCGCGGGTTCCTGCGGAAAGTCGGGCAAAGCTTTGCCGGCAAGCCACGCGGTAAAGATTTTTTCGTAAGCCTGCTCAAGCTCGCCCATGTAAATCGTATCGTTCATGACGGGCGATAACTCCATTTTGCGCCGAATCGTCAAGTGATACTCGCGGAGCCGCTCGCGGTCATTGGCAAGCGCAATCGCCTTTTGAACGTACTCCGCCGCGTCGAACGCGCAAAGCTCCTCAAGCCCCACATTGGCAAGCAACGAATAGCCGAAGCGCGAATTGTGCCGCTCGCCGACAAGGGTTATCACGGGGACGCCCATATATAACGCGTCGCAAGTGGTGCCGCCGCCGGGGTAGGGGTAGGTGTCAAGCGCAATATCGACGCGCTCATAGCTGCGAACGTAATCAACCTCGAAGTCCTCGAAGTCGACGCGCTCAAGGTCGATGCCCGCCGCCGTCATGCGTTCCTTAGCAAATTCAAGTCCGCAATTTTCCCTGAACGCCGCCCCCTTAAGATACAGCCGCGAATTCGGGACGCCGCTTAGAATTTTGCTCCAGAGCCTCAACATTTCGTCGGTAACCTTGGCAAAGTTATTGAAGCTCGCAAACGTCACGTAGCCGGCTTTGGTGCAGGGCGCGGGCGTCGCGGGATAAGCCAAATCGTGCCACACGTAGCAAAAATGGCTGTGTTGGAGCCGCAGAATTTTCTCCGTGAAAAAGTTTTCGTTCAAGCCTTCGGGGTCGGTGAACTTGTCGGCGATAAAATAATCAACGGTGTCAAGCCCCGTCGAATCAAAGTAGCCGACGCCGCTAAGCTGAACGGGCGCGGGCTTATAAGCCAAAACCGCCAGAGAATTATTTGCGCTGTGCCCCGCCAGGTCAACCAGAATGTCAATTTCGTCGGCAAAAATCTGCGCGGCGACCTCTTTGGCGGGCGTGTCGGAAATGTTGCGGAAGCCGTCGGCAATCGCCTTGAATTGCTCGGTGATATTGTCCTCGGCATTGTTGGCGTAGATGTAAACTTCAAAGCGCGTCTTGTCGTAACTCGTGAAGAAATGCGCACTGAAAAACGCCACCACGTGAAAGCGCACGTCGGGCGATATGTAGCCGACGCGAATATTTTGGTGACGGGCGTGTTTCTTGCGGCTGTGATTGTAGCGGGGAATGTGCGCAAGCAACTTGTTGAAGCCGCGAATCGCCTCAAAAATTTCCTCGCGGCTTACGTTCAAATAGTGCAGGTTGAAAAGCAAATTGCTGTACTCCTCGCACCGACTCTTTACGGCTTGAGCCAAATACGGCGAATCCTTAAGCGCGGATAAATCGGTCTCGGCGTTGATTTTATAATGCTCGACGGCTTTGCGTGCGTCGCCGATAAAACGATACGCCTGCCCCAAAATGTTATGCAGGAATATCGTCGTGAGCACGTCGCCGCCCTCAAGCTCCAGCCCGCGCTCGGCAAGCCGTATGGTCTCGCGGCAATTTTTCTTGAGGAATCGAAGCCGCGCACTCAGAAGCAGGCGATAGGGCGTCGGCGGGAAAGTTTCCTCCATGTACGCGACGACCTCAGCAGCCTCCGCCTCCATTTGATAATCCAGATAAATCGACGCGACCTTTTCGATGGGCACGGGGTCTTCGGGGCGGAGCTTGAATATCCTCGCCGCCGTCCGCAAAATCTTTTCCCTGTCGTGCGTGACTTCCACCGCTTGAATCAGCTCGTCGGTCAGTCTTGCGACCTCGGCGCGTTTTTCTTCGGGCGTGAAGTCTATCAGCTCCCGCCACTTGTCGATAAGCTGTAGCGAAACTTCCTCCTTGGATTCGTCGAACGCCGTCATTTCCATTTGCTCGCCGAAGTTGTGAAACTTATCGATAGCCCGCTGCATTTCCGCGACCGCCGCCCGATAATCGCCCTTATGCGACCAATACAGCGACAAGCTCAAGGAGAATTCGGGCATGTGCGGATAACGCTCAACCGCCAGTTGCAGATACTTAAAATATTCGTCGGAGTAGGAGCCGTCGCGATTCAAAATGTCCAGCAAAATTATCATGGGACGCACCGAAATGTTTCTTTGCGCCTCGACCTCAAGGCGGGCGTATTTCTCGGCATTTTCCCAATCCTCTAAGCCGTGATAGCAATCGACCAAATAGCCGTAAGTCCGCGCAGGGTCGTCGCTCGTCTCCAGTTCTTCAAGGAGCAGCTTCAAATTACGTTTAAGCTTGGAAATGACAATCGTAGCGGAGTAGCCCGTATGCCAAAGTGTGAGCAAATCGGCGGGAGCCATGACGCGTTCCAAGGGCTTATCGTCGCGCTCAACCTCCTCGTGAATCTTGCCGGCGTAGTGAACGGTCGGCGCGTTCTCGAAAATCCTCGGCAGGTAGGTCGTCTCGATAATCTTGTTGTCGTGATCCGCGTCGACGTTGAACATTTTGACGTAGATAACCGTCATGTCGTTTTTGCACGCCATATCGATGACTTTGCGCAGATTTTTGGCGGTATCGTCGGGAAAATACTCGTCGGCGTCGAGGAAGACAATCCAATCGCCTTTAGCCTCGCGAATGGCGACGTTGCGGGGCGTGGAGAAGTCGTCTTGCCAGGGTTCGTGGAAAATGCGTGCGCCGAACTCTTGAGCGACCGCGACGGTGCCGTCGGTGGAGCCGGTGTCGACAACGATAATCTCGTCGACGTATTTGTTCAAGCTTTCCAAGGAGCGGCGCAAATCCTTTTCGCCGTTTTTAACCATGTAGCACGCGCTGATTTTAATCTTAGCCTTGCGTTTAGCCAAAATGTTCCCGCCTTCCGTAAAAATTTCCGTCATTTTACAACGCGCAAAAAAAAAATTCCACAGCCGCGCAGACCGTGGAAAAAATTTCTTGAGCCAATCAACGCCCTTTGGCGATGAAATTCTTTTGGTAATCGAAGCACTCTTTGGCGATGTCGTTGTTGAGAATCACGAGGCAAATCAAGTTCGGAATAGCCATTAAGCCGTTCATGGTGTCGGAGAAATTCCAAACCACGTCGAGGGTCTGCGTCGCGCCGATAAACGTAATCAGGCTGAAGAGGACGCGGTAGCCGATAATCACCTTGCGGTTGCTAACGAGATACTCCAAAGATTTTTCGCCGTAGTATTCCCAACCGAGAATAGTCGAATATGCGAACAGCGCGAGGGCAATCGAGACGATATACTTTGCTCCTTCGCCGTAAACCGTGCTGAAAGCCAGAATCGTGAGCGGTGCGCCCGAAACAAGCTTGCCGGTTTCAGGGTCGACACTGCCGAGCACGCCCGAACTTGCGATAACCAAACCCGTCAGGAAGCAGATAATCATGGTGTCGAAGAAAGTACCCGTCATGTTGACGTAGCCTTGACGGGAAGCGTGGTCGGTGCGAGCCGCCGCCGCCGCGATAGGAGCCGAGCCTAAACCCGCCTCGTTGGAGAAGACGCCGCGAGCCACGCCCCAACGCATAGCGGTCAACATGGAGGCGACGATAGAGCCGCCGACGCCGCCCGCCACCGCGTCAAACGAAAACGCCATTTGAAGCATAATCGCCAAGCCGCCGGGCACATTCTCAAAGTTGACGATAATAATAATCACGGTGAACAGAATATAGAAAAACGCCATACTCGGTACGATAAAGCTTGAAACTTTGCCGATAGAATGAACGCCGCGAACCAATACCGCCAACGAACAGACGACGAGGATAATCCCCGTCACCCAGCTCGACCAACCGAAGCTGTTTTCAAAGGCGGAGCTGATAGAATTCGCCTGAGTCATGTTGCCGATACCGAACGAGGCGCACACCGCAAAGACCGCGAACAACGTCGCCATAATCTTGCCAATCGGACCGCCGATGCCGTTTTTCATGGCGTACATGGGACCGCCCGCCATTTCGCCGACGGAGTTGGTTTCGCGATACTTGACGGCAAGAACCGATTCGGCGTATTTGGTAGAAAGCCCGAACGCCGCGCTTATCCACATCCAGACAATCGCGCCGGGACCGCCCAATACCATAGCCGTTGCCACGCCCACGATATTACCGGTGCCAACCGTGGCGGAAAGTGCCGTCATGAGCGATTGGAACGGCGAAAGGTCGCCCTTGTTATCCGCCTTGTGGAGCATAATCATTTTGACGGCGTACCACAGGTTAATCCACGGCAAAAACTTCAAACGAATCGTGAGGAAGATGCCCGTGCCGACCAGGAACGCCAGCATTATCGGTCCCCACACGAAATCGTTCACGTCGTTCAAGAGTTGCGATAAATCCATTAAAAAAATCCCTCCTGCAAATTCAATCGATAAAATTTTTCATGTTGCAAATTATATTTAATCTGTGATAGCTTGTCAATTTTGGAAGGCATGAATACATAAAAAAGCTCGACGAAATGCCGATATGGGCTTGACAAACAGCCAAGACAGCCGTCACCAAGGAAATTATTCAGCCTGTGAGACGCAAGCTTGTTAAGTACAGCGACGCGGCAACGGTTAAAATTGTTGCTTCGAGTACGAAGACACTGTTTGACTTCGAGATGGGCGAGAGAAATTTCGACGAAACAAATCGCGTCAATTCAAATGTCGCGGTCAAAGCTTCGGTTTTGAAAAGTCGGCAAGAAAGGCTTGATGCTTGCAGTTGAGACGGTAGGCGGCTTTGTCGGCGCGGAGCTTGGTGTAACTTACGGCGCGATACTCGGTCAGACGTTGATTCCTATTCCCGTGGTGGGCGCGGTGATTGGCAGTCCGTGACGGCTGTCGCTTGCAACGCTTTAATCGCCGCAGCGGACGCTACTTTGGAACTTTGGGACGCCTCAAAGAATCACGCGGCGGCGGACAGGCGCAAGGTCATTGCCGAAATTAAGACGGAGGCTCTTGCGGAGATGGCTCGTCAACGCGGCGTTATGGAAAAATATTTCGCCGACGAAAAACGCAGAGCTTGGATACCATACTGAAAAATTTCGGCGGACAAGTTGCGTTTGCGAATCGCACGGAATTTCGGCGGGACTTTCGACAGCGGAAAATCACGATAAATTTGTGAGGTGCGTTTATGGATCCGATTTTTGTAGGCGGCACGGCAAGATTTATCAGCGATATGAGCAACTCGAAGGCACCATGCTTAAGTTGGCGAATCGCAACCTCGGCATTATGAGCGGTACTTTGCCCAAATTTGTCGACGTACACGAGAAAATCATTCAGATTAAATTCGATGATAATCTTGCCGGTGAAGAGCTCCGCGACTTGGCATGCGCCCCGAAAATGTAGCAATATGAATCAGATGATTGCGGTTTAGGGGATTCAGATGTCGGACAAGGAAATTATCGGCACGTTCCTGCGCTTGCGGACATTAACGCCAAGGCGGAGTCGGTTTTGAATTTGTTGACGCAAATGAACGCGCTGTTCCTGAAAAGTATTCGCTACACGAGCGAAATTATCAATCGCAACGGTTTCGACGTGGCGACGGTCGGCTATCGCACGATTGAGCAAACGGCGCAGTGTTGCTTGCACTTTGGAATGTGACATTTTGCAGGAAGATTCGGCGGGCACGGTTGAGGTTATCGGTTCGGGCGTCGCAGCTGAATCGGCGATTAAGCGAGCTTTTCGCGAGGAAATTTATTCGCAGGCAGAGGCTTTGGCTCAGCAGGTTATCGCCATGTACGAGCAACGCCGCATGAACAAAGTTGCCCGCTACGCCGAGACCGACAGCAATTATATCCGGCGCAGGTAAGATCATTCCAACGAGTGGTTGGCGAACAAAATCAAGGAACCTCCGAAGCCGGCAGTTAATTCTACAGTTGCATTAAGATAGATAAAGGCGCGAGCTACATGGAAGTCGGGTAAATATACCAAACCTCTTGCGGCAGATTTAAAATTTCGTCGGGCAGTTCAAGCGGACTGTCCGTTTTCTGTTGTCATGGCATAAAAATTGACGGGCGAAGAATTACCTCCGCTCGCCAATTCCCCGTTCCTCAATCACAATTTCTATCTAACCAAAGCGTCCCAAGCCTCGTCGGCGCGTTCGACGAATATGTTGCGAATCTTTTTGTTTTCGCCAAGCCCTTGCAAGCGCGTCTCGACCTTGAAGCCCATTTTTTGCAGAATCACTTTGTGCGAATCGTCCTCGTCGCCCGCCATGTCGTTTGTCGCGTGGTCGCCCGCAACCATCATCAGCGGTATCAAAATTATCCGCTCGACTTTGTGCATTTTAAGCTTGCCCGCCCAATCTTCAAGCCTCGGCCAGCCCTCGACGGTGTAGATATGTACGTCGTTGCGTTTCATTTGCTTGAGCTTAGCCTGCATGACGGAATAGTACGCGTTGGACGGGTCGGGCGTGCCGTGCGCCATTAAAAGTATCGCCGTGCCTTTCTTGTACGCCGGCAAGTGCAACGCCCCCATGACCTCCGCCACGTCGTCGGGCTGGTCTTCCTGCCCCTGCCAATACATCAGCGGCGTCGCCAACGTCATTGCCTTGAACTCTGTTTTGTACTGGTGAAACAGCGCGACATCGTATTTGTACTCCATGCCGGGGATAACGTCCAGTGAAACCAAAGCGATTCGCGTGTAGCCCTCGCGCTTAAGTTGGTCAAGCGTCTGTTCGGGCGTCATGTAATCGCATTTGCCCTCGTTCTCCATGATGTGCTTAAGAACGATATGGCTCGTGAAGGCGGTAACGACTTTGGCATTGGGGTGCGCGGTGGCAATAGCCTGCGCGGTGGCGTCGATTGACTTGGCGCGTTGGTCTTTGAAGGTCGTCCCGAAACTTAGCACGACGATAGCGTCTTTGTCGGTGTAGCTGTCGAGGGCGTCGTTTTTGTAGCTGAGCACGCCGATTTGAGTAGCCATCTGCAGAGCGGCGGGCGGATTGGCGACCTCGTCGTTGAGCTGATAGGCGGCGTCGGCGGGCGCACTCACTAATAAGCTTGAACACGCCGCGCTTACCGCCAAGAGTTTCTTCCAAGATTTCATTGATTTGCCTCCTCAAATTTTTATTTGCGATTGCTCATACATTCCACTGCCGAGGAGGTAACTGTATTGTAGCGTTCCGAAACAGTTTGTCAAACGGTTTTGAATGGTGTACAATGCGGCGGTAATTTTTTTCTTAGGAGGCAAGACCATGAAGTTCAGCTGTTATAAATCAGATTTGACGGAAGCATTGCAATTCGCGATACGGGCGGTGGCGGTCAAGCCCATGACGCCGATTTTATCGGGCATATACCTCAAAGCTGAAGGCTCCGTGCTTGAGGTGCAGACGAACAACTTTTCTACCGGCATTATCACTTACATTCCCGTCCACACGGAGATAGCGGGCTCTGCTGTCGTCAGCGGCAAGCGTTTTCAAGAATTCGTCCGCAACATGCCCGACGACACCATTACCTTTTCCGACGAGAACGACGACAACATGTTGGCTATTACTTCGGGCGGCGCGAGTGTTGAGCTGTTGACTATGCCCGCCGGCGATTTCCCCAAAGTTAAGACGCCCGATACCGATAAATCGTTCAAGGTACCCTCAACTGTTTTGAGCGATTTGATTCGCAAGACGGTTTTCGCCGTCGCCAAGGAAAATGATCGTCCCGTCTTCACGGGTTGCTGTTTCGAGATGAAGGACAACAAAATTACACTTGTCGCGACCAATACTCATCGCTTGGCTCTTGCCAAGGCTGCGCTTGAAGATTCTTTCGAGGAATGCTCTTTCATCGTGCCTGCCGAGACTTTACGCGGCTTGCTGAATCGCCTTGAACACAATAACATGGACGATTTCGTCACCATTAAATATTCCACGCGCTACACGACTTTCACCTTCGATAATGTTTTTGTGAATTCGCGCCTTGTCGAGGGTGTTTTCCCGCCTTACGACAAAGTCATTCCCGATTCGAGCACCACGCACGTTACCGTTGAAACTGCCGATTTTAAGCGCGTTGTTGAATTCGTTTCGCTCATGAGCAAGGAGACCGAATATAATACCGTCAAGCTTAAGTTCGCCGACGGCGGCATTGAAATTTCCTCCAATTCCCCTGAGGTCGGCGGCGCGGTTCAGAACGTCGAGGCGTCCATTGAAGGCGACGATTTGGAGATTTCTTTTAACGTCGATTATATTGCCGACGTGCTTAGGGTTATCGATTCTTCACAGGTGGACATTGCCCTTAATGATAAGTACAGTCCCGCTGCCTTCACCGAGCCCGCCAACAATGATTATATTTATATCGCCACGCCCGTACGCGCTTAAAAGGCTCACTGATTCTTTTGGCACCCAGTAATTATGAATGCTGTCGAAATTTCATTCCGCGATTGGCGTAATTTCGCCGATTTAACCTTCCGCCCCGCCCCCGCGATAAACATCTTCCTCGGTCAAAATGCTCAAGGCAAGACCAATATCCTCGAAGCGATTAACTTCGCGTCGCTGTTGAAGTCGCGGGCAGGCAGGGAAGCGGAACTGATTCGCTGGGGGCAAAAGACTGCCCTGCTCCGAATCAAATATCTCAAGGCGGGCATATCGCACGAATTGGCGATTGAAGTTTCGGCGGCACATACGCGCAGAATCCTCCTCGATGCCAATCCCATTCGACCTCGCGAACTTATCGGCAAGCTCAATTCCGTTTTGTTCACGCCCGAAGATTTATTCATGTTCAAAAGCTCCCCCGCCACAAGACGAAAATTCCTGGACGCGCAAATTTCTCAAGCCGCGCCCGTTTATTTTATGCATTTGCTGAAATACAATCGCCTCGTCGAAATACGTAACGCCTTGCTTAAAAAAATCCGCGACAATTCGGCGCACGCTGACGAACTCGACCTTTGGGACGAACAACTTGCCGAATACGCCGCCCGCGTCGCAAGCAAGCGGCTCGCTGTCGTCAACAAGCTTAACGCTCTTGCAAATCGCCTTCAACAAAAAATCTCCGCGCATACCGAAACTTTGTCGATAGTCTACGATATGCGCGGGATCGGCTCGACGAATATTCTCGCGGAGGAATTTTTAAAGCAGTTGCGGGCGCGACGCTTCAAAGACATACAACACGGCTCAACAGGCATGGGCGCACATCTCGACGATCTGAAGTTCTTCCTCAACGGGCGTGAATTAAAACTTTTCGGCTCGCAAGGACAGCTCCGAACCGTCGCGCTGGCTCTGAAACTTTCCGAACTCGAATTCTTAAGGGCGGAAACGGGCGAATATCCGCTTTTGTTGCTCGATGACGTGATGAGCGAATTGGACGCCTCGCGCCGCGAATCGCTGTTGGAATTCTTGAGCCGCCAACAAATTCAGACGCTGATAACCGCCACAGACCGCGCTTACTTCCCGACGCGTACTTTCGGGAAAATTTTTTTAATCCGAGCGGGGAGGCTGACAGAGTGATTGCGATTAGCGACTTGCTTAACGGTCAAATGACGTCGGAGGCGGCGACTCGTGACGATTTTCTTTTGAGCAGAATAATCAGTCGTTGGAATGAGCTCGTCGACAAAAACGTTGCCGATAACGTTAAGCCCGTCAAAATGGAGCGCGATATTCTGTTCGTCGACGTTAAGAATTCGGCTTTCAAAGACCAGCTGAAATTTTTTGCCGAGGAGATAATCGACGCCATTAACGACGCCTTTGAACAGGAGAAATTGCGCATTAAGGAGATTCGTATCGCCAAGGGTTTTCAAATCGCGGACAAGCCGCCCGAAAAAATTCAGTCCGCGCAAGTCACCAAGTCCGAGGTTTCAATGAATACGATAACTTTGCCGGACGAGGAGATTAAAGCTTGCGAGGACGCCGTCGCGAAAATCGTCGATGAAAATTTGCGTCAAATCGCCTTTCAGACGATGGCGGCTTATGTTCGTTCGCAGCATTTAAAGCTTGCAAACGGTTGGCATAAATGCGCGAGGTGTGAGGTGCTTTGCCCGCCGAAAGATACATTTTGCGTACCGTGCGGGATAAAAGAGCGCGAGGCAATGGTCGCGGAACTGTATCGCATTTTCTACGACGCGCCGCAAATGAAAACGCACGAGGCGCAAAAACTTTTGCTTGAACAAATGCCGCACATGCGCGGAGAATGTTTGCCTGAAGTTGTCGAATCTGCGCGGGTGTCGCTGATTCAACGAATAGCAAATAAAGTTCGTTTCGGGGACGAGACCTCGCCCGACGTCTTGAGATTGGTCGCGCTGGAAAAACGCTTGCCGCTCGAAAAACTGACGCCCGCCATAATCAAACGCACGCTCCTCGATTTGCAATTCAACCTGGCGGACGGGGCATCACTCTTACGATACAACGCACGAAAGTCCTCGCGGAAATGAAAAATCTCTCGCTCATTGCGGGGGAATTTTTTTATATCGTAAGCTTGGCGACAGTCGCGCTTACGGCTTTAACCAAATCTTGCGGCGCGAGGACGATTTGCATACCGCGAAGCCCCGCGCTGATTGAAATCTTTTCCAACGTCAAGGCGCGGTTATCCAGGTACACGGGATAAGCCTTCTTCGCGCCGAGCGGCGAACAGCCTCCGCGAACATAGCCCGTAAGCGGAAAAAGCTCCTTGAGCGCGATCATTTCGACCGACTTGTTGCCGCTTGCCTTAGCCAACGCCTTCAAGTCAAGCTCCTCGCCGCCGCCGATAACCGCCATTATCACGCCCGTCTTATCGCCGCGTGCCACCAACGTCTTGAAAATCATATCAATATCAAGCCCCGACACTTGCGCCACGTGCACGGCGGATAAATCGCTTTCGTCGACTTCGTAAGTTTTAATTTCGTAGTCAATACCCAACCCGTCGAGGATTCGGGCGGCATTGGTCTTTTTTAATTTCTTCGACAATCAATCGCCTCCAACCGGATTTGCCTCACTTCATGAAGACACGCACGAGGTCGTTTTTCGTGGCGAAAAGCATCAGCATGATTAGCAGCGCAATACCGACGCGTTGAGTATAGGCAACCGCCTTGGTGCCGAGCGGCTTGCCTCTGACCGCCTCGATAAATAAATTCACGAAATGTCCGCCGTCGAGCACGGGAACGGGCAACAAGTTGATTATGCCGAGGTTTATGCTGAGCAACGCCGCGAAGTTCATGAGCGGTATAAAGCCGCGTTCGGCGACTTGCCCCGACATCTGCACGATACCTATCGGTCCGGCAAGATTTTCCGTTTGCTCCGGCTCCTTGAACAGCCGCACGATTGATTCAATCATGAACGCCGTAATTTCCTTGGTGTGCACTATCGCCGCCGTGAATGCTTCGGGCAACGTCTGCTCCTCGTAGACGACCGAACTCTGCACGCCGATTAAAACACGTTTCTCCTGCTCGTTGAACGTCGGCGATAACGTGACTTCCTCCATTTCCTCGCCGCGTTGATAGCGGAGCAAAATGTTCTGTCCCGCTTCGATGTCTTGGAGTTTGTCGGTGAAGTCCTTCCACGTCGTGACGGTTTGTCCGTCAACGCTAAGGATTCTGTCGCCCTCCAAAAGCCCGGCTTTTTCCGCCGACATGCCCGGAATTACGCCGCCGAGTATCGGTTCGGGCGAGGGGCTTGCCGCGCCGAGCGTCGCGTAAATCGCGAAGAACACGATTATCGGCAGGACGAAATTCATAGCCGCGCCCGCCAATATCACCACCATGCGCGACAGGACGGGCTTGGCGCAAAAACCGCGTTCGCCCGCCGTGTTGTTATCGGCGTCCATGCCGGCTATATCGTTGAAACCGCCCAGCGGTACCGCCCGCAACGAGTAAAGCGTCTCGCCGTGTTTCCGACTTATCAGTTTCGGGCCGAAGCCGATTGCGAATTCGTCGACGCGCATTCCCGTCAACTTAGCCGTTATGAAGTGTCCGAATTCGTGGACGAGTACCAACAGCCCGAAGACGAAGACCGCCGCCGCTATCGTTAAAATCAAATCAATGCCTCCTCGATAAATTCTTCCGCCAAAGCCCGCGACGCCGCGTCCTCCGCCAATAAGTCTTCAAGCGTCGGATTTTGCTTAACGGCGCGGCGCGTCATGGCGTATTCGATCACGTCGTAAATCTGCAGGAAAGTTATCCGCCCGCGCAGGAAGGCTTGAACCGCGACCTCGTTGGCGGCGTTGAAGGTGCAAGGCAACGTTCCGCCCGATTTGCCCGCCTCGTATGCCAAACTCAGCCCGCGAAACGTCTCAATGTCGGGCTGTTCAAACGTCAGCGATTTAATATGCCAAAAGTCGAGCGGCTTAACGGGCGAGGGCAATCTGCGCGGATACGTCAAGGCGTATTGGATAGGCAGGCGCATATCGGGCGCGGCAAGTTGCGCGATAATCGAGCCGTCGGCGAACTCAATCATGGAGTGAACGATACTCTGCGGGTGCACGACGACTTGAATTTGATCGTAGGTGACGCCGTAAAGGAACTTCGCCTCGATGACCTCAAGCCCCTTGTTGACGAGCGAGGCGGAGTCGACGGTAATTTTCCTGCCCATGTTCCAAGTCGGGTGCGCGAGGACTTCATTAACCGTGGCGTTCGCGAGGTCGGCGCGAGTCTTGCCTCTGAAAGGTCCGCCCGACGCCGTAAGCAAAAGCTTTTTAATCGTGCGAGCGTCTTCGCCCTGCAGACATTGAAAAAACGCGCCGTGTTCGCTGTCGACGGGCAAAATCTTGACGCCGCGAGCCGCCGCGAGTTCGGTAACGAGTTCGCCCGCTACGACGAGCGTCTCCTTGTTGGCGAGCGCGATATTTTTGCCGCCGTTAATCGCCTTGATTGTCGGCTCCAAGCCCGCGAAGCCGCTCATAGACGTAAGAACAAGCTCCACGCCGTCGAAGTCAGCCGCGTCGATAAAGGCTTGACGACCGCCCGCCACTTCGACGCCCGCGAATTTCCGCGCAGATAATTTTTTGTAAGCCGCCTCGTCAGCCAAGACCGCCAACTTCGGACGGAACTCCTCAATCTGCCGGGCAAACAATTCGACGTTTGAATTTGCCGCCAAAACCTCCACGGAAAATTCTTCGGGCAAGCGGCGTATTACGTCAAGGGCTTGCGTGCCGATTGAGCCGGTCGAGCCTAAAATTGCGATTCGTTTCATTATGCTATCCCCGACAGAATCACGAAGTAGTAAAACACGGGCGCGGTGTAGAGCATACTGTCAAAACGATCCAGAACGCCGCCGTGTCCCGGCAGGAATATGCCCGATTCTTTGGTGTTGGCGAAACGTTTAAGCACCGACTCGACCAAATCGCCGAGCGTAGCCGCGAGCGCAAGGATAAAGCCCGCCACCGCCATTTTGACGAGCGGCAAACCGAAGATAAGCGTGCCGACGATAAGTGCGGTCAAAATCGTGCCGAAAATGGAGCCGAGGAAACCCTCGACGGTTTTGCCGGGGCTGATTGTGGCGGCGAGCTTGTGAGAGCCAATCGCCGTGCCGACAAAGTAAGCAAAAGTATCACTTGCCCACGTGCACGCGAACAATACCCACACCAAGGCGCAACCCGCGTCGACGTTCAGATTCAAGCTCAAGTTGAGGTCGAGCGTCGGCAGGAAGTCGAGGAATTTGCCCAGGTCGATTTTGTCGAGGATGGTCGCATTGTTCGTGGCGATTTCTTTAACGGTCGTTATAGGTTCGCCGGGTTGCGGTTCGTCGGACAGGAAACGCAGGAAAATTAAATGCGCGAACGGCAACCCGATATACATTATCCCCGCCACCGATACGCAGGCGTCGGTCGGGCGCGTGCTTCCGCGCAGGATAACCGTCAGCAGGAAAATCATCATCATGCTCAAGGTCAGGACTGCCAACAGCTCCTCGACGTTGCCGAGCCACGCGCAACACAGCATCAGCACCAAAGCCAACGCGCCGAAAATATACGTCGTTATAACCCCTGCGCGTCGGAAGGCGGCGGAGTATTCGTGCCAGGCGAGGAGCGATAAAAATATCGCGAAACCCGCGAATGGTGCGCCGCCGTATTGAATCACGAACGCCGCGATAACTATCCCTATTATCCCCGTGATAATTCTTAAAGCCAAAGCGTCACTTCCTCACTTAGTTTTTAATTGCGCTTCCAGCTCGGCAATGCGTTTTTGAGCCTGCGCGGCAAACTGATTAAACTTCTGAACGTTAACGGCATTCATTCTCTGCAAAGTGTTTACGTAAGTACACAGCGCAGGAACCAAAACCTCTTGTTCGCCGAGTCGACCACCGAATTCATTTTTTATCGCTTCGCAGACGGCAAACGGCGGAATCTTGAAGCTTTCTTGTAAGCAACAAGCGAATTTCCCCGCAATAAAACTTTCCAAAACAGCGTAGCGATATTGCGGATTTTTATTAAAGAATTCAAGCTTGCTCATAAGTTTTTCCAGCGACTTCAAACCCAATAAAACAGGATTCATCCAAAAATTTACTGTTTGCCAAGGTTTCCGTTCCTTTCTCATTGTAGATCCCTCAGACCATCTTCGTATATAAATTGCATTTGGTACGCGTAAAAATTTCTTTGCGCAGAAAAGCAAACCGTAAGTCCAAATATCGTCTTCGCTGGGGCATACATGCGGAAAAAAATTTTCATATTCAATAATCAACTTTCGTCTGACAGATTTAAAACAAGTTGATACTGCAAATCTTCCTTTCAGCATACTGTCTATGCGTTCATTTAACTGTTCAGTTTCAAAAGTCGGCTTGTCAACAAAATCGCCGCTTTGTCTGCTTCCAATGCGAGCATTTTCTCCATTTGCATCTGCCTCATAGTGCTTTTCGCAATAGACAACATCGGCATCAAAATTTTTGGCAAGGGTGTACATTTCCTCAAGCGCAGTATTTGTTAACATATCGTCAGCGTCCAAAAACTGAATGTATTCGCCACGCGAAAGCATTATGCCCTTATTACGTGGCAGTCCGCCGCTACCCGAATTCTTATCCATACGCGAAAGAATCAGCCGCCCGCCGAATTTCTCCGCGTAGCTCTCGACGATTGCGACAGAATTATCCGTAGAGCAGTCATCGACAACAATCACCTCGTAGTTATCGAATGTCTGATTCAACACGCTGTCGAGGCATTCACTTATGTAGCGTTCGGCATTGTAGAGCGGAATGATAACAGAGACGGCAGGATAAGGTTGAC
>CALFJE010000127.1 GCA_937877545.1 uncultured Selenomonadales bacterium | reverse complement strand
GACGCAGACGAGGATTTCTTCTTCAAAGTGGTGCGGACTGCCTTTGCTCAACGCCGCAAGACATTGCTAAATTCACTGTCCGCCTTCGGCAAGGATAAGCTTTTGGCGTCGGGCATTGATACTTCACGCCGAGCCGAGACGTTGAGCTTGGAAGAATTCGCCGCCCTCGCCAATTTCCTGCGCGGATAAACGAAAGCCGTCCTTCGACGCAGACGAGGATTTCTTCTTCAAAGTGGTGCGGACTGCCTTTGCTCAACGCCGCAAGACATTGCTAAATTCACTGTCCGCCTTCGGCAAGGATAAGCTTTTGGCGTCGGGCATTGATACTTCACGCCGAGCCGAGACGTTGAGCTTGGAAGAATTCGCCGCCCTCGCCAATTTCCTGCGCGGATAAACACAAGCCCTCCGACATTCGCCGAAGGGCTTTTTAGTTTGCCGAGTTGAGTTTCAGCTTACACAACTCCCGCTTCGCACCGGTCATAATCTTTAATATAAGCAACGAGTTCATTCTGGGTAATATTTTGGGTTTTTCCCCAATGCGAATAGATGTACTTATTTGCTTCATTTGGATTGTATTGAACGTCTAAGCTTAATTTGTCTTTTAAAATAGTTGTTATTTCGTTTACGTCAATGTTGCCCGGTTTGGAGTTTTTAAGATATTTGCTCAAACCACGAGTACCTGCCATGGCATTATACACTTCGCTGAGTTCTTGTGCGGTGCCGCCCGCCACGTTGTCGAGTTCCTCGTCGCTTAGCATTTCGTCCGCGAATTTGTCTTCAATCATAGTTATCAGCCTCCTTTCTGCCTATTATACGCTCCGAATCCGAGTTCGTTACAAGCTTAGCAGAAAAATTTTCTTTTGGCAACGCAAGCCCTCCGACGGCTTTAATTCTGCGCGGATTTATCTTTGCCAAAAAGTTTCTGCACAATCTTTTGAACGACCACGAAGAAAACGGGGATTAAAAATATACCCAGGAAGGTCGCGACGGTCATCCCGCCGACGACCGCCACGCCCATAGAATTTCGCGCCGCCGAGCCTGCACCCGTTGCCGTCGCCAGAGGCAGACAACCGATTATAAACGCAAATGAAGTCATGAGTATCGGGCGAAGGCGCAACCCCGCCGACTCCAACGACGCTTTAACCGCCTCCATGCCCTTATCCGTGCGGACTTTGGCAAATTCGACGATTAGGATTGCATTCTTCGCCGCAAGCCCCATGATCATGATAACGCCGATTTGCATATAAATGCTGTTCTGGAAACCGGGATTGCCGACGCCCAAAGTATTCGTGTACATGTTTAAGACGAACTCGGAAAGCAGTGCACCGAAAATTCCCGTCGGAACTGTCATCAAGACGGAAAACGGCACGCTCCAGCTTTCATACAGCGCGGCGAGGCATAAGAATACGAATACCAACGCCAAAGCCATAACTTGCCCCGTCGACCCCGAAGCTTTTTGCTCCTCGCGAGATTGCCCCGACCATTCCACGCCGAAACCGTTAGGTGCAACTTCATTCACGACGTTGGTTAAGGCTGTCATGGCTTGCCCCGACGAATAACCGTCCGCCGGCTGAGCTTGAATCGACACGGAACGTTTCCCGTTAAAGCGCGTGACCTGCGTCGTGCCGGTGTTGAGCTTGTAGCTTATCAACGTATCGAGCGGAACAAATTGCCCGCCGGAGCCGCGGACGAACATAAATTTTAACATGTCGACTTCACTGCGAAAGTAAACGTCCGACTGCATGACAACCTTATAAGTGCGCCCAAATCTGTCGTAGTCGTCAACGGGCATGCCGCCGAAATTCACTTGCAACGCGCTGTAAACATCCGCAAGATTGACGCCGAGCATTTCAATCTTTTTCTGGTCGAGTTCGTATTTGTAGCTGGGCGAAGTCACGCTGAAAGTTGTATCCACGCCTTGAAGTTCGGGACGCGCATTAGCCGCTTGAACAATCTTATCGGTGATGTCGGACAGTTCGGTATCGGAGTGGCTTTCCAAGTCAATCAGTTGCATTGTCAAGCCGCCGACTTGCCCCAAGCCCGGTAGGGCCGGCGGATTAAAGCCCGCGACAAAGCCTTCGGGAGCCGCGCCGTTGCCGACCATAAAGACATTGTAAATCGCGGCGGTTACCGATTTCTCAAAGTCCGTCCGCTCCGCCCAAGGATACATGCTTATAAACAACGTCGCCGCCGAAGACTTCGTGCCGCCGGAAACAATGTTGTAGCCCGCAACCGATATGACATCTTTGATACCGGGAACATTTTCGCGAATGGCGGCGGCTACCCTGTCCGTCGTCATGGAAGTGCGATTCAGCGAAGTGCCTTCGGGCAACATGACTGCCGCCACAAAGTATCCTTGATCCTCGTCGGGGACAAAGGTCGACGGCAAAATTTTGAACAGCAAGCCCGTCAAGCCGCAGACAATCAGCATAAAGACGACCGCAAACTTGGTGCCCGAAATGACTTTGGCGACTATGCCGACGTAAGAGTTCTTGGTGCGCTCGAACCAATTATTGAACGCGTCAAAAAATTTGCTGAAGAAATTTTTCTTGCCGTGCTCGTGAGGCTTGAGGATTATCGCGCAGAGGGCGGGCGTCAAAGTCAGCGCGACGAATGCCGATAAGCCCATTGACACCGCGATTGTCAGCGCGAATTGCCGATACAAAATGCCCGTCATGCCGCCCAAAAACGCTATCGGGATAAACACAGCCGACAACACGAACGCTATCGCCACGACGGGTCCTTGAACTTCAGCCATAGCTACTTCCGTTGCCTCGACGGGACTTAAGCCGCGTTCCATGTGCTGTTCCACGTTTTCGATAACAACTATCGCGTCGTCGACGACCAACCCGATTGCCAACACCATCGCGAACAACGTCAGCGTGTTTATCGTGAAGCCGAGCACCGTGAACGCCGCGAACGTTCCCAAAAGCGATACGGGCACCGCCAAAAGCGGAATAACCGTGGCGCGAAAACTCTGCAGGAAAATAAAAATTACCAAGACGACGAGCACCAACGCCTCAAAAAACGTGTGCGCAACCTCTTCGATTGACGCCTTGATAAATTCCGTGTTGTCCAGAACTTGCCCGTACTTGATGCCTTCGGGCAAATTTTTTTCGGCGGCTTTAAGTATGCGTTTAACCTCGCCGATCGTCTCCAGCGCATTGGCGTCGCTCGTCAAGTTGATTATGAACGGCACCGAAGTATAGCCGTTGAACTTGCCGATATAGGTATTCGACAGCTGCCCGATTTCAACCCGCGCCACGTCCTTTAAGAGCACGAACGCGCCCGCGTCGCCCGTTTTCAAGATGATGTTCTCGAATTGCTCGGGCGTCTCCAATCTGCCTTGAATTTGCCCCGTGTACTCCTTCTCTTGACCTTGAGCCACCGGCAACTTGCCTATGGAACCCGCCGCCGCTTGAGCGTTTTGCGTTTTAATCGCGCTTTGAACGTCGGCGACCGTCAAGCCGAAATTCGCGAGCTTTTCAGGGTTTATCCATACGCGCAGGGCATAATCCGCGCTTAAAATTTGAACCTTGCCGACGCCCTTAACGCGTTTCAAATCGTCGGCGATGTAAATATCCGCGTAATTTTTTATAAATGCCGTGTCATAAAGCCCGTTGTCACAATAGAAAGCAAAAATCATCGCCATATCCTGCGAAGACTTTGAGGTCGTCACGCCCGAAGAGATGACGGTTTCGGGCAAGCTCGAATTTGCCGAGGCGACGTTATTTTGAACCTTAACCGAGTCCATATCGCCGTCGGTGCCGACCTCAAAAAAAACGTCCAGCGAATAACTTCCGTCGTCGTTGGAGTTGGAGGTCATATAGTCCATTCCCTGCGTGCCGTTGACGCGATTCTCGATAACCTGCGCGACGGCTTGATTGACGACCGTGGCATTTGCGCCGGAATAGTCGGCAGTGACGTTGATTGTCGGCGGGGAAATGTTCGGATATTGAGCGATTGGCGTGTTAAGCCCCGCAATTATCCCGATAAGACTGATTATAATCGCTATGACGATTGCAAAAACCGGTCGGTGAATAAAAAACTTTGCCATGTTTTATTCACCTCACTTGGTCGCGTTTTGTTGAACGTCAAAAATTTTTTCGTCGGTGGTGAACGAAAAGCCCATGTCTTTTGCGGTGACCTGCGTCACTTCCAAAGGCATACCGTCACGCAAATTCGTCAAGCCCTCGACGATAACCCAATCGTCAGCCTTCAAGCCGCTTTTCACGATGTAATACGAGCCGATTTTTTCGCCGAGCGTAATTTTCCGCACGGCAGATTTATTATCGGATTGCGCGACGATAACCAACGTCTCCCCCAACAGCTGTTGGAGGGCGCGTTCGGGAACGAGCATTGCGTTTGGAATGCTAAGCCCGGCAATTTCGACGCGGGCATACATACCCGGAACAAGCAAGCCGTCGGGATTTTTAAAAATCGTGCGAATCGTCAGCGTGCCCGTTTCCTTACCGAGCGTCCTGTCGTATTCGGCGAACTCTCCGCGATACGGATACTTTGAGCCGTCGGCGAGCGTCAAAGATATTCTAAACTGCGCGTTGGGATTTTCTTCTTGCCGCGAAAGGCGCAGATATTCCTGTTCGGAGACGGCAAACTGTACGAACACGGGATCCACCAAGCCGATTGTGGCGAGCGGGGTATTTCCGGCTGTTGCCAAAGTCCCGACAGGTACGTCGTCAATGCCGAGCCTGCCGCTCATTGGCGCGTAAACTATCGTGTCCGCCAAATCGTCCTTAGCCTTTTGCAATATGGCTTCGTTGGCGGCGACTTCAGCCTCTTTAGAGCGGACGGCGACGCGTTGATTCGTGAGCATTTGCTCGGAGATGGCGTTCGATTGCCAAAGCTCCTCGTAGCGGTGAAGGTCGACGCGTTCCTTTGCCAAATTCGTTTGAGACTGCGCCAGATTGGCTTCAGCCTGCAACACTGCCGATTGATATTGGCGGTCGTCGATTTTGAACAGCCTCTGCCCTTCCACAACGTCTTGTCCGCCCTTAACGTACTTTTCCACAACGGAGCCGCTGACTTTGGATTGAACATTCATCTCGTCGCGGTCGACAACTTGCCCGCTGTAAGACAAAGTAAGCGGCGCACTCGTCGTCAAAACTTTAATCGCCTTAACTCTGGTCGGAAAATCCTCAAAAGCTTCCTCTTGAGCCTCTTCGCCGCCGCAACCGCTGATTAACAAGCCCGCCGCGCAGATTGCCGCCAATAATTTTTTCATCGTAATTCTCCTGTCAATGGGATTTTAATTGAGCGTGCGATACGGAGAAATTCTCGCGCCTTTGAACGACAATTCAACAGCCAAGCCCTTTTTGTCGAGCTGATAGACCCAAACGCCGTTCGCAACAATGGTCGCGTCCGCAAAAGTGTCGCCGCTCACGCCGTCGGACGCCTGCGCGGAAACTTCCGTGCCGAATTTGATATTGCCGGAAATAAATCTGTCCCACGCCTCTTTATTGGCGATAACGAAAAGCAAATCGTATTCCTTCGCACCGAAATTCACGCCGAGGCTGACTTCCTTCATCTTCATGTAGATTCTTTCGTCGGTCTCGTTGTTGACGGCAACACCGCGCCCGTGATCGTCGCCAACTAAGCCCCATTTGACGGCGGACGCGCTGATTGTGCAGTAGGCGTAGGAAAGCTGAACAGCCTTCTCCGAGGACGGATATTTTTGATACATGCGCTCCAAGACTTGTCCGCTCATCTCGTTGAGTTTGGCGCGAGTTTGGTCGGGCGTCTGTTTGGCAAATGCCGTGCCCGCCGTAATCAAAACCAGCGCGAATAACATCAGTTGGCAAAATCTCCTCTTCACGAGAATGCACCCCCATAAAAATTTTTGATTTACTAACAACAAAACGGGCTCGGCAAAAGTTGCCAAGTCCGATCTGTTCAATGGAACGGATTTAATCAGCGGATGATTTTGGTACCGTTTTCAGCGTCGAAATTCTTCCAGAATTGTTCGCGGGTAATTATACTTCCGTTTTTGTCGGTGTAAATGTTGCCGTTGACTATGCCGCCGTTGTCTTTGTAGCCGGTATAGCCCATTTTGTGCAAAATATCGCGCACGGGAGCGGAGCTATATGATTGATCTTCCGTCAAAAGACCGCGCTTGTAAAGTTCCTCGCCGTCCGCGTACGTTTCAAGCCTTGTGCCGCCCGCCACGCCGTCAAGTTCCGCCTCGCCGAGCACTTCGCCTTTAAATTTTTCGTCTGCCATATTATCCGCCTCCAAAAGTCTTTTGCCTATTATACGGCGGCTGTCAAGTTTCGTTATAAGCTCAGCAGAAAAATTATTGCAACAGGTTTGGCATTATGAATTTCCGTCACGGGGCAAGTAAGCACGTCCTTGGTAACGAGAAGAAAATCCGCAAATTTGCCTGTGCTGATACTGCCGCGCTCGTTTTCAAGGAACATTTGCTTTGCGCAGTTGATTGTTAAATCCGTCAAAGCCTGTTCGCGGGAAGTATTTTAAGCAAATCCTCTTGAAGTTCTTCGTCGGCGTTTTGCATTTGCCTTGCGCGTGATGTCGGGCAGCTCCTCTTCCGTCCGGTTGGGAATGCCTTGATGACCGTCGCGATAGAGCGGGTCGATAAAACCTGTACCGCTTTCAACCGTGCCGTCCATGAGAAGCTTTATCCAGTTCGGTTTGATACGTTTGGAAGAAAATTTTTTTGCGTCGACGGCTTCGGCTAATGCCTCGTCAACGTCCATCCAACTTTCAAGTTCGTAAGCCAAGCCCAAGACGAAGTTCATATCGCCGCTAATTTCAAACTGCCGAGCCGCGCGATAATAAACGTCGTTAAAGAAATAAGTTGAGTAGCCGTCAAGATACATCGTATAGCCTTCCGACAACAAATGGTGCTCAATGTCCGCCAAGTTAGCCGTCGCCATTTCAAGGGTATAAAGATTGTGTTGTCCGGGAAGGAGCGCACGTAAGTTCCCGCCTGTTCCTTAAGAAAACCTGCGGGCGTGCCGTTTTCGCCCATAACTCCCGCCTTGACAAGCAAAATTGTATTCGTCAACGCTTTGTGACATTCGTCGTTCAAAAAATACATTGGAATATCACTGCAAATCGCGTCGAGCTGTTGGCGGGTAGGCATATTGTTTTTAAATGTTTGAAATTCCCAGCCCATGCCGTATACAGCCTTCTTGACGGTAGAGGGAACGATTTCCGTAAGAAATTTACTGCCGTCCTTGACCGCAAAAGCTTCCGCGAGACGATTATTTTCCGACGTGAAGATTTTTCCGTAAACCACGAGATCAGCGGGCATATTTGCCGCGAAAATTTCAACGGTAAGAGCCATTGCCAAAGCCGCCAATGAGGTCGTCTTGATAAAACGGACTGTCAATCAAGATTTTACAGCAAAAAGCCCTCCGACAATCGCCGAAGGGCTTTTGTTGACGATTGCGACCGTCCGCCGCGTTTTTTTAATTATTTAAGCCAATTCCAAGCTGCCTTATCACCGGGCTGATTTGAATCGGGGTCGGTGTTCGGATTTTTGCCTGCTACACCATGAAAAGGATAACGATGCAATCCGCCTGCCACATTGTCGAGTTGCTCGTCCTTCAAGATGTCGTCTTTCAAGATTTTTTCGTCCTTCAAGCTTTCGTCCTTCAAAATTTTTTCGTCTGCCATAATTATCAGTCTCTTTTCTGTTGCTTATACGTCGTGAATTCGAGTTCGTTACAAGCTTAGCGGAAAAATTTCAGCTTTCGTAGACGTGGCGCAGGGAATTCAAATTCCCCGTGTTCAAATCTTTATGGCAGACGCAAGCCTTTGAGTTAAGCTCCATGGTTTGGCGATTGGCGGCGGTGTATTTTTCCCAGTGCGGAATAAATTCGTTGTCGGGGTTGCCGTTCGCCGCAAATGCCGCCCACGTTGCTTGAACTTGCCTTATAAAATTCGGCGCGGGATTCGGATTATAATTCTTGTCGGGCAGATTGAAGGTATAAACCAAGTCGATGCCGTGATACGCACGCAAATTCTCTATCGGCGACGGCTCGCTGAACAAATAATAGTACACATCATTAAATTTCGATTGATATTCCGCCGCCAATTCCTGCCCGACGCGCCAATCCGCATTATTTGCAAAATCAATGTAGTTTTCCTCGGTGTCGGGGCGATTTTCAAGCCATTTGCGATAAATTTCTTCGGGAGTATCCGTTCCGTTGTATTTCGCCAGGACGAAGCGCGAACTTGCGCGGAGAATATCAAAAAATTTAGGACTCGTGAACAGCAACCAAAAACACCATTCGTCTGAAGTCGTGCCCGTTAAAAATTTAATTTCGCGAGCCGCGCCGTCTTTTAACGCCTTAAACGGCTCAGCGGGAATAAATTTCCCGTCGCAGGTCGGCATATAATTTAAAAGCGACGCATCGGGATTGAGCCCGTTAACTTTTTCGTAAATATTTATAAGCTCGGCGGAAGATTTCTTCATGAGGTCGCCAATCGTCTTTGAGCCGCTCATTTCCATAAAAATTTGTCCAACTTTGGCTGATTCGTCGGAGGTATTGTAAAGCCCCAAATGCCCCGACTGCGGAATTGCTTTTTGGAACAGATTTTTAGCCGCAGGAGTGACCGTCAGCAACATTACCGAAGAGGAGCCGGCACTTTGCCCAAAAATCGTCACGTTATCGGGATTGCCGCCGAATTCGCCGATATTTTCCTTAACCCATTGCAACGCCGCCACTTGGTCTTTAATGCCCAGACAGCCGCTGTCCTCAAATGAAGAATCAATGCCGGCGAGATTCAAAAAGCCAAAGGCGTTGAGCCGATAGTTAATCGTGACGAGAACGACATCCTGCGCCGCCGCAAAATTCGCCCCGTGATAGCGAACGTCACTGCTGCCGCCCGTTTGAAAGCCGCCGCCGGGGATATAAACCATTACAGGCAGATTTTTACCGTTTCCGCGTGTCCAAATGTTGAGCGTCAGACAATCTTCGCTCTGCGGTCTTAAAGAGGCGGTTTCTCTGTCGTCAACGGTTTGCATAGCCGTAAAGCCGAATTCTTTTGCGTCGCGAGTTTTATTCGACGGTTTCAACGGCTTGGGAGTACGCCAACGCAAAGCTCCGACGGGCGGTTGAGCATAGGGAATGCCCAGCCACGTCTTGACGCCGTTTTTGTCGACAAAGCCGTTAAATTTGCCGTAGCGCGTCTTGACCGTGCAATTATCCGCCGCAAAAACTTTGTCGGGCAAAATTCCAAGCGCATTGACCGAAACCAATCCGACCGCCGCGCCTTTGATAAAATCTCTGCGCGTTAAATCTTTAATCACAACATCACCGCCGTTATTTTTATCCGTATTTGGTTACGAAATTATTGTAAAAAAATTTTTTGGCTTGTCAAACATAAAGCCCTCCGACACTTGCCGAAGGGCTTTTTTTTCTGTCATTTATTGATGATATTCATAAGCTGTTCGTGAGAAATTTTAACGCCGTGGTAGTAGTATTCGTTGGCTTTTTCGCCGACGCCGGTGCCGTCTTTGCCCACGTCTATTTTAAATTGCACTCCCAAACGGGTAAGTTCTGATTCCAAATCGGATTTCGCGTAAAGCATATGGTCTGCTTGGGCAATGTCCAACGCGCTAAAATCTAAGCCATAAAGCCTTTTGTTCAACGCAATATCCATTTCTCTGGTTTCGGCGCGAGTGCCGCCCGCCACGTTGTCGAGTTCCTCGTCGCTTAGCATTTCGTCCGCGAATTTGTCTTCAATCATAGTTATCAGCCTCCTTTCTGCCTATTATACGCTCCGAATCCGAGTTCGTTACAAGCTTAGCAGAAACATTTTCCGCCGTCAACGAAAAAACTCGCCAAAAAGTTTCGGCGCAAGGGCAGGCAGGAAAATCTTGGGCGGCGATAGAATAAGCCACGCGAAAAAATTTAATGGAGGGAATAACTTAAACATGAAGGATTACAAAAGCGAATCGATACGAAATGTGGCGTTCTGCGGACACGGACGCTCCGGCAAGACCAGCCTGCTTGAGGCGGCTCTGTTCGACAGCGGCGCGACCACCCGCTTGGGCAACGTCGACCTCGGTACCGGCGTCCTCGACTTCGAGCCGGAAGAAAATAAACGCAAAATGTCCATAAGCGCAAGCCTCGCGGCTCTGGAGTGGAAAAACTTCAAGATTAACGCCATCGACGTGCCCGGCTTCCCCGACTTTGTGGCGGAAATGTACGGAGCCTTGGCGGCGGCGGACGCAACCGTTATCGTCGTTTCGGCAAGTGCCGGCGTCGAGGTCGAAACCGAAAAGGCTTGGAGCCTCGCCGAAAGCCTCAACCTCCCCCGCGCCTTCTTCGTTACCAAAATGGATCGCGAACACGCCGACTTTGAAAAAGTCCTCGCTCAGCTTAAAGATAAATTCGGCAACAGCGTCGTGCCCGTCCAAATCCCCGTCGGCAAGGAGGACAGCTTTAAGGGCGTCGTCGATTTGCTCAAAGTCTTTTCCAAGGTCAACGCCGACGAAGAGAAATTCGACGCCCCCGCCGACTTGCAAGACGAAATCGAATCTGCGCGGCTCGACATGATTGACAGCATTGCCGAGTTTAACGATGAACTCATGATGCAATATCTTGAGGGCGAAGTCGACGATTTGGACGAGGGCGAAATTTCCGAGGCGTTGGCGGCGGGCATTCGCGAGGCTAAAGTCTTCCCCGTGTTCGTGGGCAGTGCGCTTAAAAATATCGGCGTCAAGAAATTCCTTAACAGCGTCGTCGAATTCTTCCCTGCGCCCGATTCCAAGGACTACAGCGGCATTAACCCGAAAACCGATGAGCTTGTCGAGCGCAAAGTTACCGAGCCTTTCAGCGGGCAAATCTTTAAGACGATGGTTGACCCGTTCGTCGGGCGTATGTCGTATGTGCGCGTTATCAGCGGCGACATGAAAGGCGACGCCACGTATCAGCTTATCGGCGCGAGCGGCGAGGGGCAGGAGCGTTTAAGCGGCTTGTTCACCATGCAGGGCAAGAAACAAATCCCCGTCGACGTGGCGCACGCGGGCGATATTGTCGTCACCAGCAAGCTTGCCAACGCCAAGACCGGCGACACCCTTTGCGACAAAGCCGCGCCCATTAAGTACGAGCGCATTCAATACCCCGAACCCATGTTGGCTATGGCTGTCACGTCGGCTAAAAAGGGCGAGGAGGATAAAGTTTTCGGCGCGATTATCCGCCAGCAGGACGAAGACCCCACGATTATGCTCGTCAAGAACGCCGAGACCAAGCAGACGATTCTTAAGGGCGTCGGCGAAGTTCATCTGGATATTTTGAGCGACAAACTCCAGCGCAAGTTCGGCGTGCAAATGGTTTTGGGCGAGCCGCGTGTTGCTTATCGCGAAACCATTCGCAAGGAGGTTGAAGTCCAGGGCAAGCATAAAAAGCAATCCGGCGGTCACGGGCAATACGGCGACGTTTGGCTCCGTATCGGTCCTAATAAGGATGCCAATCCCGAAGTCAACAACGGCAATGTTTGGTCGGAAAGTATTTTCGGCGGCAGCGTTCCGCGTCAATATTTCCCCGCCGTCGAGAAAGGCACCCAGGAAACTTTGGCGGAAGGCGTCATTGCGGGCTACCCCGTCGTCAATGTCAGCGTCAATCTGTTTGACGGCTCCTATCACGCTGTCGACAGCTCCGAAGCCGCCTTCAAGACCGCGACCTCTATCGCCATTAAAAAGGGTATCCTTTCCGCCGACCCGATTCTCCTTGAGCCGATTGACGAGATAACCGTCCTCACGCCCGAAAATTATATGGGCGACATTATCGGCAAGCTCAACAGCAAGCGCGGCAAAATCCTCGGCATGGATCCCAAGGGCAAAGGCATGACCGAAGTTAAGGCTCTGATACCCTCCAGCGAACTTTATAAGTACGCGACGGATTTGCGTTCGCAGACGCAGGGACGCGCCTCCTACAGCTTGAAGTTTTCGCACTACGACCCCATGCCCGATAAGCTCGCCGAAAAGATTATCGAAGAACACAAGGCAGCTCAGGCTGAAAAATAAGCTTTTAGCTTTTAGGGGTTGAGCTTTTAGGCTAACAGCTAATAAGCTAACAGCTAGCTACCAGCTACTAACTACCGACTGCCGCGAAAAATTTCTTGCGGGCTTTACGCAGATCATTGCTGAAACGCTCCTCCTCGCTGAACACGCATCCGCAATAATTCTGCCGATAAAGCCCCAGCTCCATACTCAAATCAATTCCTTCCTGCCAACCTGCGCGGAAGTCTTCATAGTAAAAATTAACGCCGAACACGTTCGCAAAGTGCTCGGCTGTTTTTTTCATCCGCTCGTGATTCTGATGCCGGCTGTAAAAAAGCGTGGAAGTCCAAAGCTCAAAGCCGTGCTCGGCGGCGTAGCGGGCGGTCTCTTGAAGTCGCCACGCATAGCATATCCCGCAACGCTTATGATAGCCGTCCGCGAATTGAATCGTATCCGCCTCGTCAATCAAGTTCCATACCTTAGATAAAAACTCCCGCAAGCCGTAATGATTATCCGCCACCAGCTCAAGCACCACCTTATCGGCGAATTCCCGCGCAGTCTTCAAACGCCGCCGCCATTCCTGCCAAGGATGTATGTTCGGATTAAAAAAGTACCCGACAGGCTCAAAGCCCTCCTCGCGCAACCGCTTGACGGTATAGCACGAACACGGCGCGCAACACATATGCATTAAAATTTTCAATATATAACGTACTCCTTCCACGGTATTTGGTCGAGCCGAATCGAACGCAGAAACTTAACTATGTCTTGCCGCCCGTAGTAATGCGGCGTCCCGTTTGCGTCCTGCGACATCAAAATTATCGGCATGTTCGGGAAATACGGCGACAGGAAATTTCGCATTTGTATCATTCGCGAGGTGTAATTCGTCACCGTCTGATTCACCACGATTATCGCGAACGTCACGCCCTGCTCAATGATAACCGACCCTTGTATCCTCAACTTGCTCACCTCCAATCAAACGCCTGCGCGGAACAGGACGGGCAACCGCCTTATGCGCAACGGATTTTGCCACAGCCACACCGTCAACAGCCGCTCCGCGAAGAA